>PLIC01000288.1:1333-6756 GCA_003139995.1 Candidatus Acidiflorens stordalenmirensis | reverse complement strand
TCCGGTGTCACCGAAACTGTGGGGCAGGCGTTGTGCCCCCTGGCGTTCACGAGGGGGGAGAGCAGCACGTCGAACATGGGGAAGAAAATCACGTGCAGCGGCTTGTGTCGGTGCTTGTTGAAGATAAGGTTGTGGACGTGCGCGATGGTGATCTTTGAGGGGTAGCATGGATCGATCGAACCACGGCTCGATCCAGCGCGGTACATCTCCCCGCTGGTGAAGTCCGAGTAAGCGATGTTTTCCGCCTGCACGCCCAAGCTTTCCAGATAGGAACTGAACAGCGGCGCGTAGGCATACATGTTCAGGACGCGAGGAATGCCGATGCGCAGCTGCCCGCGCTGTTTCATCAGCGCGACGCGCCGGCGTGCGGCGGCCGTCCACGCGCGGGTGGGGATTGGATCGGCGACGCTTTCTGGGTGGCGCGAACGCCACACTTCGCGGGCGGCAATCTCCACCAAGTTTGGATTGGCGGCCTTGGTGGCGTCGAGATTGGCCTTGATGCCGCGCATAGTTTCAACATCTTCCACTGCGCCTTTTTCACAGGTGGCGACGATCATGCGTTGCTCACCGGGCTGGAGCGGCACCTTGGTGAGGAAAGACGGTGGCGCCCAGCCATCCGTGATTCCGGTCTGTACATCGAGGAAAGTGCGCAGGCAGGCATTCTTGCAGAAGTGGCAGCGCGTTTCTTCGCTGTGCGTGGTGCGGTAGCGGATGTTGCGGACGGCGTCCAGGCCGATGAAGGTCGTGGAGTGCCCGTTGCGCCACAAGCGAATGGCTTCGATGCCGGCGCCGATCGCTCCCGATTCGCCGCAGTGCTGGTGGACAACAATCTCTGGTTCTTTCCCCATGGAGCGGAAGTTGGCGCGCAGGAAGTCCACCTCCGCCTTCACGGCGGCGAGATTGTTCTGCGTGCCGCCCTGCAGAATGAAACGTGTGCCCAGGGCGGCGAGGCTTGGCACCTTGGCGACATACAAGAAAACATTCCTGGGCAGCACCGTCGCCAAGCCGGCCAGGATTTCTTCCGCGCGCCAGCCCTGGCGCTGGAAGTTGACGATGTCGGACTGCAGGAACACCGCGCAGCCGTAACCGAAGACAGGCATAGTGCCGGCGCTGAAAGCAACGTCCGCATAGTTCTCGACCGGGATGCCAAATCCCTCCGCAGTGGACTGCAGAAAATAGCCGTTGCCCGCGGAGCATTGTGTGTTGAGTTTGAAATCCTTAACGCGGCCATTTCTGAGGATGATGAACTTGATATCCTGGCCGCCCACGTCCACGATGACGTGTGGGTCATTGTAGAAGCGCAGGGCCGACTCGGTGTGTGCCACGGTTTCGACCAAAGCCACGTCGGCGCGCAGCACCCGTTGCAGGATGTCCTTGGCGTAGCCAGTCGTGCCAACGCCGAGAACTTTCAGGATCGCGCCTTGGGATTCCACCTGCTGGCGCAAATTCTCCAAGAGGTCAACGGTGTCCTGTATAGGGTTGCCATTCGAGAGTTGGTAGGCCTTCGAGAGAACCTCGCCGTGCTCCGACAAAAGCACTGCTTTGGTGGAAGTCGAACCGCCGTCGACGCCGATAAAAGCCTGGACTCGTTCACCCGGCCGGAAGGTCGCCGGAACGAATCTTGGCCGCCAGTACTTGACTTTGAACTCGTCTAATTCTTTCTTCGAAGCACCCAAGCCGCGGTTGCCGGAAACAGCTTTTTCCTGCTGGCGCCCTTCGAAGATGTAGTGCTCAAGACACTCTGTCCCAAGATACTGCCCAATCCCCGCGTCCTCTCCTTTGCCGAATTCCACCGCGCCAATGGCCGCAAAATACAGCGCGTTCTCCGGGTTCTTGATCATGTCCTCGGGAGCGACATCGGGTGGCAGCTCGATTCCCCGCTCTTTCCAGATGAGAGGGATGTTGTGCTGCCAGGCCTCGCGCATGCCGCGAATGAACGTGTTCGGCCCGCCCAGCAGCAGCACGTGTGGGCGCAGCGTGTGGCCGCGAGTGAGGACGGTGAGGTTCTGCAGAACAATGGCGTCGAAAAGCGAAGCCATCAGTTCGTCGGCCGGGATGCCCTGCTTTTGCAGGCCATTGATGTCGGTCTCGGCGAAAACGCCGCACTTGCCCGCGACCGGATGAACCTTGATCCCCTTGTAGCCCTGGTTGCACAAATCGTCGGGCGGAATCTTCAGCTTGGCGTTGATCTTGTCGATGACCGCGCCGGTGCCGCCCGCGCACTTGTCGTTCATCGAAGGGATCTTCTTCCTGCGGCCGTTTCCGCCGTCCTCTTTGAAAATGATGATTTTGGCGTCCTGACCGCCCAGCTCGATGACCGAGTTCACTTCGGGATGGAGCTTCTCGACCGCGAGCGCGACCGCGTTCACCTCCTGCACGAACTTCGCGCCGATGAGAGCGCTGAGCGCATTGCCGCCGGAGCCGGTGATGAACATGCGGCAGTTCTCGGGAGCAATGCCGACTTCGGCTTCCATGCGCTGGAGGAATTCCAGAAGTTTCTCGGGTTGGCGCGTGTCATGGCGCTGGTAGTCGCGCCAAAGAATGCGGTCGGTCCCCTCCTCGCCGCTCGCCATTTCGCTGGTTCCGACTTCGACGACGACGGCCTTGACCGTGGTCGATCCGACGTCCATGCCCACGCGATAGCGGATGCCAGATGCGGCCCGCTGCGCCTGGTCCAGCAGTTCGGGCTGCCGATCGGCGAGGCACGCGCGTTGTGCGGTCGTTCCCACAGAATCTCTCACACTCCTCAGATCACGCCCGGCAGCTTGGCCAGGCGTGCTTTGCCATCGATCAGGTCGCCAACGTGCAAAACAAAGTTGGCGGCAACCCCAGCTATGCCTCGGCGGCGCGGAACCGGATAGAACGGACTCCGCAGTTGCCGATGCTGGGCGGCGTATGCCTTAATCTCGTCGAGCTTCTTGCCCGTGGAAGCCAGTGCCTGTTCGAACTCCGCCTTGGCCTTGATCTTGGCTTCGCCCAGGGCCATCTGCACGCGGCTGTGCGCGTTGATCTCTCCCTCGCCCGAAGTTTCGATGGGCAGAAAAATCATTTCCCGGAAACGGTTCACCACGACAGACTGCACGCCATCGGATTGTGAAGAAGGCATGCAACCGAATGGCTTCAAAGCCAGCACCATGTGACACAGGCGGTGAGTGGTGTAGTAAACGTTCTTACCCACTTCGAGATGCCCTTCGCCGCCACGGGCGAGTGAGTGGTAAAAGGGATGCGCCATGCGGGCCAGCTCGGTCTGTGGAGCGAGACGGTGCGCGAGCCTGCCCAGGTGGCGGGCGGTGCGCGCATGTTGGCGGTTCCAGATGCCTTCGCTCAGCCCCAACAGCAACCACTTTTTGCGGAATTTCCAATCGTTGGCCAGTTGCTTCTTCAATTCCCACCATCGGGCGCCGGGATAGGGGGCATCGAGGCCTTTTCTCGCTCGCGCGCTGGCCCGAGCCTGAGACAGGAGATAGGTAATCCAGCAACCGATTGGTTCCACCCACACTTGGGCGCCTTCCCGCTCCAGAAAGGTAAACATGTTGAAGTTGCCGTCGCCTTCGGTGAGTGATGCCCAAAACTCACCGGTGATCTTGACCAAAGGTTTTACGCGCGTGCGGTCCACTTCGACCTCGTTCAAACGCTCACGGGCGAGGCGCATCGCTTTGAGGAAGTCCTCGCCGTAGAGGTGATCGAGGACCTTGCCGAGCCCGTTGAGGATATCTTTGAGCTTCTTTTTCTGGGCCAGATGTTCCGAAATCCATCCGGGCGTACGCTCGAGGATTTCGTAACGCTTCCGGTGCTCCAGGAAATCGCTGAGTCGATCCACGACTTCTTTGATTGCCTGGTCGGTTGCACCCGGAACAACCTCGTAGGGACGGATCTGGTAAACCATGTCATTGATCGCATCGCCCAGGTTCACCGCGTTGAGCTGGCCCATGCCGAGGTCTACGGTGAACTTCAGGCCGGGGTTGCCGGTTGTAGCCTTGACGCCATGGTCCTGCTGGAAAAGCAGGACACGAAAGCCCCCGAAGCCCGCATTCTCGAGCGCCATTCGGTACTCCGACTCGTACGTGCCGAAGCGGCAAGGTCCGCAGGAGCCCGCGGTGAAAAAGATGTAATGGTCGAGGATTTCCTGGCGTGAGAGACCTCGAGCTTCGAGCGACCGCAGGAACTCGATGAGGTTGCCGACTGTAAAGTAAGTGGGATTGCACTGGCCGTTGTTGCCATACTCCTTGCCGGTCTGGAAGGCGGCTACGCCAGGGTTAGGCAACATCTGGAAGCGATAGCCGCAGCCGCGAAACACGGCTTCGATGAAACGCTCGTGTTTCCAGGTAAAGCCTCCGAAAAGAATGGTCACCCGGTCGCGTTCTTCCGCGGTAAAGGGCCGCTCCATGGGGCGGCGGAAGTGCTCGATGGGTTTTTCGAGGAGCCCCGCGGCCTGCGCCAGCCGCGACCTTTCCGCGGCCACGCGGCGAGCGATCTCTTCTTCCTCCAGCGGAGGAAGTGTAGAGTCGGCGGAGTTTATGGCGCATCTCATTGGTTCAGAGTCCCTCTCTCTTGACCAGGTCTGCGGAGGGACTTTGTGGAGACCTGGACTGCGAGAGCAGCAGCGCTTTCAGCGTTACCCCCCGGCGCGGATCGCTTCCGCCCTTCTGGCATTCAACGCGGAGGACGCACTTTGCTCTGTGACCTTTGTCACGCACCCGCGTGACGCGCCCCGCTCCAGGCGGTCACCCGAACGCCAAAATGCGATTGTAAATCGATTACAGTGAGCCAGTATTGAATAGCATATCTGAGCTTGACACAGACAGCTATTTGTACGATGGCGAGGACTGATCGCCTTCCCCGCGAAATGACCTCCAGCACAAGTTCGGAACGTTGGACTTATCCTTCCGAAGTGCAAGTGCGGCCACTCGATCAGCGCCCCGCCCAAGCAGAGCTTGGACGGGGCGCCCTCCGGATTTCAAATGATTGCGATAAGCCGGGTCATCCTCCATGCGGCGGTTCTACATCACGACGCAAATGCCAATGCGAACGCCGGGATAATACGGGTTGTACAGGTAATATCCGCCATCAACGTAATCAATGTAAACGTCGTCGGTGTAGTACCAACCTTCCGGCCATGGGTCAACGAATCCGAACCAAAAGCCGCCGTACTGGAAGCGAGAATATCCGTCGACCATCCTCGGACTGCCGATGCGGAATCTATGCCCGCGCCCAAAATGCGAACGGAAGCGATCGTCAGGTATGCGACCTTCGCCTCTGGCACTGAGTCGCAGTGCCGGCTCTGCTCGTTGTCTGGCCTCCGCCTGCGGTGTGCGCTGGGGCCGTTGTGAAGATCCAGCCTGGCGCTGACCCTGCTGCTTCTGCTGACCCCTGGCCTGCTGCTGCTGTTCCCTTTCCTGTTTCTGCTGACCCTTGGCCTGCTG
>PLIC01000288.1:0-1272 GCA_003139995.1 Candidatus Acidiflorens stordalenmirensis | reverse complement strand
CTGCTGACCCTTGGCCTGCTGCTTTTCAGGCTTAGCCTGCTGCTCCTGTTTCGGGGACTGAGCCTCTTGTTCCTGTCGCTCCTGTGCGTACGTGGGAGCAACGGTTCCGAGAAGAAGGAGCAGAACTCCTGTACTGATAAGTCCAACTTGTTTCATGAGTGTTGCCTCCATCACGGTGATTTCATGCGCCCTCGTGCGTTACGTCGGGCGCGGTTATTGTTTACGCGGTGATTGTCTCCGGTAGACGACATGCGGATCTTCCCGCTGTCGCTCATTCAGGTCCACTTACCTCTCAACGCAGATGCCGGAGAGCGGATGAAGCTCTTCCTTTACCCAACCCGGCGAAGCGTGAAGCAGGCGCCAGGAGGCTGACACCGGGGCCTCCTGGTGCTGGGACTCGTACTGCCTTTCTTCAAACGCCACTTCCCCTTCCGCTCACTAAGTTAATGATCAGAACCCCACCGCCACAACCAGCAGCAAGTGGATCAGGCTTCCGCCGATATGCAAACTGAAACCCAGAAGCCACAAAATCAGCAGAACAACGAAAATGGTCTAGAGCAATTCAACCTCCCGTGCTCATTCGCGAGCACACGAATGTGAATCTCATCCAACGTCCGCGAGAGAACTGCTTTGCGCGACCGGATAAGAAAACAAACGATGGACTGTGCTCCCACTCGAACACGCAGGAGGCGTCGGCTGATGACGAACAACCGTAAGTCGAGTCCGGAAGCCCTACTGTTTGTCGGTTTTGGCCTCACCTTTTGCGTGGCGAATTTCCTCAACGAACGGCTGGGCTGCGGGTGGAACTGGCACTTCGCCCAAGAGCAAAGCCCGGGTTGTGGCATCTCCGTACATCGCGTGCCGGGAATCGCTGTCTTGGCGGAGCGATGCACCGGTCAACGTGAGCCCAGCGAACGCACCCTTGGCGCGGGAGTAGGTCAGGATCTCTGTATCCAACTTCCAATCCGTACCGGCCGTGGCATGCCGTCCAACTGGACCCGCTGCCGCGGAAGCGTCCGCTCCAATTTGGAAATTACTCGAGAGCAGCCTTTGCATCGCTTTGTCATTCTGAAAGATCATTACCACGTCCACAGCTTCCACCCCGATCTGCAGTCCCCAGCTTCCGCCCGAAATCGTGATGAACGCCGGCGCACTCCAGCCATCCGCCGTGCGGCAGGTGGCTACGCCTTTGCCTCCTTCAGCTCCGAAGACAAAGCCGCCTTTGACCATGTGCGGTATAACCCCTATGCACTTGGCGTGCTGTAACACTTC
>PLIC01000058.1 GCA_003139995.1 Candidatus Acidiflorens stordalenmirensis | reverse complement strand
TCCTTCGATTGGAAAAGACTGGCCCACGATTGAAAAGACGAGAGAAGTATCGTTAGTGCGTCAGTTTCCGAGCGGCCGGCCACTCGGGAGTCGGCCAATCCAGTGACGGGTTTAAACTCCGGCGTGTGAAAGGCGCGACATGGTCGTGAAGCTGCATCCGGCCCGGGTGAAAACCGGGCCTGGTTCATGCCGAGCCCGGTTTGTCAACTTGCGAACGGGCGTTAGTCGTCATTCGCTAGTCGTCATCGGGGTCGGTGGGCGGACTCTTGTCGTTGATGAAGTGGGCGGCATCGAGGGGCGCGGGAATGCTCTTGAAGGTGATGGGCGTCTGGGTGAGGCTGAAGCAATCGGAAAGGTCGTCGGCCGAAGCGTCGGCATAGCCAAGCGACGGCAGGTTGAAAGTGGTCTCGATGTATTTGAGGATGCTGCCGAAGTCGTGTGTGGTGTGAGAAATGTAAGCGGCTTTGGCGTAGGGTGAGACCACGACCAGGGGAACGCGGAAACCGTAGACATATCCCGATCCCCAGCTAACACCGTCGTTGATGACTTTGGGCGCGACGTGATCGTACCAGCCTCCCCAATCGTCCCAAGTAATGATGATGGCGGTGTTTGCCCAATATGGGCTGTTGCCAATCGCGTTGACAATGGATGCTACCCAGGAAGGTCCGCTGCCGTTATTGCTTTCGGCGTGATCGGAATGTGCGCCATCGGGGATGACCCAGCTCACTTGCGCGAGTTGGCCGTTGGGGATGTCCTGCAAGACTTGCCATTCCGGGATGATCACATTGTTGTTCCAATTCGTGCCGGTGCAGGTGAGCGTGCCGTTGACGGTCTCCGGCAGGCAAATGTGCTCGATGGCGTCGGGCGCTGTCCAGATGGAGCCGGCGGAGGGGGTGTAGTAGCGCCAGGTCACACTCTTGGCATCGAGGAGGTCAGTCAATGTGGGATGGTCAAAGCAAGGATACTCGGGCACCGGGTTGGTTTCGCTCCCGGTGGGATCGATCATCGTCACCGTTGTTCCGGCCGTGGCGATGCAGCCCGCGATGCTTCCCCCGCTCATATTCTCCGCCGCGAAAAGGTTGCTGGTCGCAGCGGGGGGCGCAGTGGGGGCCGAAGTGCCGGAAAGAATGAACTGGTGCGCGGGAAAGCTGGGGCCCTCGTTGGTCTGAAACATGCGGTCGCCGAAAGTGTATTGCTCGGCCATAGCGAAGTAGGGCTGAACGTCGGATGGATTGACGTACATGAATTGCGGGTTGGGATGCGCATTCGGAGGACAATTGGCGGCTGGAGAGCACGGGATGAGGTCCGCCCCATGCATTGTGCCACCGTCATACATGGAAACGAAGGCGGAATGGGCGTGGCTGAGGTCGTAATTCTGAGGGTTGGAGCCGGCCGTGCCCAAGTCGATGGGGCTGAGCGTAATGGTCTGGCCCACCGAGTTCACGCCGCTGATGGCAATATCTGCGCCGTTATTGATCAGCACTTGATCATGGAAGAGGTTGTCCGGGGTGCGGTTCTCCTGAAAGATGACCACAACATGCTGGATCACGGCCGCCGTTGTCAGCGTCAGCGCCTGCGGACCGTTGGTGGGAGCCAAACTCTTGGCATCGCTTCCGGTAACCGTGATGGTGTAGCTGCCGCCGGGTGTGCTGCTCGTAGTGGACACCGTCAGCGTGGATGTGCCCGCAGCCGTGCCCGTGATCGTTATCGGAGACCCACTGAAGGAGCAAGTGGGAGCCGGAGTGCCACCGGTAATGCCGCTGCACGAAAGGCTGACGCTGCCGGTATAACCATTGGCCGGAGTCACGGTGATGGTGGAAGTCGACGCGCTTCCCGCGGTGACTGAACCTGGGTTCAACGCCGCGGCAGTGAGTGCGTAGCTGGGCGCTGGGCCTACTGGGGTTGCTGGCCCGGAGCTGCCGCAAGCGCTAAGGCTGATCAGAAGTGCGCTCAGGCCGAGAACCGCGCCGGAGACAAACAAGAGACGGCGGCAACTCATGGAAGGATCTCCTTGTCACTGCCGAATTGCGTTCTGCCGAATAGTAACCCGGTTGGCGATGTTTCGACTCGGGGAAAACATGCCTTTCATGGGTCAGCACGCGACCAATCAGATAGTCAGGTCTTGGGCCCCCGGCCTACTCGGGAATTGAACCACGGCCGCAGGGTCGGAGAACAAGGTCTCAGCGCGGCGCCGGGGTGGGGGTCGTGCCCGCGGCGCTCGCGGCCGAAACGCGCACGAAGTGAGCGATTGGCTCGCCGGAGGGCAAATACTCGTAAGAATCGAGTTGCACGGCGATTCCGTTTCGCTGACCGGCCTGCGAATGACCGGCCTGCGCAGCCGAGGCGCGCAACACCCGTCCGCGGCACCGAACCAGCATATTTTCCGCCAAGGTTATTTCCGACGGCATGGTAAAAGTCAATTCCACGACTGCCCCTTGCGGCAGCGCTGTCTCGGCGTAAAAGAAAATTCCACGGCCACTCAAGTCCTGAACAAAACCGGGCACAGTCCGTCCATCGAAATGGACGGCCAGCGGCTGGTGCGCTTCGAAACGCTGCGCGCCTCGGCGTTCAAGACGATTCGAACCTGTGCTCATCGTTTCATCCTTCGCGGATCCGGCTCTTTCGAACCGGCCGTCCTTAACTCTATCGCGGATCGAACCGGCGGGGAAGTTCCAAGTCGGTTACGCGAGCTGTGGAAATTTGCAGTGAAGTCAACGGTCACAACCCCGGCAGCGGACTGAGTGATCCTTCCGGTTCCTCTCCGCATCCTCCTGCGGTTGCTCTCATCCCAAAGATGTGAAAAAGTTCTAGAAGAGTGACCGAGGCGAAAAATTCTGCTGCTGCCGTAGAAGCGGGCGCGGAAGCCGCGCGGCGGCCGAAATGGGCCACAACCCTGCGCGCCTTCCGCCACCGCAATTTTCAGCTCTTCTTCAGCGGGCAACTGATCTCTCTCATCGGCACCTGGATGCAGACCGTGGCCCAAGCGTGGCTCGTCTACCGCATGACGAAATCCGCCCTGCTGCTGGGTAGCGTCGGCTTTGCCAGCCAGATTCCCGTCTTCCTCATCGCTCCTTTTGGAGGAATCACCTCCGACCGCGTCAATCGCCAGCGACTCGTGATTGCCACCCAGACCGCTGCCATGATCCTCGCCGGGATTCTGGCGTTCCTCACGCTGAGCGGACGCGTCCATGTGTGGCACATCTTCGTGCTGGCGTCCACGCTCGGCGTGGTGAACGCCTTCGACATTCCCGGCCGCCAGTCCTTCCTCGTCGACATGGTCGGCAAGGAAGACCTGATGAACGCCATCGCCCTGAATTCCTCGATGTTCAACGGCGCGCGCATCATCGGCCCGGCCATCGCCGGAATTTTGGTGGCGAGAATCGGCGAAGGCTGGTGCTTTGCCGCCAATTCCATTAGCTACATCGCCGTGATCACCGGCCTGTTGCTGATGCGCGTGCACTGCGCTCCGCGTGCCAGCAAGCATTCGCCGATTGAAGACATCATCGAAGGTTTTCGCTGGGCCAACCACACGCGCATCATTCGCGCGCTGCTGTTGCTGCTTGGCCTGGTGAGCCTGGTCGGCATGCCCTACACCGTACTGATGCCGGTCTTCGCCGACAAAATTCTGCACGGCGGCGCGCGCGGCCTCGGCATCCTGATGGGCGCCACCGGCGTAGGCGCTCTCTTCGGCGCCCTGACGCTGGCCGCTAAAACCGGAGTGAGAGGACTAGGGCGGTGGGTGGCATTCGCCTGTGGCAGCTTTGGGATCAGCCTGTTTCTTTTTTCGTTCTCGCGTTCATTCTGGTTGTCAGTCGCGCTCCTGCTGCCCGCCGGTTATTCGATGATGTTGCAGATGGCCTGCTCGAACACGCTGATCCAGACCATGGTCCCCGACCAACTGCGCGGCCGCGTCATGTCCGTTTACTCGATGATGTTTATGGGCATGGCTCCCTTCGGAGCTTTCTTCGGCGGAGCGTTGGCGCACCACGTCGGCGCGCCCATCACCGTCGCCATCGGAGGCGTAGCCTGCGTCATCGGCGCCATTTCGTTCGGACGCGCCCTCCCCGACCTCCGCATCGAAGCCCGCCGCCTAGAGCAGTTTCATAGTTGATA
>PLIC01000180.1 GCA_003139995.1 Candidatus Acidiflorens stordalenmirensis | reverse complement strand
GACGTTGCCCATGATGCACTCGTTAACTTGCTGCGGCTGTCAGATCTCGGAAACTTTCGCGAAGGCTCGCGACGCGCAATCGCGGCGTCATCGCAGCGAAGCGTTCTCTTGAAACGCGCTCGCGGCAGACAACAACGCGACGCGGGATCACGTGAGAGTGAATCGTGATGTCACGCGAACTTNNGACTTTGGTACAGCGTTGCACGCACCCGTTTCCATCATTTTTCTCTTGACTTCGTTCTGCGTTGACTCTATACATCAATCAGTTGCAACAAAACACCGTTGCGAAATTCCATGAAGAATGGAAAGGGAGAATAGATCCATGGCAACCAAAAAGAAAGCAAAGAAGAAAACCACCAAGAAGCACTAAGAACGTGCAACAGGCAACGACAAAGGGGACGCGATGAGCGTCCCCAAAGTTTTTTGCGGCGCCTTCCAGATTCCCCAGCCCCGTAGCACTGGATTTTGGGTGGCGCGGCGCCGGGGTCCCCAGCACGCCCGGTTTTGGCGTGATGGGGTGGAGCGCTTCAGCGCTGCGGTAATTGCATTGTCTTGAATGCGGCTTTAGCCGTTGAGGCCACACTCCCCGCGCGGCAACCAACCTCTGAAGCCGTGGCCTCCTCAGGAATTTCCCCAGAACTATTTATGGAACCAGTGCTAGTTAACGCTAGACGCCGACCTCCTCCGCGAAGCCGCAACGATCTTCTCGGTCGCGGGACAAAGATTGCGATAGGGACAAAACGCGCAGTGATACCCAAGCTTTGGTTGGAACTCTCCCTGCGCGATTCCCTCCGCCACTTCCTGCACGCGCACTTTCGCCGCTTCCAACTCGGCGTCGGTCCGCGTGGTGTAGACGGGCGTGTTGTCTTCGAGGTTATGGAAGACCAGGCGGTCGGCGCGCTTTCCCCACGTCTCCCTGGCCGCAAGCGCATACAGGGAGAGTTGCAGGCTCTCGTCGGCATCCTCTTGCGACTTCGGCTTGCCAGTCTTGTAATCCACGATGGCAACAGTGTCCGGGCCAGTCCGATCGATACGGTCCACCCGTCCAGCCAACTTTGCCGAGCCCACTTGCAGTTCAAATCCGCGTTCGGTTTCGATGACCTCGGGCGGCGGTGCGCTGCGAGCAGCCTCGAAGAACTGCCGCAATTGCTCGATTCCCTGCCGCAGATACAGCTCGTACTGATAGCGGTCGGCGATGCCCGCCGCAGCCAAGCCGGACCGGAACTGTTCAAGCAACTCATCGTCGCCAATCTCGCGGCCGTAGCGCAGCGCATCGTAGAACGTACGCAACACGCGGTGCATCGCCGCTCCGTACTGCAGCGACGCTGGCACCTCGCGCGGCAGGTTCCACTCCCTTTCAAGCTTGAAGCGCAGCGGACACTCTTCATAAATTTCAATGGCCGACGCGCTCAGCCCGGCAACGAAGCTCGCCGACGGCGGCATCAGCAGCCACGCGGCAACATTCGATTGCTGCACGGCAGTTCTCTGTTCTTCCCCGGCAGCAATGTCCTGCGTAAACTCCGCTGGGCGAGCGACCCAGAATTTCTTGTAGGCCGGGTTCGCCATGAACTCCCGCAGAAACTGGGTTGGCTTCGGATCCTTTTTGCCCTTGCCCTGGTGCGCGTAAATCGCAAGTGTGTCCTTGGCGCGCGTCATGGCCACGTAAAAGAGACGGCGCTCTTCCTCTTCGTGCAGTGTTTTGTCGTCATTGGAAGACGCGTCCCGCCTGCGCAGTTCCGCCGGAAAAGCAATGAGCGGCTCCCCGTATGGAGTTGGGAACCAGTTGTTGGACGAGCCGCGAATGATGGCCACGTGCTGAAACTCGAGTCCCTTGGCGGCGTGCGCGGTCAGCAGGCGCACACCATCGTCATCGATGGGCGGAAGCGGGATTGTTCCTCGCGCCTGTCCAAAATAATCGAGGTAGTCGATAAACTCGGAAGCGCCCTCAGTTTCGGCAATGGGTTTCTTGTGCCACGCTTCTACGAACTTCAGAAACGCAAGTACCAAATCCGATCGCTGCAGGTCGAAATGCCGGATCACAACGTTCACCGCATCGTCCGCGCGAACTCCATCTTTCTCCACGTCGCGGCGCGCTTTCTCCACTCTTTCCAGCACCGCTGCACCACCCGCGAGCCTTCCCAAAACCGCGCGAAGATCGAGTTCCTCCCGCCGCACAGCCTTCATCGCTGCCCGCAATTCCATTGGGTTGATGCCGAATTGCGGCAGCGCCGCCACGCGAAACAAACTAGTGGAGTCGTTTGGGGACACAGCGGCGGTCAGGCAAGCCACTACGTCGCGGACCTCGGGTGTGTCGAGGACGTCCAGTCCTTCGATGGCGAATGGAATGCCCCGCTCGGCAAGTTCGTGGACAATCTCATTGCGATGGTTGTGCAAGCGATAGAGCACCGCAAATTTTCCCCACTCACAGCTTTCCTCATCCCGCTTCTTCTGGATCCGGCGGGTGAGGTCGGCGGCCTCGACTTGTTTATCGCCCCAAGTAACAATTTCGACGGGCTGCGCGGCCGCGGTCTCTCCTCTTTGCTTCGCCTCCTCCTCACGCAGTGATTCCAGCGGCGCACGCTGGTAGGAAATTGAAGTTCCCTTTTGTGCGGGCGTTTGTGCGAACACCGGCGGGTTGTCATTCACCATGCCAAAAGCGCAGCGCAGGATCGGCGAGAGCGAGCGCCGATTCTTTCCAAGCACAACGACTCGCGCCGCGGGAAAATTCCTTACGAACAGCGTGAATGCTTCGCTCGATGCGCCGCGGAACTGGTAGATCGCCTGGTCCGGATCGCCCACGGCAAAAACGTTCGCCGCCGGTCCCGCAAGCAATGAGAGGATCTCGACCTGGGCAAAATTCGCGTCCTGGAATTCATCCACCAGCAGGAAGCGAGTCCGGCGCCGTTCTTCTTCGAGCAACGTGGGATCGTCCTTCAGCAACCGATAGGCCTTGGTAATCATGTGGCCGAACGTGCCCAGGTTTTTTTCGCGGAGCATGTTTTCCACGGTGGCGAAAACGCGAGCGATTTCCTGGCAGCGCTCCACAATCTCCGTCTTTTCCAAATCTCCCTGCTGTTTCGATTTGGCCACGCGCGGTAACGGGACCTCGCCGCGTTCCAGCCGTTCGACATAGCGCGCGTATTCGGCGGGGCCGACCAGTTCGTCCTGGCAACGACGCATGAAGTCGAGCAGGCTGTCGAGAAATTGACCGACGTTAGCGGCGCGCACGAAATGTTTGAGACGCAGGTCGCGAATACGGCGGCGCAAGTACACCCAAAGGTCTTTGTCGTCGAGCACACCAAAAGCGGCACCGCGACGCTGCAACAATCCATAGCACCACGCATGAAATGTGCAGGCCTGGAGACCGTCGCAGTTCCAGCCCTGGAGTTCTGCGCGGACGCGCCGATTCATCTCGTCGGCGGCGTTTTCGGTATAAGTAAGCGCAAGAATCTCGCCGGGCCGAGCGTGCCCTTCGCGAATCAGGCTGGCGACGCGCTGCGTCAGCACAGTGGTCTTCCCCGTCCCCGCGCCAGCAATCACCAGCATCGGGCCATGAACGTGTCCAATGGCTTGCTGCTGGCATTCATCGGGAACGATCTTCGTCGCAGGTGAGGCGGTCGCAGTCACTAGCCGGAGAATATCAGAGGTCGTCGTGGAAGGCTCTGTCAGGCTGCGGAAAAACTTCAATTCGAGCAGGTTTTGGGTAGGGCACGACTTCAGAACTTGCCGAAAAAATCGATGCTGCGCTCGATTTTGGGTGGCGCAGCGCTTCAGCGCTGCAATAGCTGCATTGTTTTGAATGCGGCTTTAGCCGCTGAGGGCAGCTGCGAGGCGCATCACGACTTTTTCACCAACCTGCTAGGGAATCACCGCAGCGCTTCAAGGGCAAGAGCAGTGGCGACAATCGCCGCGGTTTCCGCTCGCAGGACGGTGTCGCCAAGGGAGGCCGCAGCCCATCCCATTTCGTAAAACCACGCGAGTTCCCCGTCGGCCCATCCGCCTTCGGGCCCCACGGCGAGCGCCACTTCAACTTCGGTTGACCGGGATCCCAAAATTTCTCGCAGCCGAATGTCCTCTTCAGACCCTACGAGAGACTCGGCAAGAACGACGCGGGTCTGTACGCTTTCGGGCAAGACGCCGGCGTCATCAAGATCCTTCAATTTGACCGGAGCTGTAATCTCCGGCGGCGCAGCCCTGCGCGACTGTTCGGCCGCCTGACGAACGATGCGCTGCCAGCGCTCGTGGCGCTTCACCGCTGCGGCAGCCAGATGAGCATCGCTACGGCGGGCGATTACGGGAATGATGCGAGCGACCCCAATCTCCGTGCACTTCTCGATCGCCCATTCCATGCGATCGAACTTGAAGATGGCGAGCGCCAGCGTAATCTTCGGAGCGTCAAACGGCTTGGACCTTGGCGTACGGTATTGCTTCTTGCCGAGCGCGAACTCAATGCGATCATAGGAGATCGTGGTGATGGTTCCGCGGCGAATTTCTTCTCCTGTTGCGATGTCGAACTCCTGCCCGATTTCAGCACGCAGCACGCGGGCAAGATGCGCCGCATGTTCGCCCACTAGAGCAGCGGTGTCTCCAGTTACTTCGTCGGCAATCCAGCGGCGGCGTGTCATGAGTTCAGCTTTCAGCTATCGGTAAAAGCGCCCTACTGATATCGTTCGAACGAATGCGCCTTTCCTGATGGCTGACGGCTGATGGCTGCTCTACCCAAACATGTCCTTCACGCGTCCCAATAGCGACCGGCGCTGCGGCTTGTTTTCCACTGGGGACAGTTCTCCCAGTTCGACCAACAGTTCGCGCTGCCGTTTACCCAGCTTCCCAGGCGTTTGTATTCGCACCTCGACGAAAAGATCGCCCTTGCCGCGCCCATTGAGCACCGGCACGCCTTTGTTACGGATGCGAAACGAGGTTCCCGACTGCGTGCCTTCAGGAATTTTCAGCTTGTGTTCTCCCTCCAGCGTCGGAACCGTAATCTCGATCCCGAGGGCAGCTTGCGGAAACGAGATCGGAACCACGCAGTGGAGGTCGTTGCCCTCGCGCTCAAAGAAAGCGTGCTCTTTGACGTGCAGCACAACATACAAATCGCCGGCTGGCCCGCCGAACGCGCCCGCTTCGCCCAGACCGGTGAAACGAATTCGCGTGCCGTCCTCCACTCCCGCAGGCACCTTGGCTTCGACCACGCGCTCGCGCAGCAAGCGGCCTTCGCCTTTGCACTTCGGGCAGGGATCGGTGATTACGCTGCCCGCGCCCTGGCAGGTTGGGCAGGTTCGAGCAATGCTGAAGAAGCCTTGCTGGTACCGCACCTGGCCTCGTCCATTGCACGACCGGCACGTGACCGGAGCTTTACCCGGCGCTGCGCCGGTTCCGCGGCACGCGTCGCAAGTCTCATGGCGCCGGACATTCACTTGCTTCTCGATGCCGAACACCGCTTCATCAAATTCGAGATGCAAGTCTTCGCGAAGGTCGGCTCCGCGCTGGGCGCGGCTGCGACGACGGCTGCTCTGGCCGAACATGTCGCCGAAACCGAAGATGTCGCCGAAGATGTCGCCGAAATCCTGGAAGATGGCAGGATCGAATCCGGCCGGCCCTCCGGTGCTGCCGCTCACCCCCGCGTGCCCGAAGCGGTCATACAGAGATCGCTTCTCGCCATCGGCCAGGATGGCGTACGCTTCGGTGATCTCCTTGAATTTCTCTTCTGCATCGGGATTGTTGGGGTTGCGGTCGGGATGGTAGGTCATCGCGAGCTTGCGGTAAGCGCTCTTGATTTCAACGTCGGTGGCCGTGCGGGTGACGCCGAGGACCTCGTAATAATCGCGTTTTGTATTGGCGGCCAGAAACTCCCCCCACTCGTTAGTCGGATAAATCAGTTGAGCAAATTAGCAAAGTAAATCCAATCTGTGTCGCAAATCGTTTTGGGTAGGGCACGGCTTCAGCCGTGCCGCCCAGAGCCAACAAAAACGAGGGCTTTAGCCCCTGAGGGGTCCGTCAACCGCTGGCGTTGCGAGCGACCCGCACCATCGCGGGACGCAGCAGGCGGTCCTTGTATTTGTAGCCGCGCTGTAGTTCGTCGAAAACGTGGTGATCTGGGACTTCGGTGCTATCCACCATTTCGACGGCTTCGTGAACCCGTGGATCGAAAGGCTGCCCTATCGCAAGAATCGGCTGCACTCCGATTTTCTGCAGCGCATCCTGAAACTGACGGTAGATGAGCTCAATGCCGTTGCGAAAGTCGGTAGGGTCCGGGCTCGCAGCCTTTAATGCGCGCTCGAGACCGTCGAGAATCGGCAGAAAATTCTTGATGACGTCGGCGGCGGCAAACTCGCGGAAATCCTGCTGTTCACGCGCCGTGCGCTTGCGGGCATTGTCGAATTCCGCCTGCAGACGGGCAAGACGGTCAAGCAGCGCGTCGCGCTCCGCCTTGAGCTTTTCCACTTCCGATGCCGCACCAACCTCCGCTGGTTTGGCCGCGACCGCGGCAGGCGCGGCCTCTTCTCCGCCCTCCGCGGCCGGAAGCTCGCGCTCCAGATCCTCGCGCTTCAGATCAAAGCGCGCATCGGTCTTTCCGTTTCCTTTGCGCATACCGCTGCATCACTCCGATTCGTTCAAAAGTTTGTCGAATAGCCGCGCGATGTACGACACCGCCGACATGGTGTGTTGATAATCCAGTCGCGTCGGCCCAATCACGGCCAGCGACCCCATCACTTCGCCACCCACGCGGGCGGGAGCGCCAATGAGGACAAAGTTCCGCATCGACGGCAGCGCCTCGTCGAGCCCAATGACCACGCGCACCGCTTCCTGCCGCGTGTCGAGATAAGCGCCGAGCAGCTTCACAACTTTTTCCTTCTCCTCAAGCGTCCGCAGCATTTCTTGCAGGCGCTGCCGATCTTCCTGGCCAGTCACACTGTTCGTAACCAGGTTCGCAGCGCCTTCCACGAACACCGCTTGCGTGTCGTCGCTCGAAGCGAGCGCCCCCTGCTGGTAGAGCCGCTCGATCGACTTCATCAGCCGGTCGTACTCGCTGCGTTCCTGTTCCAGGCGGCGGGCCAGCTCCGCACGCATGTCGCCCATCGTCCAGCCGCGAAAATTGTCATTGATGTAGCGCGCCGCCAGATCGAGATCCGATTGCGGGATATCGAGCCGCAGCACGCGGTCGCGCACCACCCCCGAACGCGTGACCACGACTGCCAGCACTTTCTGATCGCCCAGGCGCGAGAAGTAAACATGCTCGAGCGCGTTGCGCGGCCCGGCAGTGGCAACGGTAACCCCGACGCTGTGCGAGATCAGGGAGAGCACATGCGAAGTGCGCTCCATGAACTCCTCCACGTCCGTAACCCCGGTCAGCGTGTCCTGGATGATGCTCTGGTTCTCGTGCGAGAGATGGACTTCACCACTAAGCTGCTCGACGTAGTAGCGATAAGCTTCCGCCGTCGGCACGCGCCCCGCCGAAGCGTGCGGCTGCTCCAGAAATCCCGCATCGGCAAGGTCGGCCATCACGTTGCGGATCGTGGCCGCACTCAGCCCTTCGCGGCTGGAGCGCGCAAGCGTGCGCGACCCCACCGGCTCTCCGCTGGCAATGAATGTCTCGACGATGGCGGTCAGGATTTCCCGTTCCCGTCCACCCGCTGGCCCTGCCGGCATATCAACCCAACTCTAGGAGCGAACCCGCTCCCTGTAAATTCTTTAGATGCAGTGGCTTAGATTAAGTCTCCACCACTCTCTAATGAATTCTAGGGAGCGTTGGCAAGGGTGTCAAGGATCGGGCGGGGATAGCTATAGGGGCGGGAAAATTCCTACACCCCCGTAACAGGGCAAACGGGACGAGAGGACGCGGTTTTCCGGCGCGAAGGCCGCTTCTGGATGTTTCTCAGGCAAGAAAAAAGTGGCACACCGGAGTGCGCCACTGAGTTGAACACGAATTGGTAAAACCTGCTCCTCGGCTACTGTTGAGCGAAGACTCCAAGGGTTAGCTGGTTGGCGTCGGTTTCGATCGCTATGTTGTCTCCTGTCGCGTCGATGAGGTAGTAGCTGAATACGTCGGCCGTGCAGTCGGGGCCGGTTGAGGTGAACAGGACACAGCTCGTGACATCCACGCCGGTGATGCTGCCAGCGGAAAAGATGCCGTTGGCAGCAGCGCTACCAGTAGTGACGAACGTGCCGGTAACGGGCGCATTCGCAACTTCTTCCGGTGTTGAAGTAAACCAGTTGAGGTCAGCGAATCCGGAGATGCTTCCGACTCCGTCAGCCATAACCGGACCGACGGCGTCGAACTCGTTCTCGTTGGTCATATCCACGCCGGCGGCACCGAAGCCGTAGGGGCCGGCGAAAGACGCAGCGGTGAATGAGGCGCCTGCGGCTTGCTGGAATCCACTACCGCCAATGACATCAGTAGTGTCCAGCGTAATCGCCAGCGCATGGCCGTTCCCGTCCAAATAGAGCTGGACGTTATAGTTGGCGACAGGGGGGGTGGCGCTGTCGGCTAAGCCGGCTATCGTCACATCTCCGGCGCCGGCGGAATCCACCGTGTAAGCCGCAGCAGTCACGGGGTCCGGACTCGCGGGCTCTACCAGGACGAGATCGTTGAAGTCGGCGAAACCGCTGACGGTTGTGCCGGTGGAACTGAGACTGATTTGGCTGACAACCTGCAACACTCCAGTGGTATCAATCCCGGCCATGCCGACTACTTAGGTGTTACCAGCGATGGAAGTGGAACTGAAGGTTCCGGTCCCGGTCTGGGTGAGGGCGACGCCGCCCGTGGTGCCACCAAGCCCATCACCGTTGCCTTCCACCAACCGGATGTGATTGGCATCGACGATGTAGCCCAGCAGAGTGATCTCGTCGGTGACCGTTGGGCCCGTGGGGTTTAGTCTGAACGTGACCTTGCCGAAAGCGTCAGGCGTTGCAGTGACTGTGCTGGCGCCTAAAGTCTGACCCTGGAGAGTGGTGCCGGACATGTCATCGTTCATGTCGAAAATGCTGCCCGCTCCCGAGATTGTCCCGGCGCCGGAAAGGTTGTCGACGTTGATGACGCCGCCGATAGCGAGTGGATCGCCACCCGTGTCGAGGCCGCCAACGACGAACGCGTAGCCGCCTGTTGCCAGAGGGCTAGTGGCGACGGTCGTTTGCGAGTTTAACTCTCCGCTGCCAGAAGCCGAAGCGTCGAACTCGTTAATGAAGGTCCTGCCGGTAGTGCTAAGCGGAAGCACCGTACCATTGAGAGTCTCGACGCCAGCTACGCCGACGGCGGTGTCTGCGGAGGTGCAGGTCGTCCCGAGGCACGTTGTCAGAATGATCTGCAGGTTGCCGTCAGTGGTGGTCGCCACGGTGCTGCCGGTGGGGTTGATCTGGTCGAAGAGGTCAGGATTTTTTATGTCGACGAAGTCCTGCTCGCCGGCGGTGATCGCCCCGCTAGCGACGGTGAAGGCCCCGACGACATGGTAGATTCCGTTTGCGTCCTCTCCAGACAGAGAGAATGCGTAGTTGCCATTGGCCAAGGTGGCCGCAGTGATTGCGGTGGTGGCGGTGGCGCTTATCGTGGTCGTGGTCACCGAGGTTGCGGTGATTGTGACACTGGACGCGATGACGGCCGGTGCCGTGTAAGTGACGGCGGTGCCGCTGGCCGAGGTGGCGGCACTAAACGTGCCGCAGGGGGTGGCCCCGCTGCAACTCCACGTCACGCCCCCGTTTGCCGAGTCGTTGGCGACGGTTGCGGTGATGGAGGTTTGGCTGTTGACGGTCAGAGTGCTCGGAACAGTGCTCAATGTGACCGTGATGGGGGCGTGCGTGGAACTGCTGCATGCAACCAGCGCGGCAATCATGCCCAGGGTGATCAGAAGAAGAATCGATTTGCGGAATGTCATCGGGCACCTCCGTCGGACGTCTTGTCGGTTCTGGAACGCTCCGCGCGAGTGGAGTGCACACGCAGAAGAGCTCCGTGTTTACTGCGCACCGTGACGGTGCTGCCGCCGACGGTCAGTTCGCGGGCCAGCAGATAATTCTTCCCGCGCAGTGACGCCATGGCCCCGACGATCTGGACCGGCGTTCCTGCTTGCAGGGCTTCTCTTGTCTCCTTGCTCAGGAAAGGTCCGACGTGGGTATCCACTACGCCCTGCGGGCCAGCCACCAGCAGGTGCATCCCTGCCGGACTGCCCACCACGTGCTTAGTAACGACTTTCTCGATGGTTCCGTTGAGAGTAGTTTCATGCGCCGCGTTGTAGACGGGACCAAAGCCGCGTCCAACACGGGAAACGGGTGCCGCATGGGCACCGGGTGGAACCGCCAGGATCGCGAACAGCAGGCCAGTCAGCAGCCCCGCAATCAGTCGAGTGGGTCTCGTCAGACAATTACGACTCATGATGCGCTCCTTAGAGCATTTTTTGTATCAC
>PLIC01000233.1:95340-97077 GCA_003139995.1 Candidatus Acidiflorens stordalenmirensis | reverse complement strand
AGATGAGGGTAGGCCGTTCTTGGGAATCAGAATTACTTCCCGACCTTATTACTTACACACCTTAATTACTTGCCTAGCTTGCCATTGACGACACCTGCACCGGTGCAGACGTCCCAGCCCACGACTCCGGAGTAGCCCGCGTAGGGACCGCAGTAGCCGGTCGTGATATCGCGGAAATATGCGGTGACGCTGAGGTTGGCATAGATGGCCGCTAACTCCGCGTTAGAGGAGGCGTGAAAGCTGCCGGCCGAGTTAATGACTCCGGCCAACGAAGGCGAAGCGACGCTTGTCCCGCCCACGATGTTCCACCCACCCGCGCCGGTATCGAGCACCCAAACGCCGGTGATGGGATCGGAATCAAAGGACAGGTCAGGAACGCCACGGAAGTTCCCGACCATGGAAGCGATTTTGCTTTGATAACTGGGGCGCGGTTCTACCCAGCTCACACCGCCGCCGGCCGAGTCCCATGGATATTCGGAGAGGAACGCGCCCGTCGACGGATTGCGGCGTACGGTTGTTCCTCCCGCGGCGACCACATTGGGGGACGTGCTGGGCCAGATCGTGCCTGGACCGTCTCCCGCAGACGCGAAGAATACAACACCCGGTTTGACGAAGTGGGAGTCATACGACTTCTCGCCGGGGAACTCGCTTCCTCCCCAGCTATTGGAGACTTCCCCTCCACCAGCGGCATTGACCAATTTGCTGGCCACGTCCTCGGCCACCATCAGGTCGGTAAAGCTGCTGGAATTGGCTTCGACCAGAACGATCTGGGCTTCGGGAGCCATGGCATGTGACCACTGAACGTCCAAGGATTCTTCAAACTCCCATCCGGCGTCGTACTGGGGCTTTTTGCCGCTGGCATAGACGGTTTGGAAGTTCGCCGCGGGCAATCCGAACTGAGTCGAAAATTTTGCCAGATCGCTCGCCGCATTGGGGGCGTCGTAGGCATCCACGATGGCGATCATTTTGGCGCCGCCCGTGGGGTTGGCAGTGACCGTATTCGGCTCGCAGCCCGCAACCACTTTGACCAGGCTATAAACGCAGCCCAGCGATGCCGGCGTCTCATAGGAATAGCCGGAATAGGGCGCGCCGAAGGGGCGCAGATTCTGCAGCGGCTTGGTGGGCAGGAAGACATGGATATTGGTGTGAGCGCGTATCCCGATGTCGCTGTGCCTTTCGATGCTGGAATCAGGAGTAAATATCTTGCCGCTGGCCGGCCTCATCTGAGCCGGAGCGAAGCTTGCTGTAATGAGCAACACAGTGAGAGCAGCCGCCGAAAATAACTTCATATATCAGGGTTCCTCGTTAGTTTAGGAGATGGATCGGTTCGTGGCTGTTGAGAGACCTTATTTCCTGGTTTCTGGGCGTTTCAACAACGACGTTGGTTGGCAGGCTATTGAACGGTTGCGCGCGCGTCGCGCGCATGAATGCCCACATGTATCTATTGGAGGAACTGCCCTCGCTGCGCGGATCAGACGACGAGCCGGTTTTCCACCGTTTCTGATGCTAAGACTATCTCAAACAGCGCAGATGTATAGATCACGGTGGTTACAATCTTGACGGTTACGTAGAAGCTCTACCTGGAGTGCGGGCAGAGGTTACTAAGTGTATTTCATAAGTCGTTTCGGCTTAGAAGGCGCGACGATCAGGGGCTAAGGTCCTCATTCTTCTGGACCCTGAAGGGCACGGCTGAAGAGGCTGCGGAAAAGGTCTAACTTCGCGCCCCAGCCCCTAAAG
>PLIC01000233.1:0-95333 GCA_003139995.1 Candidatus Acidiflorens stordalenmirensis | reverse complement strand
CCGTGAAACCGATTACCAAGCTTCTGCTTTTGACTTTTCTGATGGCGGTGGGAAAGTCCGTGTTGCTGGCGGCCGATCGCGGCACGCTGGTCCGCGACGCCGTCATCTACCTGTCTCCCGACACAACTTCCAACAAGCTGGCGCAGGTCGAACGTGGACGGGAACTGATTCTGCTCGATAAGAGCCACAACTGGCTGCACGTCGAAGCTCTGCTCGGCATGGCGCAGACTCCCGACCCGGCCTTCGTTTTGGACGATGAGGACCAGGGCAAGACCATCAGCGGCTGGGTTCTCGATAACGGCGTCGTCTGGGCGTCTACTCCGAACGGCGACCGCATTCTGTTCGGCGCCGCCGTCGATTCTGAAGACGAGGCCAGCCGCCGCCACGGACGCCGCGGCGCGGCGCAGGACGCCTTGCGTCTCTATCACCGCGTCTACGATCTCTTCCCTGCCGCTCCCCTCGCCGCCGAAGCCCTCTACCGCGCCGCCGACATTCAATGGCAGATCGATAAATCGGACATGCAGTCCCGGCCCTCCGCGCGCGAAAAAGACCCCAACCTTCGCGAAGGCATCGACGAGCAGTCCATGAAGCAGGTGATGAAAAAGTTTCCCGACACAAGGTGGGCCCAACTCGCCGCCTTCCACCTGCTCGACAACAAACTCTGCGGAGACTGGCAGGGCTCTTCCAAGTGCCCCGACAAGGAAGCCGACCTCTACGAAAAATACGTAAAAGAACACCCCGAATCGCCGGCCGCTCCCGAGGCGTTGTACAACGCCGCTTCTCGCCGGGCCGCGCTGATCGAGATTTATAAGACAGAAGAACAGCCGAAGAAGTCCGACCAGTCAAAGAATTTGGCGATCTCGCTGGCTCAGCAGTTAATCTCCAAGTATCCGCAAAGCGACTGGTCGTCCCGCGCGCAAACCCTGCTCTTCCTGGTGCAGCAAGGAGTGCCGACGTACGGGAACGCGATTCAGTAGGTGCTCATTTTTGTCCGATGGCGCGATGGAGTTCCGCTTTCGCGAGCCAAACAGTCGAAGGCAGCGGCGTGAGCGATGAGTGCGAAATCCAGGTTTGTGCCCCAGGCAAGTCACGGCCTTATGTGTTTCGTATCACAGAGAAGCTCTGAAATGATCGTAGGGTATGGACGCTCACTGCGGCAGGGGTGCGCGGCGAATCACCGGAGCCAAAACCCTTGTTTTTTGCTGTGATTGATCTCGAAGTCGCGACGCCAAAGCAACGGCGGCGAGAGGGCGGGATGTGAGGGACATCACACTGGCATGTATCTGGCAGCACAGCCAAACGTTTCCCCCAGACGGACACTGACGGCATACGAGGCCGGCTCAACTGGCTCGTATCTTGCGCACGACGATCGCACAAGATAACTGCGCAAGACGCGACCGCCGCAAGCGAGCCGAGCCACCATACGAGCTTGTTACAGGAGGCTGGTTCATGCTCTCGCCATACGGAATGGAGATTGTAGAAAGCTGCATTACATGCAAGCTGCGCGTGGATCGCATCTTCTGCGATCTGCCTCCCGCCGCGCTGCAGACATTTGAAAACATTAAGTACGCGACCGCGTACCCCCAAGGGGCCGTGCTGTTTGTCGAGGGGCAGATGCCACGCGGCATCTTCGTGCTCTGCAAAGGCAGTGTAAAGCTCTCCATTAACTCGCCTAGCGGCAGAACGATCATTGTGAAACTTGCCGAGCCCGGGGAGGTGCTGGGGTTGAGCGCCGCCATCTCCGGCAAACCTTACGAAGTAACGGCGGAGACGGTTGATCCCTGTCAGATCAATTTCGTCAAGCGAGATGACTTTCTTCGGTTCCTGAAGGATGATGTGGAGGCCTGCTTCAAAGTGGCCGAGCAGTTAAGCGAAAAGTATCACAATGCTTGTAAGGAAGCGGGTTCGCTGGGACTGTCGCACTCCGCCGCCGAGAAACTGGCTAAGTTGCTTCTGGAATGGAGCTCCAAGAACGGAGAAACCGCCAAAGCGGAGCCCCGGCTAAAGCTCAGGCTTACCCACGAGGAAATCGCGCAGATGATCGGAACTTCGCGCGAGACGGTTACCCGGCTGTTTGCGGAACTGAAGAAGCGTCAGATCTTGCAGTCGAAAGGCTCGTCTCTGGTGATTCGCAACACGGCGGCGCTGCGCGAGCTCGCAAATCACAACTGACCGTGCCTTCCGCGCCAGTGGCTTCGATAAGGGCCGGCGGAACGGCGTGCCCGAGACCCGCATGAGAAACCCGATTCCATCGCAATATCCACATTCAAAAAGATTTAAGTCTCGTGACCTAAATCACAACTTCCAGTGATGATAGTCACCGCTGGGCGACGCATTCTCTTCTATGGTTGCGCCTAGAGTGGGCGTCAGAGTCCCGGTTCAAGTAGGGAGGCAAACCGCACATGGCTTCGCTAAATGGCGACGGGCAGCATTCCAATCAAGCGCACCAAAACAAGCCACGATTGATTTTCTGGGAGTTGACCAAAGGGTGCAATCTCCGCTGCATCCATTGCCGGGCCAGCGCTACAGAGCTGAGCGCTCCTTCCGATCTCTCCACCGAAGCGGCGCGCGATATCATCGATCAGATTGCCGCCGTGTCCACTCCCATCCTGGTGCTGAGCGGCGGCGAACCGCTTTTCCGTTCCGATATTTTCCAGTTGGCGCGTTATGGCACGGACAAAGGTCTGCGCGTGGCGCTGGCCACGAATGGCACGCTGGTGACCAAGCACGTCGCGCGCATGATCGTCGATAGCGGCGTGCAGCGCGTTGCCATTAGCCTGGACGGCGCGGATGCGCTTACCCACGATAGTTTCCGCGGCATTCCCGGCGCATTCGAAGCCGCCATCGCCGGGTTTCGTAATCTGAAGAATCTGGGCATGTCGGTGCAGATCAACACGACCATCGCCCGCCACAATGCCCATCAGCTCCCGCAGGTGCTCGAACTGGCGAAGTCGCTCGGAGCGGACGCGCTGCACACATTCCTGTTGGTGCCCGTGGGTTGCGGTGTGGATATCGCCGCCGAACAGATGGTTCGTCCGGAAGAGTACGAACAGATGCTGAACTGGTTCTACGATCGCTCGCTCGAAGGTGGCATCGAGATGAAGGCGACCTGCGCGCCGCACTACTTCCGCGTGGTTCGCCAACGGCGAGTTGCGGAGCACCGTTCCGCGGCTGCGGCCGCTCAAGCTGCACAGCCAGTACTTGAAGCGGTGCCGGGTTCGCAGAGTACCGGAAGAAGTATCGGCCCCACGGAGATGGCGATGCCCGGCTCGACCGGCATCGAGCTGAAGGCTCATGGGATGGGACGGACGAGTGTTGGACAACCCGTGGGACATCCTGGAACTCATCCTTCCGACATGAACGCCATGACCAAGGGATGCCTGGCCGGAACCGCAGTGTGTTTCATCTCTCATCAGGGCGAGGTCTATCCCTGCGGATATTTACCTGCACTGGCCGGAGATCTAAGAAAGCAGCCCTTCGCCGAGATCTGGGAAAATTCCGTGGTGTTCAACCAACTGCGCGACACCAACAACCTGCAGGGGAAATGCGGATGCTGCGAGTTCCGCAACATTTGCATGGGTTGCCGCGCGCGGGCTTTTGCCGCTACCGGCAACTATCTCGATGAGGAGCCGTCCTGCGTCTACCAGCCGCAGGCAAAAGGCTTGAAAAAAGAGAAAGACATCACGCCGGCGGAAGTTGGACGCTAAGAAAAGCGCCGTTGGCCTTTAGCTCTTAGCTTTTGGCTAGAAGCCAAAAGCTAAGAGCCAAGAGCGATTTTTTCCGTCGCCTCCGTGTCTCCGTGGTGAATCTCCTTACGGGGCCAAATGACACGCGACCAGCGTGATATCCCGCAATCCGACCCTGCCGGTCCCGCTTCCCTTCTCATCTAAATTGCTCTAACTAACTGAAACGAAAACGAATCTCCGCTCTGCCGCGGAATCTTCTTTGGCATCCTGTGTGCTTTTCCTATCGTAGGTCGGCAGGAGAAGAAGCGTTGGAACCCACTCTCATGGTGGTTGGCCTGAACTATCGCACCGCCCCAGTGGCCGTGCGGGAGCGTTTCTGGATCGGCGAAAACCGGCGCTACGAAGCCCTGGTGCAGTTGTCGCGGGCGGAAGGCATCGAAGAAGTCATTGTAATGGCCACCTGTAACCGCACTGAGTTTTGGCTGTGGGCCAACGATGTCACGCTGGCAGCCAACTCGGTGATGCGGCTCCTGGGCTCCGAATATGGCCTCAAGCTGTGCGAGTGGAAGCACTTCTATCGTTTGCTGGATGAAGGCGCGCTCCTGCATATCTTCCGCGTCGCATCCAGCCTCGACTCCATGGTGGTCGGCGAGCCTCAGGTCGTTTCCCAGGTGAACGAGGCTTGGAAGCAGGCGCAGAAGGTGGGGGCAACCGGCCGATTCCTCGATGCTGTGTTGCAAAAGGCGCTCACAGTCTCTGAGCGCGTGCGCAGTGAGACGGCGATTGGCAACGCGGCGGTTTCGATTCCTTACGCCGCCGTGGAACTTGCGCGCCAGATTTTCGGCACTCTGGAAAACAAGAAAGTGCTTCTGCTCGGCGCGGGCAAGATGGGTGAGCTTTCAGCCCGTGAGTTGCTCAAACATGGCGCCGGTTCCCTCTGCGTGAGCGTGATTAATCGCACCCTCGAGCACGCGGTTGAGCTGGCAGCGAAGCTCGGTGGGGTTGCGATCCCGTATGAAGAGCGCTGGCAACCCATGGCGGAGGCCGACATCATCATCAGCTCGACTTCCTGTCCGCACACGATTCTCAGCCGCGAAGAAGCCGAAGTCATGATTCATGAACGCAAGGTTCGCGGGCGCCAGAGCCGCCAAGACCAAGACCAGCCTCTGGTGATCGTGGATATCGCGATGCCCCGCAACATTGACGCTGCAGTACGCGAGGTCAATGGCGTTTTCCTCTATGACCTTGACGACCTGGAAAACGTGGAAGACCACAACGCAAGCGAGCGCGAGGCCGCCGCTCGCGAGGCGCAGAAGATTCTGCGGGCCGAGGCGCAAGGCTTCCGTTGCAAGCTGGTGGCGGAGCGCGTCGTGCCGACCATCGTGGCGCTGCGCCAGCGGCTGGACGAGATTTGCCGGCAAGAACTGGATTCCCTCCGGCAAGAGAACGGACCTTTTTCCAAGGACCAGGACGAAATGCTAAATGCCATGATGTCCCGGATGACGCAGAGAATCGCAGGCTCCCTGGCCCGCGAACTCAAGGGCCTTCCAGAAAAGGCGGAAGAGGAACAGCTAACCACAGCCCTGCGCCGCCTCTTCCACCTGCAAACGACCGAACAATCGCTTACGGGCGCCAAATCGGTGTAGCGAAGACCGCACGCACAGATCACTGCTCACAGATCACTGCTCGTCGGTCCCGCCGGTCTGCGAGCCTTCTTCATCTCCGCGAATCAAACCGAATTTCTTTAGCTTGTAGCGCAGAGCGTCGCGACTTATGTCCAGTAGCTTGGCGGCGTGGGTCTGGTTGCCGTTGGATTGGCGCATGGCCAGCTCGACCATGGAGTGTTCCACTTCTTCGAGCGACGTTCCGCCTTCCGGAATATAAAGCCGCGGGAGGGTGCGGCCATTGGGCAACGTCTGTCCTCCGTCGGCGGGCGAAGTTCGTTCAAAGACAGTGCGGCCGCCCGATTCGCCCACGGAAAACGGCAGATACACGGGCCGCAGGAACGGCTCGTCTTCGAGGATCATGCCACGCTCGATCGTGTTCTTCAGTTCGCGAACATTGCCCGGCCAATTATGAGTAAGAATAAGACGGCGGGTCTCTTCGGTAATGCCACGGATCGACTTCTTGAATCGGCGGTTGTAGCGTTCGATGAAAAAGTCCACTAAAGGAAGGATGTCTTCCTTTCGGTCCCTTAGCGGCGGGATAAAGATTGCAATGATGGCCAGCCGGTAATAGAGATCCTGACGAAACTGACCATCGCGCACCGCCTTTTCGAGATCTCGGTTGGAGGCTGCGATCACCCGCACGTCCACCTGCATGTCGCGAATACCTCCCACGCGGCGGATGACCTGGTCTTCCAGCACGCGCAAGAGTTTCGCTTGCAGCAGTGGAGAAAGTTCGCCGATTTCGTCGAGAAACAGCGTGCCTCCGTCGGCGGCCTCGAACAGACCTTTCTTCATCTGCTTGGCATCCGTGAACGCGCCTTTTTCGTGGCCGAAAAGCTCGGCTTCCATCAGCGTTTCCGGGATGGCAGAACAGTTGATTGCTACGAAAGGTTTCTCCTGGCGCGAGCTTTCGTAGTGGATCGCCTTTGCGATAAGGTCCTTGCCGGTGCCGCTTTCGCCTTGAATCAGAATGGTGGTGGCCTCGCTGGCCGCAACCTTGCGGACGAAGTTCATGAGCTCGGTCATCTTGGCGGAGACGCTCACCACGCTGTCATAACCGGCTCCGCGGCGCATCTCGCCTCGCAGCGCCTGTATTTCGGTGCGCAAGCTCGTGGCCTCGAGCGCGTTCTTGATAGCAACGTGAAGCTCATCGAAATCGATCGGCTTGCCCACGAAATCGTAAGCCCCGAGCTTGAGTGCGGCTTTGACATCGTCAAGTTGCGGATCGGCCGTGATCATGATGACGGCGCTGGCGTCGCCATTCTTCTTGAGTTGATCGAGCACTTCGATGCCGCTGAGGTCGGGCATGCGCACGTCGAGCAGGACGAGATCGGGCGACTCGCGCTGGGCCAGTTTGAGCGCGGGTTCCCCGGCGTCCGCTTCGATCACGTGGTAGCCCCACTCCTCGCACTTCTGGCGGAGCGACCAGCGCACCAGGCGCTCGTCGTCCACGATCATAATTTTCTCTGGAGGCACAGGTGACTAATTTACTACGAAATGGAAGCGGCTGCCTTGTCCGTGTGGCGGAAGGAACGGGGCAGCGCCGGGATTGGGCCGACCGGCAGGATGGCCCCCGTGTAGCGCGTGCCCTAGCCGGACTCCTGCAAACATCCCCAACAGGTTGCTCTACAATCGGCTGTGAAAGCTGGGATCGAGCATGGCAGAAAACGAACAAAACTTTCTTCGGGCGAACAAGCCAGTAGGCCGTTGGCGCTGGATCGGCGGAATCGGTCTGCTGTTAATTGTAGCGATCATCGTACTGGGCATCGTGGTCCACCGCGCCGAGCCGACCCTGCGCGCGGCTGTGATTGAGACTCTGTCGACCAGATTCAAGAGCAAGGTTGAGCTTGACGCCTTCCATGTCTCGCTGCTTAAGGGGCTCCAGGTTTCGGGCGCCGGACTCAGAATCTTCGGAGAAACAGACCCCAACAATTACGAACCGGGATTTCAGCCGATCATTAATGTTGCAGAATTCCGGTTTCACATGGGAATCCGGGATCTTTTTCGCTCTCCCATGCATGTCGACACGGTGTATGTCAAAGGACTGGAGTTGAATTTGCCGCCTAGAGAACATCGCAGCGAGATGAATAACATGGAGCCCAAAGGGGGAAAAATAGAAATCATCGTGGATAGACTTGTCTGCGACAAAGCACAACTGATCGTGAATACTCTGCGGCCGGGCAGGCGGCCGCTGGAATTTGACATCGAGAGCTTGAAAATGACGAGCATTGGGCCCGGTTCTCCCCTGCATTTCGATGCAAACTTGACCAACCCCAAGCCCGTGGGACACATCCTTTCAAGTGGATTGTTTGGCCCATGGCAGGCAGACAGCCCTCGCGACACTCCGGTGAGCGGGACTTATTCGTTTGACCATGCAGATTTGGGCACGATCAAGGGGCTCGCCGGAATCCTCTGGTCGACTGGCAAGTACGCCGGCATTCTTGACAACATTGTCGTGGATGGCGCAACCGACACTCCAGATTTTCGCGTCGCGATCAGCGGGCGCTCAGTTCCCTTGCACACTGACTTTCACGCCACTGTGGACGGAACCAGCGGCGACACATACCTTCAGCCGGTAAAAGCAAAAATTCTGAATTCATGGCTGGTGGCGAACGGCTCGGTGGTGCGGACGAGAGACCCCGGTGGGCACCGTGTGGAACTGGACGTCGTGATTGAGAAGGGAAAGATCGAAGACTTGCTGAAAATGGCGATACGAACCGACCCCCCGATCATGACCGGCTTAGTTCGTTTGAAGACGAAGTTTGACCTGCCTCCGGGCGAGGCCGACGTCGCCAATCGCTTGAAGCTGGCAGGAAATTTTCAAGTGTCGGGGGCGCACTTCACGAACGAAAAGATCCAGGGCAAAGTCGACGCGCTTAGTATGAGAAGCCAGGGCGAACCGAAGCCGGCTCAGGACAATATCCCCGACAATGTACACGCCGAGATGGAGGGCACATTCAGTCTCAGCAACGGACTTATTTCCTTTTCACAACTGCGGTTCCAGGTTCCCGGCACCCGAGTGAACTTGACCGGGACATACAGTTTGGATGGGAACCAATTCGATTTTCATGGTAAAGCACGCCTGGACGCGAAACTTTCGCAGATGGTGACGGGCTGGAAGTCGATATTGCTGAAACCGGTGGACCCATTTTTCAGCAAGAACGGCGCCGGAACGGAAGTTCCGATCGAGATTCATGGCACGAAATCAGACCCTCATTTCGGCCTCGATTTCGGCCACAAGGACGAGAGCAAGGGCCTTGTGAAAAAACAATAGTCAAGTCTCTTAGACCGGAGTGCAGGCGGCCTACTCGCTTCTGGAGGCGATGTACTTGACGCTCTCTCATCTGAGCGCCGGCTACCCTATGAAGATTTTGGCGCGGCCTTAGCCTGCTAGGAAGCTGCGGCCTGACCGGTAGGCATTTGAAATGGCAGCACCACCTCAAACTTGCTTCCTTTTCCAACCTCGCTGCTCACTTCGATGCGGCCATGATGTTCTTCCACGATGCGGCGGGCAAGAGAAAGACCAAGGCCTGTGCCATTGCCCTTGGTGGTGTAGAACGGCCGGAAAATGTTTGACAGGTTCTGAGCAGGGATACCGCGCCCAGTGTCGCTCACGACCACGCTGGCGCAACCATCTCGCGAACCGATCTCGACACGCACTGTGCCCGGCCCCTCGATGGCTTGAACTGCGTTCAGGAGCAGATTCAGAAGCACCTGGTGAATCTGATCGCTGTCGTGCTCGACTTCAGGCAGATCGGGCGCCTGCTGCAGCTCGATCTTGATCGGTCTTGAGAGCACCTGCTGGCGAGCCAGCATCACGGCGTGCTCCACCGTCGTGTTGAGGTCGCTCGAATGAATCTGCGGCGGGTGAGGCCGCGCCGTTTCCAGAAGATCGGTCAATATGCGGTTGATCTGCGCGACTTCCAGGCGAACATCTTTCACTACCACCCGCGCCGGACTGTTGGAAGGCAGATCGCGGCCGATGATTTCGATGACTCCCGCGATTCCGGCAAGCGGGTTGCGAATCTCGTGGGCCAAGCCGGTAGCCATCTCGCCGAGCGTCGCCAGGTGCTCGGCGCGAGACATTTGCGTGCGATGCAGGCGCTCAATCTCCTCGCGGCTCTCGCGCAACTGCTGCATCATATGGTTGAAGTTGCGGCCGAGGTCTCCGATTTCGTCGTTACGCTTGGAGAAGCTGACCGCGACGTCGAGATTGCCTTCACTCACCAGCGCGATTTTCTCCTGCAATTCGACCATGGGCCGTTGAATCACAAAGGCAAGCGCGCCGATTAACACTGCGCATATAACGACCGCTCCCGCGCCAGCGACGATCAGCACCGCGTGGCGTTCCGGATCGCGCAAAGATACGGTCGCTAGAATGAAGAGAAAAAGCCCCGCCAGCAGTACCGACACTACCGGCAAGATTGCCTTGAGCTGCCAATTGACGCCCACGGGACCCATGCGGAAGTCCTCTGCCTGCGGCGGCCCGGTTGCCTTCGCTGCGGACTGAGGGCGGCTAGGCATAAGCGTGCAGTCCGGGCAACAAGTAAGTCACCCCGAAGAAAGTGAACATCACCACGGCAAAGCCGGCGATGGCAAAGTAAGCAGCGCGACGGCCCCGCCATCCCCGAGTGATGCGCATGTGCAAATAGAGGGCGTACACCAACCAGGTAATCGCTGCCCAGGTTTCTTTCGGATCCCAACTCCAATACGAACCCCAGGTCTGGTTCGCCCAGTACGCTCCGGAGGCGATCATCAGAGTTAGTAAGGGGAAGGCTATCGAGATAGTTTTGTAGGTGATCCGGTCGAGGTTGTCCGCGTTGGGCAGCAACCGCTCCAGATCCGGGCGCCGCCACAGCAGCAGGAGATAAAGCAGCGAGATAAACACGCCACCCACTAAGCCCGACAATATGAAAGGGCTGGCGGCGAGGCTTGTCGGGAATTTTCCGTCTGCGTCGAGCGACGGATAGCGGCCATCATAGGCGTCCACCAGAAACACGACCAGCGCCATCACTTGGAGAAGAATGCTCAGGAACACGGCGCGATTGGCGAGCGTCAGGAAGCTGTCGTTATTTTTCCAGCGCGAGAGGCCGTAGAAGACCAGCGGCGATGCGACCACCAAGAGCGTCAGCGTCATTAGCCAGCCGAGGTCCGGGATGGTGACGAACAAGCGTACATTCTTAGCAAGAAATACTTCTGCCTTCGCTTCCGGGTTCCACGCCGCCAAGCTCAGCCCGCCCCACTTCTCGAAGCGCGTCAAAACGACGCTGGCGTAAATGGCCAGTGTGCTGGCGCTGGTCACAGCGAGGAAGGTCTCGGTCTTCATGTTGTCCTGGATCAGGAACATCATAGCGAGAGCAAAGCTTAGAGCACATGCCGCGTAGGCCAGCATGGCCAGCGTGACGTGCACGTGCAACCACGTCGATTGCAGCGCGGGAACCAAGGGATGCACATCGGTCCGCAGCAATTGCATCAGCACCACGCCCACAATCGCCACCGGCATCGTGACCGTGCCAATGACCTTCACGCCATATTTCTTTTCGGCGACCAGTGTGAGCACAGCCAGTGTCCACACGAAGCTGAGCAGCATTTCGTAAACGCTGGAAAACGGCGCATGTCCAGCTTCGTACCAGCGATGAGCAATAGCGGCGGTGTTGAAGAGCAATCCCAGCCAGGTGGCGAGCGACGCGAACTTCACATACGACTCGGTGCCGGTGACTCCAAATCCCAGATACAGCGCGCCGGCGCCGGAGTAGAAAATCAGAGTGGCGAAGAGCAGGTTCGTCTCGTTCAGGAGATTGCCGGTCTTCGTTGTGACCACGTTCAGAAATGCCATGAACAGCAGGAATACGACTGCCAATCCGACCAGTACGATCAGGGTCGTGCCGGTTGCCGGTTGCTGCTGTTCCGCTCTTGCTCGTGCCATTCCCATCCTCCAATGAGCCGGTTCAGTTCCCCCGGTTTAGTTCCCGACGACTGTCGCGACCCGCTCGGTCGGAGAGGTCCTGGGAACCGCCTTCAGTTCTTCTTCCACCAACACGACCAGATCGCTGAAGCGATGCTCAAACGCGTCCCGGTTGCGGTTCGCGCTTCCCCCGATCCAGAGCGAGTACTTGCCCGTCTTTGAATCGCAAACCGGTACCGCCCAAAACCGCATGTGCACCACGTAGAACACGAATGCCAGTCCAACGCCCAACAGCACTACGCCCGACCAGACTCCCCACTGTCCCGGCTCGTGCGAAACCTGCAATCCCGTGAAGTGGCCCATCTTCAAATCCGTCGCCTGGAATTGGTAGGGCGCTTTCAAGTTGTCGGCGACCTCGTCCATCGGCGGAAACCAGACGTCGAAGTCTTTCGCGGTGCCTTTCGAAGTTACCACCAAATGGACTGCCGGATTTCCCAACTCGTTCGACTTCCGGTACACCTGCCCGTCGCGAACTGCGTAGTCGGGAATAAATTCGGCGAAGCGCACAGTGGTATCGGCGTCGAGCGCGACAGTGTCGTTTACGGCCAGGCCGATCTCCTGCTTCACGCCAGAACCATTGCCCGGCACCGCAACCAGCGTCAACTTGTCGACCTTGCCATTCGGGCCGTAGCTCGATTGGTAGAAGCGGACGCCGCTATAGACAAGCGGATCGTTCACGACAATTTCTTTCTTTTGCACATCCCGTCCTTCTTTGACCACGGCGAGCTGGGACCACCACTTCTTCGGAGTGCCGTCCGTGTAGTTTTCCTGACCGGCGGCATCGCAGCGAATGGCAAACGGGAGAGCGCGCGTGGTGCCGTCGCGCAATTCGACGAGGTTGGAAGTCTGCCCCTCGTTCAGATTGAGCGTGCCCCGCCATCCCCAAAGACCATCCACGACCGTGCCAAAGAAAATCAGCAGGAGGCTGGCATGGACGATATACACGGCGAGTTCGGAGATGCGGTGCCGCTCGGCGAAAATTCCGAAGTGGCCTTCATAGGGATCGGCGCGGGAGTCTTTGGGAATCGTCCGGGGAATGACTCGCTCGGGGTTGAATCCCACGGAATGCAGCGCTTGCTCCGCCGCCATCAACCCCGATTCTTCGTCGGCGATGGCCAGCGATTTCTGCGGATGCAAAGCGCGGCGGAAGCTTTCGTCGGGATATTTGTACGGACGCGAGAAGTATCGCCACGAGTTGGGGAAACGATCGATGGAAGCCGCCGCGATGCAGAGGCTGACCAGCAGCACCAGTCCGAGGAACCACCAGGAGTGAAATACATCGGTCAGCCCGACCGCGTCGAGTATCCGGAGAGCCTGCGGGGAGTATGCGCTCTGCATCTCGTCGGGCTCGGTCACCGGCCGCTGCAGCACGATAGTTCCGACCGCCGCGAGAATCACGACCAGGATCAGGAGAACCACGCCGGTCTGGATGGAAGCAACGATGCGCCACGTTTTGTGGGCGAGTGCTCGCAAATCTACGGCCATATCCTCTCCCTGCTCCCAAGCTTTAAATGCAAGTTCCACGCCAGACATGACATGGCTGATAACCAACAGGTTTAGCGGCACTTACCAGTAAGATGGCGATGGCCAAGACCGCCGGTTTGGGCTAAATCGCGCACTCCAGTCCAGTTCGACGGGCATTTGACCCATCGAGCCAAGCTTCAGAGTTACAAGGTCTCAGGGATTCAAAGTTTCAAGGTTTCAGAGTTTCGAAGATCCGTTGCGGGTTCGGATTGCCGAGTCTTTGCTGGCGCCATGAAACCTTGATACTTTGAAACCTTGCCCTTGGGGCATTTCACCGACGATGCTGTGGCAGAAGGCCCATTCGAGGCTCATAATTACAGCCAGGGCTTTCCGAGCCACATCGAATATGCTCCTCAACCTGCTCTTGTTCAGTTAGTTACGTATGCGTTGCAACTCGCAACAGTATTTCTTGTGATACGGCTACTTTCGTGCAAACGGACCCTTCGGAGGCCGTGTGAGACTGCTCGCCCATCGCATCTGGTTCCGCAAGAAGGTCGCAAATCACGGCGACCTCGCTCTTGGTATTGATGTCCTAATTTTCTTTGCGCTCATCGCGCTATTGCTTTCGCGCGCCGCCGCCGCCGTTCACCCCGTTCCTTTGGATAAGAACACCGACGCGGCTAAGTGCATCGAGTGCCATGCGGATAAGTCGAAAGGCAAGTTCGTCCATTCGGCCATCGCGACGGGTTGTCTGAGCTGCCATGAAATCCGGGTCAACAAAGATATCACCCGCGTAAAGCTCATCACTTCGACTCCGCAGGCACTCTGCCTCACCTGCCACGCCGACAAGGACGCGGCGACGCTGAAGGGCACCGTTCATCCAGCCGCCGTGCGCGACTGCATCAAATGTCACGACCCGCATGTTTCCGAAAACAAGAATCAGTTATTGAGACCCACGGCGGGAGAAAAGGGCAAGAACCTCTGCCTCGACTGCCACAACCAGGGTCTGAACGTCCCCGAAAAAGGCAGCCGCCACGCCGCCCTCGACATGGGTTGCGGCACCTGCCACGTGACGCACAAAGTCGGCGAAAAGGGAAAGCAGGAATTCGACAATCACCTGACCAAGACCGTTCCCGCGCTCTGCATCGACTGCCACGACGTCAAGGACGCCGCGCTCATCAAGGCCCACCACGGGCAGCCCTTTGCTACGGCCACTTGTACGCAGTGCCACGATCCGCACCAATCCGCGCAGCCGAAGCTGATGCAGAGATTTACGCATCCTCCATTTGCCGACAAGACCTGCGAGATCTGCCACGAGCCCGCGAAAGACGGCAAAGTTGTCCTGACCAATGCCGACACGAGAGCGCTCTGCGCCACCTGTCACAGCGATCAGGCGGAGAAGATCGACAAGGCCAAGGTGCCGCATCCCGGCGCTCAGGGAGAGTGCGTGGCTTGTCACAACCCCCACGCCGGCAGAACCCCGGGCTTTCTGCAACCTGATCCGGTCAGCGCCTGTCTGGCCTGCCATAGCGATCAGGCCGGCGAGTTTAAGAAGGCGCATCTCCATCAGCCGGCTTTTCAACAGGGATGCGCGACCTGCCACGAGCCCCACGGCGGCGACAACGATCACCTGTTGCGCACCAAGAAACCAGATACGCTGTGCCTGGAATGCCACGGCCCCGACGCTCAACCACCGAAGAAGCTCGAAACCGAACACCTGATCACTATCTTGAACGGGAGCGTGAAACTTCCCGAGGACTATTTCACCAAGAACAAGGCGGTTGTGCTGCCCATAAGGTATGGACGCGGGCATCCGGTGGACGGCCACCCAGTTGCCGACGTGGTCGATCCAACCGATATTACTAAGTTGCGCGCGCAGATCAACTGCATGTCGTGCCACCAGCCGCATGCGTCGGCACAGCCCGATCTGCTGGTAAAGGACCAGGACAACGACGCTGCTTTCTGCGCCAGCTGCCATAAGGATCTGACGAAAAGGTAGTTCGCATGACGGAAATGACGACGAGGAGAATGACTAACCATGTCTGACGCAAGAACAAGCTTGATTCGCAGTCCGAAGGGCCCGCTCGTGTTGTGTCTTATGCTCGGCCTGACACTCCTTGTTCTTGCGCCCGTTTCCGCGTTCGCCGACAAGCAAAAGAAGGCGGCCGAGCCCCAGAAAATCCCGGTCATCGATTATTCCAACATCGTGTGGCCGAATCCGCCCGCCATTCCGCGCATCCGGTACCAGGCGTTCTATGCGGCCGAGAAAATCTCGCAGGTCGAGACTGGGAACAACACCAAGAAGGCGAAGTGGATGGACCGCCTCGCTGGCACGCAGCCAGCCGCCGAGAGCGGCAAGGTTCTGTTCCAACTCGCCCAGCCGTACGGCATCGCCATCGATTCCAAGAACAACTTGTACGTGGCGGATCAAAAGGTTGGCGCCATCTTCATCTTCAACACCGAGACGCGCGACGTTGAACTGATCAAGAACAAGATGCACGCGCATTTCGTGCGCATCATTGGGCTGGCGATGGACGACAACGATCGTCTCTTCGTTTCCGATCCCGGCCTGCGGCACATTCTGATATTCGATGCCGCCCACAAGGCCGAAGACGTGATCACCGACGGATTGATCAGTCCAGGCGCGCTGGCCATCGATCGTGAGAACCGCCTGCTCTATGTGTCCGATGTCCAACTCGATCAGGTGCTGGTGTACGACGCGGACACGCTCAAACTGAAACGCAAAATGGGCACCACCGGACACAACCATGAACTCACCAGCCCCGGGGATTTCGCCAAACCAACCGGGCTGGCGGTCGATTCGGAAGGCAATCTCTACGTTGCCGACACCCTCAACAACCGCATCGAGATCTTCGACGCCGACGGCAAGTTCATCAGCACCTTCGGGAAAAACGGCGATGGCCCGGGATACTTCGCGCGACCCAAAGGCGTGGCGATTGATGGCGACGGCCATATCTGGGTCGCCGATGGCATGCAGGACCGCGTGCAGGTATTCAACCGGGAAGCCCAGTTGCTCATCTCATTTGGCGGTCACGGCTTGCTCCCCGGGCAGTTCCAGGGACTGGTGGGCATCGCCATCGACAAAATGAACCGAGTCTTCACCTCGGAGATCTTCCCGGGGCGCGTGCAGCAGTTTCGTTATGTCACCGACGCTGAGGCTGAGCAGTTGCGCAAGGAACGCGAGGAGCAACGCGAAAATAAAACAGGTGCGCCGGAGAAGGACGCAGTGCCCGTCGCGCCTCCTGTTCCCCCGACCAGAACTCCGCAAAGCCACTAAAAAAGGGAAGGGCGCGAGTTTACTCCTGCCGCTAAACCGTTAGAATGTGTCCGCTCCTTAGCGCCTGAGTTGTGCTCGTCATGCCCCTGATCAGTTTTTCCGCAGCGGCTGAAGCCGCCCTTTATTTAGAGCCACTTACGGCACGAGCAAACTCAGTCTCTTCCCAAAAACCAGGGTGACCCAGAGCTTTTCAATGGCCCACCAATGCCGCAGTGTGTCTCGCCATACACGGTTGCTGTATTTCGCAACACATGCGCTGAAATGCTCTACAACTGCGGAATTTGACCAACCGATTTCACCATCTGGTTCTTTTCCCCCAGTTTCCCAAAGGTTCCCTATTTCGAAAATGACCTCTGTATTGCGATTTATCCTTTAGATTCAGTAAATTACATTGACTCCCGCGACTGGCCCACATCCGTCCCGTTTCGGGCAGCCAGTTGCATTACTAAAGGACGGGGGGCGACTGCGATTAAGTGCCCAGGCGCAAAGTGCAGTCCAAGGCCTAAGCCTCTGAGAATTCGAAACGTGCTGCACACATCTATGGAGGTCTCAAATCTTATGAAGAAAGCGATGTTAGTTGTAATGTTCGTCCTGGCAGTCGCAGGGCTGATGATGGCGCAGAATTATTCGTCGCCGATTGACGTCCTCGGCGCACACAACAACAACGGCCGCGGCTGCGCGGGCTGCCATGCTCCGCACAGCGGCTCGTTCGGTTCCGGCCACGGCGGCAAAGCCGATGCCGGCAGCTATGCATTGTGGGGCCAGGACGCCAGCCCACTGTATGGCCACACGATCGCATTCGGCGACAGTGGCAAATACACGGAACTTCTGCCCTCCACCATCACCGGCGGGGGCACGGAAGTCGGCGGCATTCTGCTCTGCTTGAGCTGCCACGACGGCAACGTCACTCCGCACAACATGATGGCCGATCAGTCGTATGAACAGAGGATTAACCTGCTGAAGAATACCGCGTATGGCAGCCAGCCGATTCCGACACTGCTCGGAAATGACGGCACGGGCGCCGGCAATTACACCAACGATCACCCGGTGGGCCAGCTTGCCAACATCAGTACCACTACGCCCGGTTTGGTTTGGAGTGGCACCGCCTTCTCAGTGACCTCGGGCACTCCCTATGCCAAGTTCGTAGCCAACTACGGCTGGCCGGCCCTGGCGCCTGGCAAGTATTCGTCTCCCTACGGCGTGACCACCGGAGGAAAACCCTATGTGGTCTGCACCACCTGCCACAACCAGCACGTCATGACCGTGTACACTTCCACCGCAGCGAGCCCGATCGCGGGCGACGGCGGCGGCAAGTTCTATGCCACCTACTTTTTCGTAAACGGTCCATACGACCCGAACATCAACAACGTGGCCAACACGAATGCGCCTTCCACGACGCAGTTCTGCCGCCAGTGCCACTTTGGCGAGTCGAACGAAGGCAACAATACCAACAACATCACGACAGTCTTCTAGTAGAAATCGCCGTGAACAGAAGGGGGAGAGAAATTCTCTCCCCTTTTTTTCGGATTCGGTTTTCGAAGGAATCGGCAAGCGAGGAACTATGCGGCACCAACTTCCAATCTCGGCATTGCTTCTGGTGGCGCTGTCGTTCTCAGCCGCCACGGCACAGGTTGCCTCCCATGCCCCGACGGGAGTTTCGACGGCTGCGGCGAACACGACGGCCGCTCAGGCATCGCCCGCCCAAGTATCGGTGCCCCAGGTGAGCGACAAACCGGTGGCGCGCGTGAACGGAGCCGTGCTCACCGATCGCGACCTGCTGCGTGAAATGTACGCCATCTTCCCCTATGCCCAGCAGCACAATGGATTTCCCAAGGCACAGGAGGCTGCCATTCGCCAGGGCGCGCTGGAAATGATCGTTTTCGAAGAGCTGGTGTACCAGGAAGCGGTGCGGCGCAAGCTGACCGTTTCGCCGGAAGAGCTCAATCGGGCGGAGGCCAATTTTCGCAAGCAGTTCAACAGTCCCGACCAGTACCAGCAATACCTGCAGGCCGAAATGCACGGCTCGGAGCAGCAACTGCGCCAACAGATGCGGCGCTCGCTGCTGATCGAGCAAGTACTGAAGAGCGACGTGGAAAACAGGTCCGCGGTGTCGCTGGCCGAGGTGAAGGCGTATTACGACAAGAACCCGGCGCGCTTCGAACAGCCGGAGTCGTTCAGCTTCCAGAGTATTTCCGTGATGCCGCCGCTCAAGCCGACTGCGGCGCAGGCCAAGGAAGCCCAGAAGCGCGCCGAAGATGCATCGCGCCAAGCCAAGGCGGCCAAGAGCTACCAGGATTTCGGACTGCTTGCCGAAAAGATCTCGGAAGACGATTTCCGGGTGAATATGGGCGACCACAACGTCGTCGAACGCGAAAAGTTGCCGCCCGAGATTGTCAAGGTCCTGCTGGCCATGCAGCCCGGGCAAATCAGTGGATTGATCCAGATTGAATCAGCGTACACCATCATCCGCCTGAATGTTCACAACACGGCCAGGAAGCGGGGCCTGGAAGAAGTGAAAGCCGATTTGAAGGTGGAATTGCAGAAAAGCAAGTACGAGAAGTTGCGTTCGAACCTCGCCAAGCAACTACGCGCCAAGGCGAAGATCGAGGTGGGCTAGGTCTTGTATCGGGGAATCGCTTAGCGATGCCGCCTAGCCCGTTCATAGAGGCTAAGTCGTCCCCCCGGGTTTCGAACCTCTGGCGGGAAGGGTAGTCGTTGCATGAAGGTGGCGAATCGCATCATCGGGCTGACGGTTCTGCTGATGGCTCAACTGGCCGCTGCCCAGCTGAACGTCGGCGAGAACACAAAGCTGAATGCTGGCGGTTTGTTCACCTTCGGGTACACGGGCGACTACGGAGACCAGATCCCGTCCGACCACGGGTTAGACCTCGGATTTGACGGCAAGGTCTCGGGCTACTACTACAATCCTAATTTCCTTTCGTTCACGGCGACGCCCTACTACGACCAATCGCGGGCTGATTCCAACTATCAGTCCCTCACCGGCGCCAGTGGGGTCGACGGCACGGCGAATTTCTTCACGGGCAGTAATTTTCCCGGTTCGGTCAATTACCACTACGACACCAACAGTACCGGCACATTCGGTTTGGCCGGACAACCGAATTTCACGACCTATGGCACGACGCAAGGTTTCGGGATCAACTGGAGCGCATTGGTCCCCGACTGGCCAACGCTGTCCGTCGGGTATTCTCAGGGAAGCGGCAATAGCACGATCTATGGCACCGACCAGGAAGCCAATTCCAGCACGCGCCTGTTCAACTTGCACTCGAATTACCAGATTTCCGGCTTCCGCCTCAACGGTTATTTCGATCGCAACAGCTTGAACTCGGAATTCCCTGAGTTTCTGGCAGGCGAGCAAGCAACCGAGCAGGAGTCAAGCGGCCACGATTTCGGTTTCGGGGCGCAGCACCTCCTGCCGCTGCACGGGACGTTTTATGTCAATTACAACCGGGCGTCGTCCACGAGCGATTACCTGTCGGACCAGGGGCAGAACGCGAGTACCTCGAATACCTCAAGCTACACGGACAGCAACGAAACTGCGAACGCCACCTTTCACCCTACAGAGAAGCTGAGCTTGAATGTCACGCAGAACTACACCGACAATTTGAGCGGCTACCTCGCGCAGAATCTCGCCAGCAACGGGGTTGCACCGCCAGGAGTGAATTTGGGGACGGGGTCATATTCATCCACGCTGGGTGGCGGAGCGACCTATAGTTTCACAAACTTCCTCTCAGGTTCGATGCAGGCCACATACTACGATCAGCACTACTTCGGGCAGAGCTATACGGGCGAATATCTGAGCGGCACGGTGAACTACGGCAAGAGGCTCTTCGACATGTTCACCTTTTCCGCTTCGGTAATCGACAGTTCAAACGGCCAGGGCACCAACGCGGTGGGATTCATCGGCAACGTGAACTTCTTTCGCCGCTTCGGAGGCTGGCAGACGTCGGGCCAGTTTAGCTACGCGCAGAACGTGCAGACACTGCTGGTTACTTATACAATTTCCTACTACAGTTACAGCGCCAACGTGAATCGCCGTTTGCCGGGCGGCATGCGGTGGATAGCCGCTTTCAACGGAAACCACAGCGGTTTGTCACAGGAGCAGGGCACCAGCAACCACAGCGAAGGCTATTCCACTTCACTGAGCACCCGGAGGCTGGCAATCAACGGCCTCTATACTCAATCCAGCGGAGTTTCACTGCTGGGGGCTGGAGGGTTGATCTCGCCGACGCCAACGCCCGGCTTGAGTAATATCATTTTATTCGGCGGTTCCAGTTACGGCGGCGGGATCTCGGTCACACCGGTGAAGCGGCTCTCAGTTTCGGGAACCTTTAACCGCGCGATCAGCAATACCATCGCCAGCACGACCTCGCACAACAACATGGAAATTTTCAACGCCCAGATGCAGTACCATCTCAGAAAGATCGGGCTGCTGGCCGGATATACTCGGTTTACGCAAGGGATCAGTGCGATCGGCGCGCCCGCCAACACCACGTCGTATTTTGTCGGGATGACCAGATGGTTCGACTTTTTCTAACCGTGCGGAGCAGATCCATGCTGCTTTGCGCAGGCTTGGCCGTTGCCGGGCTGGTGGTTATGCTGGCCACGCCCGCAGCGGCTTCCAAGCGTTCGAAGGACGCTTCGAAGGGAGTGCTCGGCTCACCGCCGCCCCCGGACTTGCTGCTCGACGGAGGCCGCAAACTTTCCTTTGAGCGCAGCTTCAGCCTGGAGCGCGAGGTCAAGCCCAAGCGCAGCCTCTGGACGCGGGTCGTCGACGCGATCGCGGGCCAGCCCGATTTCCACTACCTGGTGAGTCCGTACAGCGTGGTCACCGACTCGCACGGACGCATCATCGTCACCGACCTGGCCGCTGCCGGAGTCCACATCTTCGATTTCACCCAGCAGAAATATAAGTTCATTTCGCGCCGCGACGCCGGCAAAGATCCGATGCTCGCACCGCAGTGCGTGGCCGTCGACGCGCAAGACAACATTTACGTAACCGATTCCCAGACCGGCAAGGTGCTCGTGTTCGATGCGAACGGCAAATTCCGGCGCGCCATCGGCAGCCTGAAAGGCGGCGAGGGATACTTCAAGCGTCCCACCGGAATCGCGGTCGATTCCGCGGCACAACGCATCTACGTCACCGACACGCTGCGCAACAAGATCTTCATGATGGATATGCAGGGCAGCGTGCTCCAGACCATTGGAAAGACAGGCACGGGAGAGGGCGAGTTCAACTTCCCCACGGAACTGCGGCTGAACGGCCCGGACTTAGTCGTTGTCGACGCCATGAATTTCCGCGTGCAGGTGCTCGATCGGTCGGGCGCGTTCCGCTATGCGATCGGCAAGGTTGGAGACGGAGCAGGATGGATGTTCCGTCCAAAAGGAATTGGCTTCGATTCCGAATCGCATCTCTATGTCGTCGACGGACAGTGGGGCATCGTGCAGGTCTTCGACCGTGAGGGCCGCTTGCTCTATTACTTCGGCGAAAGGGGGACGGGAGCCGGCGAGTTTCAACTGCCGACCGGGCTCGATATTGACAACCAGGATCGCATCTACATCGTGGATTCCTTCAACCGGCGCGTCCAGGTATTTCACTACTACGGCATCGCCCAGCAAGCGGACGGGGGGAAACAGTGAAGAAGACCTTGTCGCTTGCCTGCACGACGATCCTGACAACGATCGTAATGATGATGATTCTGGCGCATGGTTTCGCCGTGGCGCAGGTGTCCGGCCAGACGTCCGGCCAGGTGTCCGCTGATGTCTTGGGCATGCATAACCTGACAGCGGCCAGTGGAGCGTCGGTCTATTCGCAAGGGAGCCTCGGTTGCACTTTCTGTCACGCTCCCCACAGCGGATTGGGAGGCGTCACGCCCCTGTGGAACCAGAAGTTGTCGACGAAAACCTACACGCCCTACACCAGCACGACCTATGTCGAGCAAGGCAACACCCAGCCCACACTCGGAATCACGAGCAGTCTCTGCCTGAGTTGCCATGATGGCACGGTGGGAGTGGGACAGTCGGCGGTGTATGGTCGGCTCCCTACCGTGGGTGCATTGAATAGCGTCGATTCCTTCGGGACCACGTTGACCGGTTCGCACCCCTTTAGTCTGGTGCTTCCCATGAAAGACGCGTCCAACCTGGTGGCGTCGCTGGTGTCGCAGGGCAAGACCGCCGATCCTACTGGCGCGGTGAAGCTCGTCAAGGGCAATATCGAGTGCACCAGTTGTCACAACCCCCACGTGCAAGGGACCGACAGGATCGCGCAGAATTTCCTCGTCCGCGACAGCTCGAACGCGCAGATGTGTCTGGCCTGTCACGATCCGAACCGGGTGGTGCAAGGACAGATCAATCGGCTGGCAGGTTTTACGGGAAGTATTCATCAGACTGCGACCAACCAGGTTTCGCCGGACGCTCACGTGGGCTCTTATCCGACAGTCGGGGTGAATGCGTGCACGTCCTGCCACATGTCGCACGACGCGGTTGCGCCGGCCCGGCTGCTGCGCCCGGCCACACCGGCGGCGCCGGGAAACGATCCGGTTACGCAGGATTGCATGACGTGTCACAACGGGGGCACGTACTTGTCACCCGCGGCCATGAACGTGATGGCCGAGGTTGCGAAGACCGGCCATCCCTTGCCATCCGGCAATAATTTCCACGATGCTGCCGAAGCGGCGCTGTTGAACAACAACCGTCATGCCACGTGCGTCGATTGCCACAACGCTCACGCCTCCAACAAGGTGACGCAGTTCACCGCGGCGCCGTTGTTGCGTCCTTCGCAGGGGGGTGTCACCGGGATCAGTGCGCTGGATGGTGTCACCGTTCTTACTCCGGCGATCAATCAGTATGAGAATTGTCTGCGCTGCCACGGCACGAGCACGGGCAAGCAGCGGCTGATCGTTTACGGGTATGCGCCGGTGCGAGTGGTGTCGGCGCCGGATCCGCTGAACGAGATTCCGGAATTCGCTTCCACGGCAACGTCGAGCCACCCCGTGACCCATGATGGAACCAGCCCCCTACCGCAGCCCAGCCTCCGCATGAACATGCTGAATCAGAATGGAACGGCGTCGGCGCGGATTCTGGGATCGGGGGCGGGAACGCGCATCTTCTGCACCGATTGCCATAACAGCGACGACAATCGCGAGTTCGGCGGCTCTGGCCCGAATGGCCCCCACGGATCCGTTAACTCGCACATACTCGAGCGCAACTATCAATTCAGCCAGGCCGCGGTGCCGGGCGGAGTGGTCACAAACCTTTTCCCCAATCCCGACCTGACGGTGGCCGGGCCGTATTCCATGTGCGCGAAGTGTCACGACCTGACGAAGATCGTCGCCAATACCAGCTTCACGCAGCACAGCCTGCACATATCGCAGTACGGATTCAGTTGCTCGGTATGCCACACCGCCCACGGCATGGGTGCAATTTCACCGGGCATCACCGGGGAGCGGCTGGTGAATTTTGACGCCAACGTAGTCGGAGAGAATAACGGCGCTTTGATTGGGTACAACCGCGCCAGCAACACGTGCACGCTGATGTGCCACGGGACCGCCCACAATGCAGATGGCTCTGTCGGCACGGAAACTACGAAAAAGCCCAAATGGACGGTAGGCAAGTAGAGCCGCACATCGGCCCGCACATCGGCGCCGTTCAGGGTTGGATGCAAAAAGTTTGGATGCAAGAACAAAAATCTCCACTTCCCTCGGCCTGACGTTATCCATTGCAAGCTGCTTAACGTTCTGCCTTGGAGAACCATGCAGGGCTGGATCACAACAGGTTTGAGGACGCGGTTAGGCCCACGGAATCAGATCCGATCCAGCCCTGTTTCGCCGGCAGATAGCGGTCACGGGGCCGGTGGACTTGGAATCCCTCGCTTCTCTCGGGATGACAAAGTCTGGCGGATTGAGAGTTGTTGAAAAGCGGGTTCCCGCTTGCACCACGGGCCGCTATTGCAACGGCTTTGCCGGCGTCCCCGCTTTGACGCCCGAGTGCCTTTTCGCTTGTGCCATTAGTTCCAGAACCTTGTCTTTCGCTTCGTAGTTCGGATTCGTGTCCAACAACTTCTGCCAGGTGACGACCGCTTTGTCGATATCCATCTTGCCCTGCCACTCGACGATGCCGAGATTGAACAACGTGTTGGGCTTGTTCGGTTCGTAAGAAAGCGATTTCTGAAATTCCGCGATGGCGGCATCGGCGTTGCCCGTGTACCAATAGGCGGTCGCCATATCGGTGCGAACGCCCGTGTTGGCGGGCTGCACCTTCAGCGCACGCTGATAGTAATCGATGGCTGTGGGGAACTGCTGGGCGTCGTAGTAGATGTTCCCGATGTTTTCCAGAAGTCCGGCGTTCGTCGGGTCTGCCTTGAGCTTCTCGAGCAACGGTCCAGCTTGCGTGTCGGCCATTTTCTGCATCTGAGCCGGAGTTGGAGTCTGTGCGCCAGCGTTCGCATTGTCGATAGCTGGTGCAGATGTGTTCGCCGTCTCCACCGTAGCGGACGCTGGACTCTGGGATCCGCGGATGAACCAGCCGCCGGCGATTCCCACCAGCAGGCAGATGACGGCCAACGTGTAAGCCTGCACGCTAGTCCATTGCTCAGTGGAAGTAGAAGTTGCTCGATTTGTATCCGTCATTGCTCGGTGCTCCTTCAGATTCCGTTTCGTTGGCCAGCGAAAGCCGACGCGAGCCAGGTTTTTCCCGTCACGCTTCTCCAGCCACCTCGCTAGGTCTTGCCCTGCATCTGGGCGTCGGCCATCAGTTTCTGCACCGTGGCTTTGCGGTCTGCGCTCAATTGCGGATTCGACTTCAGCAACTGCTGCCAAGCCGCCACCGCTCCTTTGCTGTCTTGTTTTCCCTGCCACTTGATCATGCCGAGGTTGAACAGCGAGTTGGCATCCTTGGGGTCATAGCGCAGCGCCTGTTGGAGCTGGCTGATGGCTCCGTCCACATCGCCGTTGTAGTACAAGCACGAAGCCATCTCGGTGCGAATGGCAACGTTCTTTGGATCGGCCTGCAATGCCTTCTCGTAGTAGCCGGCCGCTTCCTTGAACTGGTGGGTAGCTTTGTAGAGGTTTCCGATTTGGATGAGCAGATCGCTGCTGTTCGGATCGCCCTTCAGCTTTTCGATGAGCGGCGCGGCCTTCTTGTCGGCCATCTGCTTCATCTCTTCAAGGCTAGGCCTCTGTCCACCCATGCCGTCTGCGGGGGTGGAGGGCGGGGCGTTGGCCTGGGCAGTGGCCGCCGGTTGTACCGGAGCCGCAGGCGATTGCGATCCGCGGAAAAAGTATCCGGTCGCCAACCCAACCGCCAGGCAGATCGCCGCCATCGCGTAGGCCTGCTTCGCCTGCCAAGCTGATCCGGCACTGGGTCGCGTGGTGGGTTCATTCGCCATGCCCTGTTCTCCCGTAGTCGGTATTGCGCTTGAAGCTCGGCTTTAGCTGGGTATCAAGACTCAATGAGCGCGTCCCCGCAGCACGAGCGAGCTTTGCCGTAGTCTGCCTTTGCTAATTTACCCTAAAAGCGGAGAAAAAGACGGGCAGCATTCTTGCTCGCTCGGGAACGTGATGGCACTCCCATGGGCAAGGAACCGGGGCCCCGTGCGCTCCCCGCCTTTACAGACAAGCGTTTCCGGCATAGATTTGAGAGCAATCGTTCGAATTGTGGGGTTGCATGTTCCGACCGTCCTCTGATCACAATGAAGCGTCGCCGGCGCTTTCGGCCAAAACTCTGGCCAAAGCCATGGCCGAAACTCTTCTTTCCAGCGATCTCCTGGAGACCCTTTCCGATGCTCTCGTCGTTGTGGATCGCGACGGAACCATGGTTCAAGTCAATTCACAAACACAAGAACTATTTGGTTATGAGCGCGACGAATTGATTGGGCAGAAAGTCGAAATGCTCGTGCCTGAGAGCTATCGCCGCCAGCACCACGATCATCGCGAGAACTTCGCGCAAGCACCGAAGACGCGACGGATGGGAGCAGATTTGGATCTCTATGGAAGACGGCGCAATGGATCGGAATTCCCTGTAGATATTAGTCTCAGTCCTGTCTCCACGGAGAATGGGACCTTCATCTTGAGTGCGATCCGCGACATCAGCGATCGCAAGAGAATCGCTGAAGAACTGCGAAGAGCGAATGAAGAACTTTATCGGAGAACGGCCGAGCAACTGGGGGAATACCGCTCGATGATGGCCTTGATTGTCGATTCCTCCGAAGACGCCATCATTGGCAGAGACTTGCACGGCATCATTACCAGTTGGAACAAGGGAGCCGAACACATCTATGGTTACACCCCAGAAGAGGTCATCGGAAAGCACGTATCCCTTCTAGCTCCCAGCGATCGCCCGGACGAAATCCCTGAGATTCTAAAGAAAACTGCGCGAGGTGAAAGCATCGAGCATTATGAATCGGTGCGGGTCACGAAGGACGGACGCCAACTGAACGTCTCCATTTCCGTGTCTCCTTTGCGCGATGCGAAAGGCGACATCGTGGGAGCATCATCGATTGCGCGCGACATCACGGCCCAGAAACGGGCTGAGGGCCAGCTTCGCCAATCACAGAAGATGGAAGCGATCGGCCGGCTTGCTGGAGGAGTCGCGCACGACTTTAACAATATCCTGGCCATTATTAACGCCTGCACGGAATTCCTGCGTGACCGCATCGATCCCGCCGCGGAACCGTCGCACTACATCGAGAACATCAGGAAGGCAACCGAACGCGGTTCGTCTTTGACTCGCCAACTCCTTGCCTTCAGCCGGACTCCCGCAATCCAACCCCGTGTCCTCGATCTGAACGAGCGGTTAAAGGACATCGGCAAGCTCCTGCGTCCGCTGATGGGAGACGATGTAGAGGTTCTCATTGTGTCCAAATCACCCTCGGCCGTGGTCGAGGCAGATCCCGGCCAGCTCGACCAGATCGTGATAAACCTGGCAGTGAACGCGCGCGACGCTATGCCTCGTGGCGGCAAGTTTATCCTCGAAACTCGCGCAGCAAGATTTGACGAGGCCTTCGCCGAGCAGCATCAAGCCATGGCAGCAGGAAAATACGTGCTGCTCGCGGTCAGCGATACCGGCGACGGCATGGATGAAGCTACCGTATCGCGCGTCTTCGAGCCCTCCTTTACCACCAAAGAAGCGGGCAAGGGAACCGGTTTGGGCCTGGCCACTGTATATGGCATTGTCAAGCAGAGCGCCGGACACATCTTGGTCTACAGTGAACCGGGACACGGAACAACGTTTAAGATCTATCTCCCCAGCGCGGATCACAAAATCGGGCTCGAATCCAAGCCTGAAGTAGAGACCGTCGCTCCGAAACGGCAAGGGACTACGATCCTGCTGGTAGAAGACGACGAAATCATGCGCAGCTTGACTCGGCAACTCCTCCAGGAACACGGCTATACCGTGGTCGAGGCGGATGACGGGAAGTCCGCGCTCGAATGGGTGGAGTCTCATCCCGGTCCAATTGACCTGTTGTTGACCGACGTAGTCATGCGCCACATGAGCGGTCCTGAATTGGTGGAACACCTGAACGCCTCTCACCCGACCCTGAAAGTCGTGTACATGTCCGGGTACACAGGTGAACTGATCGCGGAACGCGAAGTGTTGCAGCGCGGCATCACTCTCCTCGAAAAGCCCTTTACTCGAACCGTTCTGCTGAATACCATCCATGGGGCGTTGGGATGAAAGTGACCCGAAGCTACAACCAGCCGAACGGGAATCGCACTCTTCGGTCACGTAACCAACCGGCCGGTGATGGGGATCACACATCGCTGTGGAAAAGGACGCACTTTCAGGCACGACATCCGGTGGACAACAGGCCTGGCCGCGTCGTACCATATCCAGTCAAATTACTCATTTTGTTTCATTTAGACGACTTTCACGGAAGGCTCACGCCGCCCCGGAAGAGTGGCGAGGGACTTGCCCAAGTATCCTGTTAGCGGAGGCAATCAATGGCCACTCAGACTGTAAATCATGCCCAGAAACTTGCGCTGGTAGACAAGACATTTTTCGATCTTCCCCCAGCCATAGCCGATGCCCTGGAGCAAGCGGCACTCACCACCTCCTACCCCACGGGAGCAGTTTTGTTCGCGGAAGCGCAGGCTTCGCGGGGAGTGTTTATCGTGCGTCGAGGCCGGGTGAAGCTTTCCATTTGTGGCAGCGACGGCAGGACCTTGATTCTGCGTATTGTCAACGCCGGTTGCCCATTGGGAGTTGCCGCTGTAGTTTCCGGACGCCAGTATGAAGCGACGGCCGAGACCCAGGAGCCGTCCGAGATCAGCTTCCTGCGGCACAGCGATTTGCTGCGCCTCATGCGCCTTCACGGCGAGCTTGCCCTGTGGGTGACCCAGCACATCGCCCAAGATTACGCCGCTACTTGCCGCGAAATTCGCGACCTGATCCTTTCCGACTCGGCCAGCGAAAAGCTGGCTCGGCTTCTGGTCGGATGGCTCGATCAGAACACCACATCCAAATACCCCACCCAAGTGAAACTGGCTTTGACTCACGAAGAGATCGGGCAGATGATCGGCTCTTCGCGAGAGACCGTCAGCCGGCTTCTCGCGGGCTTCAAGAAGCAACATCTCATCCAGCAGAGCGGCTCCACGCTGGTGATCCCCGACCGCCTTGCATTGGAATCCTTGATCACGGCGTAGATTTGGTGCGATGTAAGGTAAGACGCTCGTCCGGGCCGGTCATACTCCGCCGGCCCATTTCTTCGAGGGCCTGTTTCTTGTCAAAGCGGATTCCTTCAGGATAGCCCGCCATTGGGGCACAATCGCCAAGTTTGCAGGGCGACCTACATGTCCGGTTTAGCATCTAGCAGGGAGTCTCCAGCGTTGCAATGCGTTGCCGGCGATTAGACGGCACGACGGGTAGATGACGAAGCTGGAGTTCGATGCCGGGGACTTGTCTCCGCTCATGGGGTTCATTGTGACCAACCTGGAGTCGCCGGAGAGAGCGGCAGAGGAACAGATGCCTCTGGGAGGCGAAATCGACGAGCTGTTTTAGTGGACTCCGCGGCCCTTATGATTCCATACTCGAACCATGCACGGGCGGGACGCATCCGTGAAATGGGTGTTCTTATTGGCGCTGGCGGCGTTGTGGGTGATGCCGTCTCTCGCACAGACGTCTTCTTCCGAGCGCGTTCCCTCTGAGCCCAGTGCCGCAGGGCAGAAGCTCGCGGTCATTGTGACCGACGAAAACGGAGTGGCTGTCACGTCCGCTCGCGTGCAGTTGCAAGCTCCCCCGCCCGCCATGCCACTGCGCTCTGAAACCGACTTCGCCGGACATTGCGAATTCACCAGCTTGTCTTTCGGAACCTACGAACTGCGCGTGGAGAAGACCGGTTACTACGCTCTAGTTCAGCCCGATGTACAAGTCGGCGTCACCGCCAATGTGGACGTGACTCTTTCTCATCAGCAAGAGGCGCGGGAAGTGGTGAACGTGATGGAATCCTCGCTGGCCATTGACCCGGCGCAAGTCTCCACCAAGGAGGAACTCACTGGCGCGGAAATTGTCGACATTCCCTATCCGGCGACGCACGATTACCGCAACGCCTTGAGCTTCATTCCTGGAATCACGCCGGATGCCTTTGGCCAGCCGCACGTGGCGGGGGCCGAGAGCTACCAGACGCTGGTGCTGCTGGACGGCTTCAACGTGACGCAGCCGACGAACGGCGCGCTGGTGGTGCGCACGAGCGTCGAGTCATTCCGGTCCCTCGAAGTGACCCCGAGCCGCGAGCCGGCGGAGTTTGGCAAGGGCTCCGGCGGCGTGCTCGCCTTGAACACACGAATGGGGGATGATCGCTTCCGGTTCACCTCCACGGACTTCACTCCCGGGCTGCAGACCATCAAAGGGATCTCCATCGGCGAATGGACACCGATTTACACAATGTCAGGCCCGATTCGCAAAGGGAAGATGTGGTTCATCGACGCGCTCGACGGCGAGTACGACAACACGATCATTCGGCAACTGCTATCCGGCTCCGATACGGATCACCTCTGGCGCGTGGACAACCTGGCAAGGTTGCAATCCAACCTGACTGCCCGCAACATCGTGACGGTGAGCTTCCTTTCGAATTACTACCACGATCAATACGCCGGACTGTCGTTTCTCCAGCCGCAGCCGACCACTCCTACTGACGCGGAAACCGCTTACATGGGCTCGCTCAAAGACCAATACTATTTCCCCGGCGGGGTACTGCTCGAAACCGGATTCGGCGTGGACCACTACAGCGTGGCGCTCACTCCTCACGGAAATGGCCCGTACATCGAGATGACACAGGGCGCTGCGGGCAACTATTACTTGCGCGAGAACACGCTGGCTCGCAGAGTGCAAGGTCTCGGGAACCTCTACCTTCCTCCTCATCAGTGGCACGGACGCCACGACATCAAGGTCGGCGCCGACTTAGATCGGTTGAACTATGACGCGCAGTTCTTACGGCAGCCAATTTCGTTTTTGCTCGCGGGTGAACCTCAACAAGGCCAACTGCCACAGCCTTGCGCCACCGATGCAAATGGCGTTCCACTGGTCCCTTCCACGTGCGCACGTTATTCGGTCTTCTCTGAAGGCAATTACTCCTCAACTTATAACTTTGAGGCTAGCGCCTATTACGAGGATCGTTGGCTCATTACGAATCGTTTGCTCATCGAGCCGGGCTTGCGTTTTGATTGGGATGAAATCATACGGGCGCCGCTGTTCTCGCCCCGTTTGGCGGGGACTTACATTCTCGACGATGAAGGCAACACCAAGCTGTCGGCGGGAGTTGGCATCGTCTACGACACAACCAGTCTGGGCTTGATCCATCAGCCCTTCGAGGGGCAGAGGGTCGATTATTTTTTTGACTCGAACGGGTGCCCGCAGGACGCGAACGGCAACACTGTTAATTGCCTTCCGCCAGCGCCGTTGCCCGCGCCGGTGCCCGTGCCGACCACGTTCACCGTGAACCGTAACACGCTCGCCGCGCCGCGGTACTTGAACTGGAGCATTGGCCTAGAGAAGAAACTGCCCGCTGCCATCTTTCTGAAAGCCGAGTTCCTCGAGAAACGCGGCGCGCATGGTTTCGCCTACAACACGCTGAATGGAGCGGTGGACGGCAACTTTCTCCTGGGGAATGGACGCGACGACCGCTACGACGCCTTCCAGATCGGTTTGCGCCACCGCTTTCGCCAGCACTACGAGATCTTCGGCGCCTACACACGCTCCCGCGCGCGCACCAACCAGGTGTTCGATTTCAGTTTGGACATTCCGCTGTTGAGCCCGCAGAGGCCCGGCCCCTATCCCTGGGATACGCCCAACCGCTTCGTCGGTTGGGGTGTGCTGCCGTTTTTCAAGCTGCCCATCGTCCACAAATTCGACGTGGTTTACTCCGCCGAAGCGCGCACCGGATTGCCCTTCAACGCGACCACCGACCAGGGAGAAATTTCTCCGCTCTATCCTTTCGGAACTCTTCGTCTTCCCACTTACTATTCCGTAAACTTGCAGTTTGAAAAGCACTTTCATCTGTTCGGACGCTATTGGGCCCTGCGCGGGGGCTTCGACAACGTCACCAACCACGCCAATGCCTATCTGGCCAACGGGGTCATTGATCAGACCACGCATCCGGCCCCGACTTTCCTCGACGGCCCAGGGCGCGCCTTCACCGCCCGCATTCGATACCTGGGACGGCCGTGATTCTCACCGGCCTCCTTGGGGGGTGGATTCAAACACCGGCGCCTGCGACGTTGGGCCTGCGAATCCTTAGATTGTTTTGTTACGAGATCTCAATTCTTCGCCGGTGGGTTATCGCTTGGAGCGTCGCCACTTCCCTGATCATCCTCGTAATCGGAAGGCTCCTTGGGTAACTCGACCAAGTGGGCCCGTTCCAATGCGCGCAGATACTCGGGGCGGGAATGGCGGTAATGATCCGCGGAGGCTTTGCCGTCGATCCAAGCCGTATCCATCGGATAGACGAGCGGGTCGAAGATCACCATGTAGAAGTGCCAGATCAAAATAGAGAAAGTCGCGAGCAGCGCCTCGTAATAATGCACGGCCGTAGCCGCGTCCGAAATCCACTTGGGAAAATGACGCAGCGTGAAATTGTTAAACCACAATAAGCAGCCGGAGACGGTCATCACCACCGTTCCCCACATAAATGCCCAGTATTCCATCTTTTCCGCGTAGTTGAATTTCGCGAAGCGCGGTTCGGTCTTAGTAAGTCCCAGATTGTAAGTGATGACCTGCACCAGATCCGTCGCGTCTTTTGGCTGCGGCAGCATCGCTTTCAGGAACAAGCGGTCTCGCCGGATCAGGGAGAGATGAATCACGTGGTAAATCGTGGAAGCAATAAGCACGACCGCCGCGCTGCGATGCACCAACCCGCGAAACGCGAAGTGTCCCTCCCCGAGCAATAGCGGACGCGCCCACCACGCCTCGGGATACTTGAGCGCGAATCCTGTAACAACCAATGTCGGGAAACTAAGGACCACGCCCCAGTGGGCAATGCGGAAGTTTCGATTCATCCGAGACACTTGCTCGCCGGTTTCGTGTCGTGGCCGCCGCCGGATAAGTTTCGAAAGAAAATCCAGCAGGTTGTGCGCGATCATGAAGCCCAGTGTCAGCGGGATCAGTGTCAAGTAAGTCCAACGGATCCACTTCACGACCGGATTCGCGGCGCCGGTCGAAGTTCTCACATGCACCGGCCCGATGACGAAATGGTCGCCCGCGCCGGCGTGACAATTTCCGCAGGTCTTGGGAAGGTTCGCCGTATTCACGGTGGAGCGCGGGTCGGATGACGGAAAGATGTTGTGGACGCCATGGCACGAAGCGCAGTTGGCAACACTCTGCGATCCGCCACGCGAGGCCAGACCGTGGTAACTGTCGGCGTAGGATGGGACGCGGTCGGCGGGCAGGTTGTAACGCAACTCCAGGCGCTCATCGCTATGACATCTCCCACAAGTGGCCATTGAGACGCGCGCCGCGCTCACCAGCGATCCCTGCTCTTTCGGCCCCAGGATCAAATGCTCCCCGTGGCAGTCGCTGCAAACCGGGGCAGCGGACACGCGGGCCATCATGGCTTGTCCGTGCACACTTTCCAGATAAGTCTTGCTAATGTCCTTGTGGCACTGGCCGCACGTCGCCGCGATATTCCAGTGGTTGACCTTGGAACGCGCATCTTGCGAGGGGAGAATCCCGTGGCTCCCGTGACAATCCGAGCAGCCTGCGGCAGCCCCGTCCCCATTCGCCACCGCTCGTCCATGCACACTTTGCCGATAGAGTTCCACGGGATGGGCGAATGGAATCTTGTGCCGCGAGAGAAACTGCTGGTTGCTGTGACAGGCGGCGCACGTGTCCGGCAGATTTTTCTTGGCGACCCGCGAGGATGCATCGCTCGAGGCAACAATCTCATGCACCGGCCCATGGCAGGACATGCAGTTCGGCGCGTCCGGGTCGCCTGCCGCGGCCGTTTGTCCGTGTATGCTTTGCCGGAGTTCCTTCACCTCATCGGCATGGCACTGCGCGCACTTTGCGGGCGCCGTCTGGGCTGCGGCAGCCACCTCGTGTGGATTGCCGTGGCAGGATTGGCAAGCTCCGTCGCCGAGCGCGCTATGAATGCTGCCCGAGACATGGGAAGCTTCGTCGGCGTGGCAAGTCGAGCATTGCACCTTCGCTGCTTTGTTGGGGTGCGGAAAATCCTTGATGTTTGTGTGGCATTCGGTGCAACCCAAAATGCCGTGGACGCTGGCCGTATGTTTGGCGGGATCAATCGAGATGCTCTTGCCGCTCGCCGACGTCATTCCCGCCCGGCCGTGGCAGGCGAGGCAGCTTTCGTCCTGCTTGAGCGGATGGGGCGCTTTCGCTTGGGCCCGAATCCGAGTGGGCAGCAGCGCGCAAACGGAAAGAAGACAGACCGAGATAAGCAGGACCAGATAGACGGAACTCGGTCGTCTACTCGATCGTCCGATCAATCGTCTGACGATATCTGCTGCGCGTCGCGTCCTGTTCGGCAAAATCGATCTCCTGCTGCTCAACCCTACTTCATCCCCAGATCGGTCAGAACCTTAGGCTTTACTTCACCCGCTGCCAGAATCTGATGGCATGTGGAACAGTCATTGGGGATGGTCTGGCCATCGGCGCTGGTATGGCTGCCGTCATGGCAGCGGAAGCAGCCCGGTGAATCATTGTGCCCAATATTATTCGGATGAGTGCCCCAGGTCACACGCATGTCCGGGAAGACGTTGCGCAGGTAGATCTTTGCCACCTCCGCGCCCGCTTGCTCCACCACCGTGCGCTGCGCCTGGTAGATTGCCGGGTAATTCGTCTGATAAAACTTATTGATTTCCCGAGCGATGCTCTGCTGGGCCACATCGCGGGTCGGATAATTCACCTTGAGAACCTCGACCGCCTTCTTCCTGATGTAGGGCAGACCGGTGCTGATCTGCCCGCCCGACATTTGTTTGTCCACGGCGTTTTCGGGCAAGTCGAAGGCATGCGTGGGCCGGTTATGGCAATCCACGCAATCCATCACGCGATGGTCTCCCTTGTCCAATTGTTGTTGCGTTGGCTTCGCATCGGTGGAAATGAATTCAGTGGTCTTCCCGCTATCGTCGGTGTAATACACGGCGGGAATTGTCATCCGCTCGGCGTCGGTCGAAATGTAGCGGATGCGCGCCGAGTCGGAGAGGTGGTGCCCGTGGATGCCGACCGAACCCTGCCACGTGCGTCCGCCCACTTTCAGCACCAACACGTCCGTCTGAGGCGTATTTTTTTCGTCGTCCTTGTAACTGGTATTCACCAGGAACTTATCGCCGGTAAAGCGCTGTGGCCAGTGACACTGCTCACAGGTCTCGCGCGCCGGGCGAAGGTACTTTACCGGCGAAGGAATGGGGCGCGAATAAGTGTGAAATGTTACCGCGAAGACCTGGCGCAGACCGGAAAGCTTCGAGCGCACAAACCACCCTGCTCCAGGCCCGATGTGGCACTCGACACACGCCACACGCGAGTGTGGAGAATTCTGATAGGCCGTGTATTCCGGATCCATCACGCGGTGACAGGTCGTCCCGCAGAAACTCACTGAATCCATATACTCCACGCCACGGTAGGATGCGGTCCCCACAATGAGAAGATTGAGCACGGTCGCCACGGCCACGTACTCCAAGGTACGCCGCACCACGGGCAACCCCAAGTCGATGGCGGGGAAAACCCCCGGCAGTTCCCCGCTCTGGCGCAGACTTCGCCGTCTGAGCCAGATGCCGATTGGAATCAGCAGCAAGCCGAATACAAAAATTCCAGGAAGGATCAGAAAAACCAGAAGGCCAATATAAGGATGCGGCGGCCCCGGCAAGAAGATTTCATAGAACCAGAAGGCGATGGTGGTAAGCGCTGTGCTCGTCGTGATCACGGCGCCGGTAAGCGTGAGGGGATTCTGCCCCAGGAAATAGATGGGCTGCAACCAGTCTCGGAAGCGCTCTCGCAGGTTCATTGGAAGCCGCTACTCCCTTTCTTCTATGCTCCGCTGCGCAGACACACTCCACTTTTGCCGCCGGATCATCCGCCGCGCTGGACAATCTCCCTAATCTTGATGCCAAGAATCAGCCAGGACTATTTTTTCAAAGTGCGGATGTAAGCTACCAGTCCCTTAATGTCTTCCGGCTTCAGAGACTTATACGCGGGCATCTTGCCCTTGCCGTTCGTGATGGTATCCGTGAGCTGCGCGTCCGTCATTTTCTGCACTTCGGCAGTCGTAAAATCATGGGCGCCCAGTTTCTTCCCCGTCGCCGAACCGGTTCCGTCAGGACCATGGCAAGCGGCACATTTTGATTTGAAGAGCGTCTCGGATGCGTTTTGCGCATGCGCCGATAAGGAAAGGCTGAGAACAACAGCCAATGCTGTTACGAGGGTAAACACTGCGACGTAAACTCTCTTCATTTTCAAGCTCCATTCGAGTTTTCGTTGGCACAAACTTGGAACGAGAATACATCTACGAACCGCTATATTGAACGCTTTGCGGGCGAGGTTCTGTGATCCAGATCACAACTGCTGATAAAGCAATGTTTCCCGAAGCCTAGAGGACAGAACGGCTACGGGTCAATGGCTCACGCGTGTGGTCGCGGTTTGCAGGAGGTTCCAGCACGCGCGAGCGATCATCCAGTCTTCTTGCGCGTGAATCAGCAGAACGCGAACCGCCGCATCCGGAGCGGAAACATCCTTATCCTTGTCCAAGGGCGATTGTGCATTCTTTTCCTGGTCGAGCCGCACTCCCAGGAAGGCAAGATTGTCGCACGCCGCACCGCGAACTTCCGGCGAGTTTTCGCCCACACCCGCGGTGAATACCAAAGCATCCGCTCCGCCCAGCACGGCAACCATGGCGCCGATTCCCGATTGCAGGCGATGGACATACATATCAAGCGCCAGTCTTGCGCGCGCCATTTTTGCGGGTTCGGTGCCGTTCCTGCGAGCGTCAAGAACCTCCCGCATATCGCTGGAGATTCCCGATATCCCAAGTAGTCCCGACTTTTTATTGAGCACGTCGTCAAGCTGCTCGTCCAAGAAGTGTCTCCGCCGCATCAAGTAAGTAAGGACGCCAGGGTCCACCGATCCCGAGCGCGTGCCCATCATGAGACCCTCCAGCGGGGTAAAGCCCATGGTCGTATCCACGCTTCGGCCGTCGCGAATCGCTGCCAAAGAGCAGCCGTTCCCGAGGTGGCAAGTCACGAGTTTCAGCGAATTCAGGTTCTTGCCCAGCAACTCCGCCGCACGCTGTGCGCAGTATTGGTGATTGATCCCGTGGAATCCGTAGCGGCGAATCCCTTGCTCGAACCACTCGTAGGGACCAGGGTAGGTGGCCGCCGCTAAAGGCATGTTGTGATGAAAACCGGTATCGAAGACGGCAATCTGCGGCACCGGACCCAACAATTTCGCGACGATCTCCATGCCTTGCAGTTCGGCGCGATTGTGGAGTGGCGCAAAAACGGACACGCTTTGGATCGCCGACTTGACCTCAGCGGTCACGACCGTAGGCTCGAAGTGCTGCGGACCGCCGTGGACCACGCGGTGTCCGACAACATCGATATCGGAAGGTTTGGAAATCGCTTGCGTCTCGCCGCTCCACAAGCTCTGGAGCAAGCGCTCAATGGCTTGCGCACGAGAGCCCACCGATGGCAGGTTCTTTCGGGAGACTCCGCGAGAGTTTCTTATCGAGTACTCAGCCTTGCCATCGGCCCACTCGATCTTACCCTCCCAGATGCAACCCGGGGGATCTTGTGGGAGCGTGTCCCCAATTTGGTAGAGACAGCTCTTCTGGCTGCTGGAGCCGGAATTGAGAACAAGCACGTTCATCAGTAGGGCCAAGTCCAGTCCCGGATTGCCGGCAAATCGTCTCCCCGTTCGCGAATGTATTGTCGATGCTCGACCAGCCGGTTGCGCAGCAACTGTTTGAAGTGGCCTCCGACCTTCTGCAGTCTGGGAACGCGGTCCACCACATCCCCAGCCAGGTGGAAGCGATCAAGATCGTTTAAGACCGTCATATCGAACGGCGTTGTTGTCGTGCCCTCTTCTTTGTAGCCCCGCACATGAAAATTGTCATGATTGTGCCGGCGATACGTAAGCCGGTGAATCAACCACGGATAGCCGTGATAGGCGAAAATAACCGGCTTATCCACCGTGAACATGGAATCGAAATCAACGTCGGAGAGACCATGTGGATGCTCGGTCGAGGGCTGAATGGTCATCAGGTCGACAACATTCACCACCCGAATCCTGATGTCGGGAAAATGCTGCCGCAAGAGATCGACAGCGGCCAAGGTTTCGAGGGTGGGGACGTCACCCGCGCAGGCCATTACGACATCGGGCTCGGCCCCCTTGTCGGTGCTTGCCCAGTCCCAAATCCCAATCCCGGTCGTGCAGTGTTCGATGGCCGACTCCATGTCCAGAAACTGCAACGCGGGCTGCTTGCCGGCGACGATCACATTGACATAGTGGCGGCTCCGCAGACAATGATCGGCGACGGAAAGCAGACAGTTGGCGTCGGGCGGAAGGTAAACCCGGACGATGTCGGCTTTCTTATTCACCACATGATCGATGAAGCCGGGATCCTGGTGAGTGAATCCGTTGTGATCCTGCCGCCACACGTGCGAAGTCAACAAGTAGTTGAGGGACGCGATCGGACGCCGCCACTCGATCTCGCGCGTCACCTTCAGCCACTTGGCATGCTGGTTAAACATGGAATCAATGATGTGGATAAACGCTTCGTAGCAGGAGAAGAAGCCATGGCGCCCCGTGAGCAGATAACCTTCCAGCCAGCCTTGGCACATGTGCTCACTGAGCATCTCCAGCACACGGCCGTGCTGCGAAAGATATTCGTCCACCGGAAGGATCGGTTCCATCCACAGCTTATCGGTAGTTTCATAGAGAGCCTCTAGCCGGTTCGAGGCCGTCTCGTCCGGGCCGAAGACGCGGAAGTTTCTTGAGTCCGCGTTCAGCTTCATCACGTCGCGCAAGAATCCACCAAGCACGCGCGTGGCTTCCGCATTCTGCGTGCCGGGCTTCGAAACGCCGACGGCATAATCGCGAAAGTCCGGCATGACCAAATCGCGCAACAGCAAGCCGCCGTTCGCATGTGGATTCGCTCCCATCCTGCGCTCGCCCTTGGGAGCCAGCTCCGCGAGTTCGGAAATGAACTTGCCGTTCTCGTCAAACAATTCCTCCGGACGATAGCTTCTCATCCAGTCTTCAAGAATCTTCAGGTGTTCCGGCTTCTGTAGATCGGCCACCGGCACTTGATGCGCGCGCCAGGTGCCCTCGACGGGCTTTCCATCGACCACTTTCGGGCACGTCCATCCCTTCGGGCTGCGCAAGACGATCATCGGCCAGGTGGGCATGACAGAATCTCCGCCACTGCGAGCGTTGTCTTGACGAGCGTCGCTTTGACGAGCGGCGTCTTGAATCGATCGAATCTCGTTCACGATGGCGTCCAGCGTTCCGGCCATGAGTTGATGCATCGCCTCGGGCTCGTGTCCCTCGACGAAATACGGTTTCCAGTGGTGGCCGATGAAGAACTGAGTGAGTTCCTCGTCGTTCATCCGGGCCAGCACGGTTGGATTCGCGATCTTGTAACCATTGAGATGAAGAATGGGCAACACGGCGCCGTCTCGTGCCGGATTCAGAAATTTGTTGCCATGCCAGCTCGTAGCCAGCGGCCCCGTTTCCGACTCGCCGTCTCCCACCACGCAACATGCGAGCAGGTCCGGGTTGTCGAACACCGCCCCGCAAGCGTGCATGATCGAATAACCCAGTTCTCCACCCTCGTGGATGGAACCCGGAGTTTCGGGCGCTGCGTGGCTCGGAATTCCTCCGGGAAAAGAAAATTGCTTGAACAGCTTCTGCAGGCCCTCTTCGTTTTGAGTGATGTTCGGATAAAACTCGCTGTAGGTACCCTCCAGGTAGGTATTCGCGACCAGTCCGGGCCCGCCGTGGCCGGGGCCGGCAATGTAGATGACATTCAGATCGTGGTTCTTGATCAGGCGATTGAAATGGGCGTAGATGAAATTCAGGCCGGGCGTCGTCCCAAAGTGCCCCAGCAGCCGCGGCTTGATGTGCTCGATCTTCAGAGGCTCGCGAAGCAGCGGATTGGCGTACAGATAAATCTGGCCCACGGAAAGATAGTTGGCCGCGCGCCAGTAGGCGTCGATCTTGCGCAGCTCTTCGGGCGTGAGGGGCTGAGCAGAAATGCGATTCTGCGCGGAGTTTGCCGAGGCTGGGGGAGTCATCGAATCCTGCCTTTCTATTTCACGATGTCTCCTATCTTAAATTCCTTGGACTCACCTCCGCCAGCACAGGTCAAGGCGTATCCCGGCAGGAAACTACTTTCGTGAAATGGAGGATTCGACCCCATGCGCACAAGCGGGAATCCCGAGAAAACTCGTGAGCTTTTGACTCCTTCCGCTTAGTGCCGCGACCGCGTGATGGTTACGGCTGTCGATCCAAGCTTGCTGGTGGAGAGCCGGGCGTCCCCGTCCGGACTGGTCGCCTTGGCGCCATGCCAGCGCCCAGGGCACCTACGGGAACGCGACGCCGTGGATTATGGGGGTGAACTCCGGCAATCTTTCGAGCGCGCTAAGTGGTTTCCAGAAAGTGACCCGTGCGCTTTGTGTTTCCGCTGGTTGAATAGTGGGTCGCAGAATGAATCGGCGCTTCGTGCGCGAAGAGCATTGACACCGGATGGTGGCTTCGAAGAGCATGAAAGGCAATCGCGAAATATGCCATGTGGAACACTTGTAATCCGGCGGACGCGTGGTGACATATTGTGTCGTTAGCGTACACGATCAAAGTATAATCGCTCCGCGACGAAGGCTGCCGATCGGCGGCGGCAAGCAAAAGCGACCTGTGGAATGTATTTTCTGGGAATCGACGTAGGCACTGGAGGTACGCGCGCTCTCGTCATCGATGAGAGAGGACGTGTCATTGCCTCTGCCACGGAGGAGCACCAAGCCTTTGCATCACCCCGAATCGGCTGGGCCGAGCAGGACCCTTGTGACTGGTGGCGCGCGTGCGGCGTGGCTGTGCGCAAGGCGCTGGCACAAGGCCATCTGCGCGGCGATCAAATTGCGAGCGTCGGTTTGTCCGGACAAATGCACGGAGCAGTCCTGCTCAACGAGCAAGCGCGCGTCGTACGACCTGCGCTGATCTGGTGCGATGTCAGGACCGAGAAGCAGAGCCGGGACTTGACCGCCCAAATCGGTACCGAACGTTTAATCCGACTCACGTGCAATCCCGCACTCGCCAACTTCACACTGACTAAGTGTCTGTGGGTCCGGGAGAACGAAGCCGCGAAGTGGAGCAGGGTTCGCTCGCTCCTGCTGCCCAAAGACTATGTGCGATTTGAGCTGACCGGCGAACGCGCAACCGACGTGGCTGACGCCTCGGGCACTCTACTGCTCGACGTTGCCCACCGCCGCTGGTCGAAGGAGATTTTAGGGTTGGTTCAAATGGACGAGTCGCTTCTGCCCACCCTGTATGAGTCGCCGGACATCTGTGGGCGAATCTCGACCGCCGGCGCTGCCGCTACTGGCCTGCAAAGCGGAACGCCAGTCGTGGCCGGTGCGGGAGATCAGGCAGCGGGCGCGATTGGCATGGGCGCTGTTTCACCTGGGACGGTGAGCGCGACCATCGGAACCTCGGGAGTAGTATTCGCTGCAACCAGTCGTCCGGCGCTTGACGCCAGAGGCCGCTTGCACACGTTTTGCCATGCTGTTCCCGGGCGTTGGATGGTGATGGGTGTAACCCAGGCTGCGGGGCTTTCTCTTCGCTGGTTCCGCGATCAGTTTGGCGTGGGCGCGGACGGTCAGCTTGAGTCCTATGAGAGTCTCACCACTGAGGCGGCGAAGGCTCCTCCCGGATGCGCTGGTCTGCTGTGGGCTCCCTACTTGATGGGCGAGCGTACTCCTTACCTCGACCCAACGGCGCGCGGGATTCTAGTTGGCTTGACGGCGTCTCATACGCGGGCTCATGTAATTCGGGCGATCCTGGAAGGAGTTGCTTTCAGCTTGCGCGATACTTTCACGATTTTTCAAGAAATCGAAGTCCCCGTGAAAACCATTCGTCTAGGCGGTGGTGGTGCTAGATCGGCGCTTTGGCAACAAATTCAAGCGGACGTCTATGGACAGCGAGTTGAGACGGTCGAGGCGGAAGAAGGCGCCGCCTACGGAGCCGCAATCTTGGCGGGAGTCGGCGCCAAAGCATGGCCGTCGGTGGACGCTGCCTGCGACTCCGTAGTGCGCGTTGCCCGGAACATAAGTCCGAATTCCGAAGACTCGCTGGTTATGGAAAAGGCGTATGCGGTATATCGCCGCATATATCCCGCAATGAAGTCCATCCTAAATTGATAACTGCCGCGGCATAGAGAATACGTTGTAACAAGTACTAACGACAGCCAGCCCCGTGCGGAACACAAATTCTCCTTCGGGCTCTGGACAGTCCTCGCTCACACTCCGCTTGCGCGGGTGTTTTCTGCTGGTGGATGCGCCTGCACCGTCGGAATATTTCCCATATAAGTCCTTTGAAGTCAAAGATTTTGCGGGAGTTTCCTCCTGACCCTATGATTCCAAAAGACCGGGGGCCCGTACTAACTAGTGAATATACCAACTAGTAAATAGGCAAAAAAGGAGAGCGCCAGAAGAAATAATGAAGAGTGTTTTTCGATCACCAGATGACCCGATGATCCGCTTCACTCGGTCTCGTTGTCGTCAATGCCAATCTTCGACAAGCGATATCGCAGCGTATTCCGCGAGAGGCCGAGCAGGCGCGCGGCTTGCGACTTGTTGCCGCCTGCGCGCTTCAGAGCTTCGCGGATCATTTCATCTTCCCACTGGTCGAGGGTCATGCCGTCGGGGAGAAAACGGTCGGAGGCCGAGCCATTTCGAATGTCGGAGGTGCGATTGCGCGGCGAGTCGAGTTGTATGTCGGCGGCTTCCAACTGGCTGCCCGAGGCGAGCGCGCAGGCGCGTTCGATGACGTTCTGCAGTTCACGCACATTGCCCGGCCAATAATGACTGACGAGAAGCTGCATGGCAGCGGGCGAAATGTCAGTGATTTTTTCCTCTCTCCCGGAATCCTTGGCGAAACGCGCGAGGAACAGGTTCGCTAATCCAGGGATATCTTCTTTGTGTTCGCGCAAGGGCGGGATATCGATCGGGACCACGTTGAGCCGGTAATAGAGGTCTTCGCGAAACGTTCCGTCTTCGAGCGCGGCGCGCAGATCGCGGTTAGTGGCAGCGATAAGCCGAACGTCGACTTTGATGGTACGCGTGCCGCCCAGGCGCTCGAACTCGCGCTCCTGCAGCACGCGGAGAAGTTTGACCTGGATGGCGGGCGGCACGTCTCCGATTTCATCGAGGAAGAGCGTGCCTTTGTCGGCGAGTTCGAACTTGCCCGGCTTGCTGGTGGCGGCTCCGGTGAAGGCTCCTTTTTCGTAGCCGAAGAGCTCGCTCTCCAAAAGATTTTCGGGGATGGCGGTGCTGTTGATCTTGATGAAGGGACCGGAAGCGCGGCGCGATTTTTCGTGGATGGCGCGAGCGATGAGGTCTTTGCCAACTCCGCTTTCGCCGCCCAGCAGAACGGTGGAGTTGGTGGGGGCAACGCGTTCGACGGTGGCGAGCACTTCCTGCATTTTGGGACTGATCGCGATGATGTTGGGATGGCTGTATTTCTGTCCGAGGGCTTCGCGAAGCGAGCGATTCTCTTCGCGCAGGCGGGAGTTGTCGAGCTCCTTGCGCACCACCATCCGCATTTCGGCTAGCGAGAACGGCTTGAGGACGTAGTCGCTCGCGCCAGCTTTCATCGCCTCAACCGCTGTTTCAACAGACCCGAACGCGGTCATGACGACGATGGGCAACGCGGGATTTTGCTGCTTGGCCGATTGCAGAAATTCGAGACCGCTGATGCCGGGGAGCTTGAGGTCGGTGAGGACGAGGTGAACGGGTTCGGAGGCGAGCAGCCTCAATCCAGTTTCGGCGTCGCCGGCGGAGAGCGTTTTGAAGCCGTCGTCGCCGAGGTTCAGCTCGAGCAGGCGACGCATCTTGGCTTCGTCTTCGATGATGAGGATGGTCGGCATGGTTAGTCGCTGGTCGTTAGTCGCTGGTCGTTCGCTCTTCGTCGTTCGCTTTGCTTCTTGATCCTAATCTTCATTTTCTATCCTACGGTTATCGTGGTTGCTGCGCGCGGCTCGCCGGTTTCTTCCAGCGGAAAGAAGAGCGTGAATACCGCGCCGCCGCCTGGGGCGTTCTCGACATGGATCGACCCATGATGACCGTCCACGATCTTCGAAACGATGGAGAGGCCCAGTCCCACACCGGTTTTCTTCGTGGTCACAAACGGGTTGAAAATTTCTTCGCGCAGTTCTTCGGGCACGCCGGGGCCGGTGTCGGCGAGGCGCAGTTCCACTCCCTTGCGATCATTTTGTGTAGCGGGTTGAACCTCGACGCGCAACGTGTCGCCGTGGTCTTCCATAGCTTCGTAGGCGTTCTGCACGAGATTGAGGAAGGCTTGCTCGCACAGGCTTTCGTCAAGCGGAACGAGCGGCAGTCCGCTCGCGTAGTGGCGCTCGACGCGCACAGCTTTGCCCGTCTCTTGTACTCCCGCAAAGCGGTCCGCGACAATTTGCAGCACGCGATCAAGCAGGACGGTCAGGTTCGCGGGATGCGGTTCGGCATGAAGAGGACGAGCGAAGTCCAGAAACTCGGTGACGAGGGCGCTGAGCCGGTTGACCTCCGTCGAAATGTATCCCGCTAACTCGCGGGCAAGCTCGTCGGAGGTCTGCAATTTCTGGGTCAACATTTCAGCCGAGCCCTTGATGACTCCGAGGGGGTTGCGAATTTCATGCGCCAATCCGGCGGAGAGCTGGCCGAGAGCGGCCAGCCGTTCGGAGCGCCGCGCTTCAGCCTGAGCGTGCTCGAGGCGGCGATTGGTTTCGGCTAGGCGTTCGGCGAGCTCGCGGTACAGCTGGGTTTGATGCTGGCTCTGCTGCGCGAAGCGGTTGACCACCATGGCGGCAAGAAAGAAAAACAAGATGCGCAGCGCGAGGAAGCCCAACGCCTCGGGAGTGATTTCGTATTCCTCCATCGCGGGGTCGATGAAGAGATACGAGCAGTAGGCGGCGGACGCAAGCAGCGTCCAGAGCAGTGTCAGCAAAGGGCCGCAGTAGAGCGCCGCGGTTACGACCGGCAAATAATAAATCGGATAGTAACTGCTGTTGATTGCGACTTCCTCGGTGTGATAGATGAGCAGGGTTGCCAGCAAAATCTTGAGCAGGATGACGTAGGAAACCCCGCGTTTCGGGAAGTGGGAGATCAGCTTTGTCTCCAGCAGTTGCACAATTCCGATGGCGAGGAGAATCAACTGCTTGTGCGGTTCGAGTAGTGGAGGAAGCACCGCCAGTCCGGCGAGGAAGAGGAGCCAGATCGTGAGCCAGGCCGCGTCGAGGCGGCTAAGCCGCCGGGACTCGGGATCGAAAATGGGAGGCGCAGGTGCCACGCAGCTTCCATCCAACCGCAGAAAGCCCTCCGGCGTCAATTGGATAGCGGTTTCCTCGGTGCTGGAGCGGTGAGCGGCTGGCGCAGTCCAGCTAAACGCCACGAACTTGTGGGACGCTGCACTAGCGATCGGCGTAGTATCCGTCTCTGGTTTGCACGGTCAGGTCTTTGCGCTTCACTTGCAACTGAACGTGATGATAGCCGGAGGCTGTGCTGTCTTTATCGGGGGTATAGCCCATGCTGTACTGGGTCCGCAGTTCCTCGACAATGCTATCGTAAATCTGGCCGACGGTTTCCTTCTTGGAAACTTCAAAGAAACGTCCACCGGTTTCTTTCGAAATCCGCTCAAGAACTTTCTTGCCATCGGTGCGCGGCTCTTCGGGATGACGTTGGCCTCCGCCGCGACCGCCCCCTCCGCCGCCCGGATATCCACCTCCGCCACCAGGCCAGCCGCCGCCACCTCCGCCGGGCCAACCGCCGCCGCCACGGCCCATTCCGCCAGGTCTTTGGCCCTCGTCACGGTGAGAATCGGCGAAATAGATGGAGTAAACAACAGTGTCGGCACGCTGGGCGGACTCGATCGCGCTCTCCAAGTAGGTCTTGCTGCCGCGGTCGACGCCGTCCGAGAGAATGATGAAAGCCTTCCGGCCTTGCTGTTTTTTCATTAATTCGTTCGACGCCAGAAAAACGGCGTCGTAAAGCTGAGTACCCCCGCCATGATGAGAGCCCGATCCCGAGCCGGACGGGGAATTCGAAGGATCGTTCGGATCGTTCGACCTCTCGCGGTCCGATGGCGTCTTGAGCAATTCCAGCGCCGCTTGCAGCTTTTCACGGGATGAGGTCAAGTCCTGCAGCAGTTCCACCTCACGATCGAAATGAATGAGGAAGGCTTTGTCCTTGGGCTGCACGAGCATCTGATCGAAAAAACTGCGGCTCGCGTTGCGCTCCGCGTCGAGAACGTTGCTTTGACTGCGGCTGGTATCGACTAGCAAACCCAGCGTGAGCGGGAGATTCGTGTCCTGCGAAAAATAGCGGATGACCTGCGGCCGGCCGTCTTCCTGCAGCGTGAAATCGTCTTTGGTGAGGTCGCGGACGATCGTGCCATGTTTGTCGCGAACGGTAACGGGCAGCGCGACTACTTTGACGTCGACGGCGATGGTGGAAGCGGCATCCTGGGCCCGCATCGACGGCGCGACTCCGGGAAGAACGGCCAGCGCGGCGATCAGCGCATAGGCAACCCGCTTCCGCAATGATGAACGGCTCGCAATCGCTTCTTTATTTGGCCGGGAATTATCTTGCCGGGACTCATTCACCGTGCGACCTCCGCTTATCGTTCATTTCAGACGAATCTTAAGAGCGCTGAATCTGCACAAGACAATAGAGTACACAGCCAGGATCGCACCCGCCCAGCTCGGGACAGCAACCGTCAGATGGTACAGGAAACCTGCCGCGACCGGATGGGACTGCTTTTCGGAACTGGATTCGCCAACGGACATGGACATCTGCGCGAGCATCGTTTATTGGCGACGTAGCTCCTGTCCCATGAGTGGATGCGCGGCGACGGAGTTGCAGTTGCCAGCGTCCTGTAAAAACAATGTCAATGCCGGGTAAAACTTCGTAAATGTTAAACATGGTGCGTTTGGCGATGCTAAAGTACAGTTCAGGTATGCCGGTAAGCGATGCTATGCGAAGTCTCTGGCGGAGGCCGCCGCAGGTGTGCCTTCTTGGGACCTGCCTGCTGACGGCGATGGCCGCTCTGATTCTGGCGGGGCCGGGCTACGTTTGCGCGCAGGACAAACCATCGAGCAGTTCGGGCGACACACAAATCGCCAAGGCCGTGGGGACCATCAAGAGCATTCAGGCGGATTCGATCACGGTCGCCGCTGCGTCTGGTGGCGAGGTCACAGCGAAGCTGACTGGATCGACGAAGATCCTGCGCGTGCTGCCGGGAGAAAAGAATCTGAAGAACGCGACCGCTCTGCAGGCGCAAGACTTGCAGCCTGGGGATGGCGTGCGGGTTCGCGGGCAGGCATCGGTGGATGGACATACGATCGCCGCGCTGGAAGTGATTGTGGTGAAGCAAGCCGATGTCGCGGCCAAGCAGCAGCACGAGCGCGACGACTGGCAGAAGCGAGGGGTGGGCGGGCTTGTCACTAAGGTGGACGCGGCGACGGGCGTCATCACAATTTCATCCGGTGGAATGGGTACGAGCCGGAGTATCGAGGTCCACATTGCCCAGGATACAATCCTGCGCCGCTACGCGCCCGGCTCGGTGAAATTCGATGATGCGAAACCGGAGCCAGCCAGCCAATTCATGACTCAAATCAAGGCGGGAGATCAGTTGCGCGCGCGCGGGGCTCGCTACCCGGATGGCAGCGAAGTAACGGCTGAGGAAGTTGTCTCCGGCGCATTCCGAAATATTGCGGGAACCATCAAGGCGATCGACGCATCGAGTAATACGATGACGGTGCAGGACGCGATCACCAAGAGCGCGGTGGTGGTGAAGGTGTCTCCCGACTCGCAAATGAAGAAGCTGCCGGCGGAAATGGCACAACGCATCGCAATGCGATTGAAAGGCATGGCGGGCGGCGGGAGCGGAGATCAAGCGGGCAACGGCCAAGGCATCAGCGGGCAGGGTGCTGCGTCCAGTGCTGGCGGAACTCGGCCAGGGACAGAAGCGCAAGCGGGGCGCGGCCCGGGCGGCGGGACAGGCGGGAACGGGAATGGTCCTCCGGATTTTCAGCGCATGCTGAGTCGGTTGCCCGACAGCACGCTGGCGGACCTGCAGAAGGGCGATGCCGTGATGATCGTCTCGACCGAGGGCGGAGATTCGGGCACAGTAACGGCGATCACGCTGCTCGCGGGAGTGGACGCCATTCTGACGGCGGCGCCGAACCGAAGCGCGTCCTCGCTGCTTTCGCCGTGGTCGCTGGGCGCGCCCGGTGGAGAAGGGGACGCCGCGCAGTAGTGAACAAATCTCAATCCATTTGATCTGCCTAGGAAGAAAAGGTGCGTGTTTGAAGCATTTATCGGTCTTTATTTTGGCAATTCTTATTCCGGCGACGCTGATCGGGCTGGTGGCGCCTGCATCGGCGCAGTCGCCCGCCGGGTCATCAACAACGACGGGAACCTTGCGCGGGCAAGTGACGGATCCCTCGGGAGCGGTGGTTGCGAATGCCACGGTTGCGGTCCTGGTATCCGGGGGACAAACGCATTCGGCCACAACCAACCGCAGCGGCGGTTACGAAATCGGAAATCTGCCGCCGGGCAAGTACACCGTCACGGCGAATGCCCAGGGATTCGCCGTTTTTGTGCAAAACGACGTGGGTGTAGCGGCGGGCCAGGTCGCGCAATTCAACATTGCGCTCGACATCAACGTGCAGCAGGAAAAGGTCAACGTGCAGTCGGAAGGACCGCAGCTCGACGTCAACCCCTCGAATAATGCGAGCGCGGTCGTGCTTAGCGGCAAAGATCTCGAAGCGCTCCCCGACGATCCCGATGAATTGCAGTCTGACCTGGAAGCGCTGGCCGGACCTTCGGCCGGTCCCAATGGTGGGCAGCTTTACATCGATGGATTTACCGCAGGACAGCTTCCGCCAAAGTCATCGATTCGCGAGATTCGCATCAATTCAAATCCATTTTCTGCCGAATACGACAAGCTGGGCTATGGACGAATCGAAATCTTCACCAAGCCGGGCACCGACAAGTTTCATGGGCAGTTTTCGGTCGTAGGGAACGACTCGGGATTAAACACGCGGAATCCTTTCCTCGGCGACGCTGCGCAGCAGCCGTACGACTCCGTGATCTATATGGGTAACGTCGGCGGCCCCATCAACAAAAAGACGTCGTTCTTCTTCGACGCGCAGCGGCGCAACATCGACGAAATCGCAGTCGTAAACGCGCCAGCGCTGGACCTGAACGAGAGCGTACCAAATCCGCGTACCCGCACCAACCTAAGTCCTCGGATCGACTATCAGGTCAGCACCAACAATACGCTTACGGCTCGCTACCAGTTTTATCGTGACACACAACAAAACGCAGGCGTCGGCGGGACGGTGCTGCCGGAGGCCGGATACGACACCACCGACTCCGAACACACGGTGCAGATCACCGATAACCAGATCCTGGGAACGAAGGCAGTGAATGAGACCCGCTTCCAGTACCTGCGCGACAACAGCGGGCAAAATCCGCTGAGCGCCGCTGTAGGCATCAACGTGCTGCAAAGTTTCATTCGCGGAGGTAGCAGTTCGGGAACCGAGACCGACCACCAGGATCATTACGAACTGCAAAATTACACTTCGATATCGCAGGGAAAACACTTCTTGAAATTTGGCGGACGGCTGCGCGCAGTTCACGAGGTCAATACGTCCAATGCTGGATTCAACGGCACCTATACTTTCACGTCGTATTCCAATTACACCGCTGATACTCCGAGCCAGTATTCCATCAACAAAACCTCCAGCGGCGCGGCTGCTACCGTGCCCGTCACGATGGTGGATGGGGGACTCTACGTGCAGGATGACTGGAAAGTGCGTCCTACTTTCACGCTGAGCGCCGGACTGCGCTTTGAAACGCAGAACGGGATTCACAATCATGCGGACTGGGCGCCACGACTCGGTTTTGCCTGGGGCATCGGCGGAGGGGGGAAGAACGCCCCGAAAACCGTTCTGCGCGGCGGTTTTGGCCTGTTCTACGACCGCTTCGCCCAAGACCTGATTTTGAATGCGGACCGTCAGAACGGCGTGACACAGCAACAGTACCTCGTGTCCAATCCGAGCTATCCGACCCCGCCGTCGGTGGGCTCGCAGACGGCTTCCTCGATCTATCAGATCAGCCCGGATCTGCACGCGCCCTATATCATGCAAACCGCGTTCAGTCTGGAGCGGCAGGTCACAAAGATCGCCAACGTCACGGTTTCGTATCTCAATGCGCGTGGAGTGCACCAGTTTTTGTCGATCGTCACCAACGCTCCACTGCCGGGCACACCGGGCTCCGCACCGCTCCCAAGTCAGGCCATCTTTCAATACTCCTCCGATGGACTTTTCCGGCAGAACCAGTTGATCGCGAATTTCAACATCCGGGCAGGAACAAAGCTGTCGCTGTTCGGTTTCTACTCTCTGAACTATGCCAACAGCGACGCTTCCGGCGCCTCGAACTTTCCATCGGATCAATACGATCTAGGCGCGGACTACGGGCGTGCTTCCTTTGATATCCGGCATCGGCTGTTTCTGGGCGGCACGGTCGGAATGCCACGTGGGTTTCGCCTGAGTCCATTTATGATTTTCAATTCCGGCTCACCTTACAACGTCACCGTGGGCCAGGATTTGAGCGACGATTGGCAGTTCAACGACCGGCCTGCATTCGGCACCAATCCTCCGGGTTCCTGTCCGTTTCCGACACCCGCCGCATGCAATAACTATGTGATTCCGACGCAGTCGTCCCCCCAGATTCCCATCAACTATCTGACTGGCCCGTCCAACTTCACGCTTAACCTGCGGCTGGCGAAAACCTTTGGCTTTGGGCCGGAACTTGGCGGGAAAGCAGGAGCGCAGCCGGGAGGAGGCCCGCCGAGCGGCCCTCCTCCGGGCGGTGGTGGTCCGCGCGGTGGAGGCGGAGGATTCGGACGCCCCGGAGGTGGTGGCGGCCCTTTTGGTATGGGCCCGGCAACCACTCGACGCTACAGCCTGACGTTCAGCGTAAATGCAAGGAACGTTCTGAACCGAGTGAATGCGGCGCCGCCCATCGGGGTGCTGAGCTCACCCAATTTCGGACAGTCGATTGCTCTGGCGGGCGGGCCGTTTTCGAGCGCGGCGGCAAATCGAAAAATCGAATTGCAGGCGATGTTCAGCTTCTAGCGCAATTGCGGGTGGAAGTCGTATTGGGAGCGCTGCCCTGGCGACAGTTTTATGTATTGTCATCCCGAGCGAAGCGAGGGACTTCGCTACGTAGAATAATCGGCGTTGATCCGCACATACTCGGCGGTCAGATCGGTGGTGAGAAATCGCACCGAGTGCTGGCCTCGCCCGATCTGCACACGGACATCGCAAACCGGCTGTGCAAGAGTGCGGTGCGCTTGCCGCTCGTTGCACGTGCAGGCGATTCCGTTGCGGCATACTTTCTGACTACCAATAAAAATCTGGACGCGAGATGGATCGATGGGAACGCCGCACCTTCCCACTGCCGCGAGAATGCGTCCCCAATTCGGATCGGCGCCCGCCCATGCGGTCTTGACCAGCGCAGAATGAGCAATCGTCCGCGCAACCAGCAACGCCTCTTCCCTGCTCCGCGCCTGTTCGACGAACAAACGGATCACGTGCTGCACGCCTTCGCCGTCGCTGACGATCTGTTCGGCGAGGGATTGGCATACTGCGCTCAGAGCCGCGGACAGCTTTTTTCGAGTGCGAACATCTCTCACCCGAGCGCCGCTGGCGCCGCTCGCGAGCAGCAACACTGTGTCGTTGGTGGAGGTATCGCCGTCAATGGACATGCAATTTAGCGAATCGCCGCATGCCTCGCGCAAAAGAGGCCGCAGCTCACGCGGAGTCGCACTCACATCGGTGAACAAGTACACCAGCATGGTCGCAAGCTGAGGATGGATCATGCCGGCGCCCTTGGCGATACCCAACACGGTGACTTCTTTCGAGGCGGTTCGGAAACGCACAGACGCCAGCTTGGGCCGGGTGTCGGTGGTCATGATGGCGTGGGCAAAGGCGAGGACACCACGCTGGCTGGGCGATCTCGTTGCGAAAAGTTCCGGCAACTTTGCGCGGATTTTTTCCGCCGGCAGTCGAACTCCGATGATGCCGGTCGAGGATGGAAAGACTTGGGCAGCAGGCACGCCGAATAATTTTCCAGCTTCGCGACAAACTCGTTCGCAGGCTTGAATGCCGGCGCGTCCGGTGGCGCAGTTGGCGTTGCCGGAGTTCACGACGACGGCGCGAACGCGGCCACCGGTCGAAAGCAGCGCCGCGCGGCCAACTTCCACGGGAGCGGCGGCGACCCGGTTCTGCGTGAACAACGCGGCGGCGGTCGCGCTATGGCCTGCTTCCGCCAGCGCGAGGTCCGGCCGGCCACTGACTTTAATGCCGGCAGCGACAGCAGCGAAAGAGAACCCCAGAGGCAAACGAATTTTCCCAAGAGAATGGCGCAGTGAGATCATGCTTGAATCTTCAACCAGTTTCTTGGCGGCGGCAAAATTGCGAACGTAGGCAGATTTCCGCGGATCATCGCCACTTCGTCGCAGCGATAGAGCCTGGGGCATTTATGACAATCTTTATGGATTTTATCGGGCAGATCCTGGTGCTCGGCGGCCGTGAATCCCATGCGCGAAAAAAATTCCGGAATGCGAGTGAACAGGCACACGCAGGTAACTTTGTGCTTTTCCGCCTGCGCCAGAAGAGCCTTGACCAGGCGCCGGCCGCCGCCGTTGCTTTGGCTCGAGGGATCGACGGTAATCGAGCGAATCTCGGCCAGGTGCACGCCATACAGGTGGAGAGCGCCGCATCCGATGATGCGTCCGTCATGCTCCAGGACGACAAAGTCGCGGACGTTTTCGCAGATCTCAGCGAGCGTGCGGGGCAGCAAAGTGCCGTCGCCGGAGTAGGCCGCGATGAGAGTGTGAATCTGCTCGGCATCGGGAAGAATCGCCTCACGCGTGCGCATGGGCCTCCTTGCGCGGCGGAGGAGCGGTTTTCTTCTTCTTGAGCGTGGACTCCGCATTTTTGTGCAACGCCGCGTCCAAGGACTTGACCACCTGATCCACGTGCTTCTTCTGAATCACATAAGGCGGCAGAAAGCGCAGCACGTTTTCATGCGTGCGATTGATGATGATCCCTTCCTGCAGCAGTTGCCTGGACACAGAGGCAAGACTCATGCTCTCAGCACCTCCGTGCTGCATTCCAGCTTGGCGAAATAAAACAGTGGCAGAAATTCGACTTGCGCCGCGGGCAGGATGCGCACGCGCCCCACACCGCACTTGAGAGCCTGAGTGCAGGCTGCGAGCTTGGGCATCATCCCGCCGCTAACGACAGATTCCTCGATGAGGCTGGCAACTTGCTTGGTATCCAACCGAGGCATGACCGAACCGTCGGCTTGCTTCACACCGGGCACGTCGGTGAGAAAAATCAGCGCGTCGGCCTGGCACGCTATGGCGCAAGCGGCGGCCATCTGGTCCGCATTCACGTTGTAATACTGCCCGTCGCCTCCGAGCGCAACCGAGGAAAGCACAGGAATACCGCCTTCGGCCCAGATGACTTTGAGCCAGCGCGGGTCGGAAAAGCAGATTTCGCCAACATATCCCAAGTCGTAATCCGCGTCCTGCTTCTTGCGGGCACGAAAGACGCCGCCGTCTCCACCGCAAAGGCCGATGGCCGGTTGCCCGGCAGCAGCGATCGCGGCCACCAGGCTTTTGTTCACGATGCCGGCGAGCACCATCAGGGCGACATCGCGCGTCTCGGCGTCGGTAATGCGCAGCCCGTTGACAAAGTCGCTTTTCTTTCCGAGGAGTTTCAGGGTGCGCGTCAGCGCGCTGCCACCGCCGTGCACGACGGTGACCTGGTGTCCGTCCTGGGCGAGCTGCACCACCGCATGCGCGCATTTCCGAAGGGTCGTTTTATCTTCCAGTGCCGCACCGCCGATCTTGACGACAATTTTCACTGCAGGCCCTCCGCTTCGTCCCAGCCGTACATGAGGTTCATGTTCTGCACGGCTTGACCGGCTGCGCCTTTGAGCAGGTTGTCGAGACAGGAAACGACAACGAGCCGGCGGCCATCGCGCGCGAGACAGAAACCGAGATCACAGTAGTTGGTGTGCGCTGAGAATTGGATTTCCGGCAAACTCGGCGCTGGGAAAATGCGAACCCACCGCTTGCGGTTGTAGAAATCGTGGAGACAACTTTGAATCTCGTCCGCTGTCATTTCGCGTTTCAGGTACACATAAATCGTGGACAGAATCCCACGCGGGATTGGCAAGAGATGAGGAGTGAAAATCAACTGGCAGGAATTGAGCGCCAATTGTTCGAGAATCTCGCCGGTGTGACGGTGTCCGAAGACGGAGTAGGCGGAAAAGTTGTCGGCGACCGATACGAAGTGCGTGCGCGCCGTCGGTTCCTTGCCGGCACCGGACACTCCGGACTTCGAGTCGGAGATGATGCCGCGATCGCAGTCCACAATGCCGGCCGAGAGCAAGGGCGCCAGCGCGAGAATGACTGAAGTCGCATAGCAGCCTGGATTCGCAACCAGCGCGGCCGGCGATATCCGGTCGGAATTCAACTCAGGCAGACCGTACACGGCGCGCTCCGTGAGTTCCGCCGCGGTCTGGGCGTTGGCATCTTTGAAGCCATAGACAGCTCGATGCTGTTCCTGTTTCAGCCGCCACGCGCCGCTGAGGTCGACGATCCGCAGCCCGCGGGCAATCGCCTCGGGAACAAGTTCGCGAGAAACGGCGTGCGGCGTCGCCAGGAACAGCAGTTCCACGCCATGCTGCTCCAACACGGACCACGAAAAGGGCTGGACCGGCGAATGGCCATTGCCGCGGCCATTACCCGAGATGTGCGGCAATCTGGCGCCGTGTCCGTCGGATTCGCCGGTCTCTGTCTCGGCACTGCGCCGCAAAAGCAAGGGCGCGTCGGTCCGCGGATGGCGGCCAAGAAGGCGAGCGAGTTCGAGGCCGGAATAGCCGGTCGCGCCGAGAACCGCGGTTTTAAGTTTGGCCGCCATCAGATCTTTTGAAACCTCCCCCGGTTTCTTCGGTGAGGCATATTTATCCACTTGAATGAATAAATATTCATAGATATTAAATGGTCCAGCCAAACTGTCAAGTCGAAACTGCGGTTCGAGGCTCTTCGGTGCATGGTGGGTGGATCGGCGGTCCAATGGATCGGCGGCGCCAATGGATCATTAAGAGCAAGGGATCGTCAAAATGAAGGGCGGGTCTTTCTCTTGAAATCTTTTCCGATGACAGACTCGTTCAGCCACGCTCTTACATTCTTAGCCGGATGTCGCTCGAGGTGCCCCCGGCTGCTGGAACGTAGCACTTGGTCGTGTAATCCATCACCATGCGATCGGCGTTGAAGCGCCAGCCGAGGGTGCGGATGGTGCGCTTCATACGTTGGATCCAGCCGCGCGGCAGGCCGTCGCGATCGCGCTGATAGTACAGAGGAATCACTTCATCGCGAAGAACTCGCATCAGGTCGTCCCCGTCGCGCGTGTCGTGAATATTCATGTCGGAGTGAGTTCTGCCGTTTCCGATGGCGAAGCCGTTCAGTCCGTCGTAAGCTTCCGCCCACCAGCCGTCCAGAACCGAGAGGTTCAAGCCGCCGTTCAAAACCACCTTCTGGCCGCTGGTTCCGGAGGCTTCCAGCGGACGCCGCGGATTGTTAAGCCAAACATCGACACCCTGCACGAAATGGCGGCCGACGTTGATGTCGTAGTCTTCGACGAAGACGAATTTGTCGGAAAACTTCGGGTCGCGCATCAACTGGGCAATCTGCTGCAGGACGCGCTTGCCGGGCTCGTCGAGAGGATGCGCCTTGCCGGCAAACACGAACTGCACGGGGCGTTTCGGGTCGTTGACCATACTGGCTATTTTTTCGATGTCGGCCAAAATCAGGTTGGCGCGCTTGTAGGTGGCAAAGCGGCGCGCAAAACCGATGGTCAGCGCATCGGGGCTGAGCACGCGTTCCAGTTGCAGTAGCACACCGCGCGGTTCTTCGCGGCGTGCGGCCTGCTTGACGGCGCGGCGGCGCACGAATTCGATCATCCGCGACTTTAGATTGAAATGGGTCTCCCAGAGCTCGCCGTCGTCGACGTTGTCGATGCCTTCCCAGATTTTGGCCTCGCTGCTGCGCAGATGCCATCCCGTGCCGAGATGGCGATCATAGAGGCGAAACATCTGCGGAGCCAGCCAGGTGGGGACATGGACGCCATTGGTAATGTGCCCGATGGGAACCGCGTCTTCCAGTTTGCCCGGGAAGAGTCCGGTCCACATGGCGCGGGAGACTTCACCGTGCAATGAGGAAACTGCATTGGCGTGCCGCGAAAGCTTGAGTCCGAGCACGGTCATGCAGAAACGTTCGTCGCTTTCGGGATTCTCGCGTCCCAGCGCCATGAAACCTTCCCGGGAAAGACCGAGGGCCTCGCGGAGAGGTCCGAGGTGCTCTTCGACCAGATCGGCATCGAAGCGATCGTGGCCGGCGGGCACGGGAGTGTGGCTGGTGAAGACCACTTCCCGGGAAACGCGCGGCGCGGCCTTCTCGAAGCCGATGCCCTCTTCTTCCATGCGTTGGCGAATCGCTTCGAGGACCGCAAATCCGCTGTGTCCTTCGTTCAGGTGAAGGACCCCCGGTGTGATGCCGAGCGCTTTCAGAGCGCGCAGGCCGCCCACTCCCAGAAGCAGTTCCTGATGCACGCGAACGCGGCCGTCGCCCCCGTACAAACGCGAGGTCAGCACGCGATCCTCGGGGGTATTGCCTTCCACGTCGGAGTCGAGGAGAAACAGATCACAGCGGCCCACCTTCACGCGCCATACTTTTGCGCGGATCGAACCATGGCGGGTATCGATCTGCACCACGACGGGTCTGCCGTTTTTTCCGATGGCCGTTTCCATTGCAAGTTGGTTGACATCGGTCTCGAGGTACTCTTCGTGCTGCCAGCCGTCGCGATCGAGGCGCTGGCGGAAGTATCCCTGGCCATAAAACAGGCCCACGCCGACCAGGGGGATACCGAGATCGGAGGCGCTCTTGATGTGATCGCCGGCCAGAACTCCCAGGCCGCCGGAATAGACCGGAAGAGACTCGTGCACGCCGAATTCGGCGGAGAAATAAGCCACCGGACGTGGCCGCAGCACACCGGCGTGACGCGCACCCCAGGTTCGCTCCTCATTCTCGTACTCGCAGAGGCGGCGATAGGCGTAGTTGATCCGGATGTGCAGGACGAGTTCGGTGGCGCGCGCTTCGAGTTTGTCGAGCGGATATTCGTTCAGGAGCGAGACGGGACTGTGATTGAGCTGTCTCCAGCGCAGAGGATCGAGATCGCGGAACAAGCCGGCAGCATCGTAATCCCAGCTCCGCCACAGGTTGCGGGCCAGCGCCCAGAGCCGCTCCTGGGCAGGCGCGATAAAACGGTCGAGCGCGCGGGCCTCGCTGACCACGGTCGCAACCCGGTTCGCGGCCTCTGTGAGCAAACGAATCTCATTCTCCGGAAAGACTCGCGCCTCCACGGTTTGAATCACCAGAACGCCTTGCAGCACATCGCGATCGATGACGGGAACTCCCAGGAACGATTGGTAAGCATCCTCGTCCGCTTCGGGGAAGTATTTGAAGCGGGGATGATTCTTGACTTGTTCCACGGCCACCGGGCGGACCTGTTCGGCGACCAGGCCGACGAGCCCTTCATTGGCTGAAATGCGCAGCTTGCCGACGCATTCACGGCGAAGCCCGAGCGTCGCGGCCAGAACGAGATGGGCGCGGTCGGGCTCCAGCAGGTAGGCTGAGCAAACATTGGCGCCAAACCGTCTGGCAACCAATGCGACAACGTTCATCAGGGTGTCGGCTGGCTTGCCGGGATCCGCCGCCAAGTTCGCGATTTCCTCCCACGTCAGCACATAACTGGCATCGAGAGAACAGGCGGCGTGCTCTTGATCCTGACCTGGCTCATTCGGTCGGTCCAATCTTGTCTCCATTTGTCCAAAATTCCTTAGGCCTTGCAACCGGCCATCCAGCAACCGACCGAGCAATGCGAAGACGGTTAGAAAAAACCATCCTCCTAAGCCATTCTATCGGATGAAAACGGAACTGCCCCACATAGGCAGTGGATTGCCGATTACCACGGTGCGGATCGGATGGCCAAATTTGCTTTGCGCTTGCGCTATTCCCGATATGGGGCCGAAGCAAAAGACCTTAATATCCCGTTCGCGCTGAGTCCAATTCGAATTGTTGATGGAATGCATTAGCGGGCGATGACGGCGACGGTTTCTGACCAGCACGCTATACCGTCGAGTTACACTTTGGGAGGCATACTTCCGGGTCGTGGTTCCGGGTCGAGAGCGGAACCTGATCTGTTCTGCAGAGGAGAAGAGGAGACAATGAAATACCGTCAACTTGGGCGCACCGGTTGGAAGGTCTCGGACATCAGCTTTGGCGCGTGGGCCATCGGCGGCGCATGGGGCACCGTTTCGGACGACGAATCTCTCACTGCGCTGCACCAAGCCGTCGATTGCGGGGTAAATTTTATCGATACCGCAGACGTGTATGGCGATGGCCGCAGCGAACGCCTAGTTGCTCAACTTAAGAAGAGCGAAAAGGGCGAGATTGTGGTTGCCACGAAAGCTGGACGCCGTCTGCCGCGCCAGACGGTGGAAGGATACAGCCGCCAGAACCTGACCATGTGGGTCGAAGATAGTTTGCGGAATCTTTCGACCGACAGCCTCGATCTGCTGCAACTTCATTGCCCGCCGAGCGCGCTGTATGACCGGCCCGAGGTCTTCGGGACACTCGATGACCTAGTGCGGGCGGGCAAGATTCGCTATTACGGTGTGAGCGTCGAGAAGATCGAAGAAGCGCGCAAGGCAGTAGAGTTTCCCAACGTCCAGACAGTGCAGATCATTTTCAACTGTTTCCGCCAGCGGCCGGCGGACCAGTTCTTCGCGCGAGCCAAACAGAAGCGGGTAGGCATCCTCGCCCGTGTGCCGCTCGCCAGCGGCCTGCTGACGGGTAAATTCCGCCGCGGTTCCACCTTCGCGGCAGATGACCACCGGAATTTCAATCGCCAGGGGCAAGCCTTTGATGTGGGAGAAACATTTTCCGGCGTGGATTACAACGTCGGACTGGAGGCGGTTGAAGAGATGCGAGCGCTCTTACCCACCGGCGTCTCGATGAGTCAGTTCGCCCTGCGCTGGATCCTCATGTTCGACGCAGTGACCTGCGCCATTCCTGGCGGCAAGCGCGCGGAGCAGGTTGCGGAAAACTGCCGCGCGTCGGACCTGCCGCCCCTCACAGACGAGGTAATGACAGGGGTACGGCGCATCTATGACGAAAAGATTCGTCCGCTGGTGCAAGACCGCTGGTAGCCCTAAGCCAAAGTTGGCAGCGCAGTCACCAACAATTACGTGGCGTGACGAAGAAAATGCGCGCTGCGTCGCACCCAACTCGATGCTGGGTGAACACAGCGCGCAACTGGTCATTTGCGCGAACTATTTGCGCTAACCTGGGCGCGCTAGCCCTGCGGCGGATGCAACACACGGAATGTGCTGCCCCCGTTCGACCACACCAGCACCAGCGCATCCTGACCGTTCGGCACGCTCGATAACACCTGCGCCACGTCGGCCGCGGATTTCACCGCGTGCCGGTTCACTTCCACGATGACGTCCCCACGCTGCAAGCCCGCATTGTCGGCCGGGCTGCCGGGCTGGACGTCCTCCACAATGGCGCCGTGAACTGTTCTTTGAGATTGCGCTTGCAGTTCATCCCGGACGTCCGGGGTCAGGTCAGCGAGACTCAGCCCCCAACGCCCCTTCCCGTGTTCGCCGGCGGCGGTCTCGGCGCCCTTGCCGCCGCCCAGCGCTTCGAGCGTCACTGGAATGCTCGTCGGTTTGCTGTCACGCACCACCAGTAGATGGATCGTGTCACCCGGCCGCTTTTGTCCGACCGTCATTTGCAATTGTCCGGCGTCGGTCACGGGCTTTCCGTCGAGTTCGGTAATCACGTCTCCGGTGCGCAGGCCCGCCTTCGCTCCGGGCGTGTCCGGCTCGACCTCGCTGACCACCGCTCCCTCAGCCTTATTCATCTGGAAAAACTTCGCGTTGTCGGGAGTAACGTCGGAGATCTGAATTCCGATGAACGCGTGAGTTACTTTGCCGTCCCGAATCAGTGCCTCCACGGTATGCTGGACAATCTGGGAAGGAATCGCAAAACCCATTCCTGAGAACGATCCCGAGGATGAAATCAGGAAGGTGTTGATTCCGATAAGCTCGCCGCGAGCGTCAACGAGCGCTCCGCCGGAATTGCCGGGATTGATGGCGGCGTCGGTCTGGATGAACTCGCCCGGCTTGCGGCGATCACTTGCGTCAGGATTGGGACGGTTCAGCGCGCTGATAATGCCGCGCGTCACCGTGAAGCGGTACCCGTACGGATTCCCAAAGGCCAGCACCGTCTGTCCAGCGTGCAGGCCGGCCGAGTTACCCCAAGGAACGCTCGGTAAGTTAGTTGCATTAACCTTGATAACAGCGAGGTCTGTCAGCGGGTCGGCGCCTACCAACTTAGCTGGCAGCACCTCCCGGTTACTCATGGTGACGCGAATGTCGACAGCTCCATCGATAACATGGTTGTTAGTGACGATATATCCGTCGGGCGAGATGATTACGCCGCTGCCTAACCCGTGTTCCATCCTGTTCTGAGGCTGTGACGGCATGTTGAACTGACGACCGAAAGGATTGCCCGGGCCAGAGAATTGCTGCATGTCGGGCATACCTTCCAGACCGCTCTGCTGCGGGTTGGACTTCGACACAACCGTAACATTGACGACCGCCGGTGTAACCCGTGCCGCCAGGGTTTCCATGGCGCGGTCGAGCGTGAGGAGCGCTCCGACACTGTTGTCATCAAGCGGCGCCGCGGCCGGAGCCGTCACCGCTGCCTTTGCAGACTTCGTAAAGTTGAACGTCGCCACTGACCCAACTGCCACCACGGCTACCAAGGCCACTAATAGACGCCTGGTCACCACTGCTTTACAACGTTCTATCCACATCTTCATTTTCTCTTCTCCTTGTGCTACGAAGTATGGGCAACTAAATATCTAGTTGTTAGTTGCAAAAAAATTTGCCCGCTAAATCGAATTGGCGACAGGCACCCTCGCCAACCGGTCGGGGACCGCTCTCACCAACGTCACACGCCACACCTGGACGCTCCACACCGACGAATCGGAAGTCACGTACTGCGTGGCTTCAATGAAGACCAGCGTTCGAAATTCCGGCACGATCTCCCGATCCGCGCTTGCGTTGATCGCGACGACTCGGTCGCGCGCTGGCGTCGCGTTCAATCGGGCAGCGATTACCCGCACCGGAGCAGCCTGGTGTGCAACAACGGCGTGCGCATGGACAACCTTGGCAGTCGTTCTTTTGGCAGTCGTCCCCAGCGATGACGAATCGCCAGTCCGCAACGCGCCGGGAATTACCGCCGTCGTTCGAAACGAAGACTGGAACGACGAAGACTCCAACGAAGACTGGCTGACCACAGCCGAATACCCGTGATCGGAGTTACTGTCCAGCATGCCGCGATCAAACGCGACGAACTGGGGTGCGCGCGGCAGCACCATCAGGCAGACGATGGAAAAAGCGGCGACCATGCCCAGCGCCGGTTTCCAGACTCGCGTGGCTACGGGTCGGTTTGTATCGAGAATCCGCGCCAGCCGCAGCGAAGCCTCGCGGGCCCGATTGACAGCTGCCTGGACCATCGACCATCGCCTGTGCGCTGGACGATGCGCAAGACTCTTTTCCAGCAGCGAGACCAGACAAGTGGCGTATCCGTGCGGGTTGGCAGTTTCGGCCAGCACGGCATCGTCGCAAGCCATCTCGCGTTCCACCGAGAGCCGGTTCTCAATCCACCACACCGCTGGATGAAAGAAGAATAAAGCGCGCACGATTTTCTGAATGAGATTTGTCCAGTCGTCCCAGCGCCGCAGGTGTGCGAATTCGTGCAATAGGATGACGTTGAGATCGTTCGGCGGCAGTTCTCGCACCGCCCAGGCGGGCAGGACAATCGTCCGCTTCCAAAAGCCGATGGCGGCAGGCACGCGCACGCACTCTGACGTAGCGATCGTCACGGACGCGCCAATTGCATCCACCGTTTTTCGCACCGCCGGATCGAGATCTGCGGCGACGATCGGAGTGCAACTCTGGCGCAACTGGCGCAGGCGCCAAAACCCAGCCGCCAAACGCAGCATCGCCGCCCCCACCCCCAGAGCCCAGGCAAAGAAGACAAAAAGCGCCCAGCGACCGGGTACGGTGATTGCCGGCATCACGCTTCCCCGCAACGTACCCCATGACATCGCCGCCGACATCCCTGCCGCCATCAGCACCCGCCCTTCGCCAAAACCGCCCAGCACAGGAAGCGCAACGACGGTCAGCAATGCCAGGAACCAGACGGCAAATCGCGTTCCCGAATTTTGCCTTCGCAAAACGCGCAGTAATGCCCAGGCAAAGAGCGCGATCAGAAATCCTTCGGGAAGCGCGTTGAGAATGCGCTCGACCGAGGTCTGCGCCACTGTCTGTAGGGGAAGCCAGCTCATTTTGCGTCCTTCCGAATCGTGTCGTTCTGAATCAGCATCTGCCGGAGGCGACCGATTTCCTCCGGCCCGATGCCCTGGTCCTCGAGGAGGTTCAAGACCAGTTGCTCATGAGAGTTCTTGAAAAAACGACTCACGAGGTGCCGGATTTCCGAGCGCGTTGCCTCTTTTCGCCCGACCACAGGTGTAAAGACGTGCGCGCGTCCATCCTTTAAGTGTTTCAAATAGCCCTTTCGCTCCAGTACACGGATCGTGGTCAAAACCGAGTTGTAGGCCAAGACAGGCTTTTCAGTAATAGAATCAAGAACTTGCTGGACCGTGCCCGATCCCTTCCCCCAGAGCACATTCATGATTCGCAGCTCGGCTTCGGTCAAAGTTCCTGATTGTCTCGGCGGCACTGGCGGCCCTCCTCGACCCTTAGACGCTTCACGCGTCAAAAGGTAACTAATTCTTTAGTTGCAATGGAAAAGCAGAGGGTTGCTTCCCTGAGTGAAGAGGGGGACTTTGCAGCATCTGTTCGCCGTCGTCAGCGCAATTGTGGAACGTGTGCATGCTGTCAGCGGAGATCGCTGCCGATAGATAGTTGCTGAAGATACCGGACTTGTTCGGGACAATGGGCCGGCTAATTCTCGATACCTCTAAAATTCTGGAACTTTTCCCAAGTCTCATTAGCGCCCATCAAACAGGATGCTAACCTCCGCGATAGTCCGCGACCTGCCAGCGGCGTATACCCATTTTTTCACTGCGGCTGCGGCCGACTCGCCGAGAATCGGGTTGCCTCCCAGCAGTTCGACATCCTCCACGTTCCCCTTCGCCGAAATGGATACCCGCAAGCGTACCGTTCCGCCAATGTTAAGCCGCTTCAGCGTGTCCGGATAATCCGGCTCGACCCGCGTAATCAGCTTTCTTTCGGCGTTGCTGCTGGGAACCCCGATGGCGAGTGTCTTCACACCCTCCGCGCTGGCTGCGCTACTCACATATCCAATCGCGCCTTGCGTCCGGGCCACATAAGCCACGACCTCGGCATCAGATCCAAGCACCTTCGGCATAAAGCCTCTGCCCGTGAACAACAGCGTTTGGTAGTACGACTGCAGATCATCTTCGCTCATGCCGAGGTACTCTTGCAGGAAGGCTTCGTGGGCCCGCCCCTCCTTCTCGAGTAGGGGTTCCACATGCGAACCGTCGAGCGAGCTCTTCTCCTCCAGAAACACGCGTTTCAGATCGGCGGCAGAGATCGTGTCTGCTTTCACACTTGCATTGGCAATCACCTTGACATCGCCCGCAACGGAATCCACCGAGGCGAAGATCGTCAATCCGGCGGCGAGCAGGAGCACTTTCGGACATTTCATCAGTGTTCTCCTTTGCGTCCCTCTCTCAGCTAGAAATTGAACCCGGTCTTAACCACCAAAGCGTTTGTGTTGGGCTTGAAGCCCTGGGGGTTAACTTGGGGGTAAAACCCGTTCGGATAGCTGCTGTACTCGTAGCCGTTCATGAAGTGACCTTCCACTTTCACGTTCCAGCATCTTCTCAGGTCAACTCGCGCGGATATGACCTTGTCGTAGACGTGATTGGCGGGCAGACTGGTGTCAGTTTGGTGAGGGGCATAGGGAGCGAGAAGACCGCCTGCAACGCTGGTTACCGAATAGCGGGAGTAGTAGTAGCCAAGTGCAAGCCGTTTTGTAACTCGATAGGATCCCGAGACGTACCAGCCGCGAACGTCGTCGTAGATCTCGACCAGGACAATGTCGGCAGTTTGATCCTGTTCATCGTGTACAAAGCGGCGATACTCCGAATCGATCCGCAGTTTCCCCGCCGTGTACTCTCCGTAGAATTGGTCAGCCCAGTCTGCCTTCGAAATCGCGGAGTAAGGAACGAACCCAGCGCCCGGGTTGAGGGGATTTATGGCTTTCGCCTTGCCAGTAACGTCCTCATTCATTCGGGATATTCCGATCAACAGACCCTTCAACGGGGTGTTCCATCGAAGATCGCCGCCATACTGTAACCCCCCATAGCTCGAGAAGTAGACTTGGTACTGAGCAGCGAGGTACGCGACTCCGCCATAGATGCTGTCACTGCGATGTCCGGCATAGGCCGTATAGGCGAGACCGCCGAGACGGTGCTTGAGTGACAAACTGCCGTAAACATCACCGCCCAGGTGAGCAATCGTGGCGTCGCGGAGATCCGTCGGATAAACGCTTTGCGGAAGCAGTGCAAAGGTGCGGAGAAAATCCAGGTCCTGCGTGTCGTTATATAAGCCCAGGGTGGTTTTGACTTTGCCCCCACGAACGCCGAACCAACTCTTGAAGCGATAATCCGCGACCGCCCAGTCCAGGGAGGGGTGGTACTGCCCGAGTTGGCCAAGGTTGCGGTCGTAGAGCTGCGCTCCGACCCGGAGCTTATCGGTGACGCTGGTGGACACGTTGCCCCCCGAAGTCCGTGAAGGCGGCGCTGCCTTGATTGGTGTTCATCGTCAGCCAATTGTTGGTGTTGGTGTAGACAAACCCTTGCGATGCGAATCCGTGTATTTCCACGTCGCGGTCAAAGAGTTTGAAGTCTTCCGCCTGTAACGTGAGTTGGCCCGCGCAGAAACAGGCAAAAACCAGTCCGACGATTCGTCGATACACTCGGCCTCCTTGGTGATCTGTCGGAGACTACATCGGCCAAATCATGCAAAAGCGTGAGTACAAGTACCCTGGGACGGGCTGGTTATGGAGTTCCTGCCAGATTTCTTACTCTTGACGTAGCCGGGTTGCGGCAACTGGCCGCTGCGGGAATGAGTGTCGGCGCTCATTCTCTCTCCCACCCGATTCTCGCGCGGGCGCCCGAGGACATGGCTTGGCGGGAAATCTCCGAAAGCCGGAGTGTTCTTGAGAAAGTTCTGGGGCAGACCGTGTGGGCCTTTGGGTATCCCTTCGGGAATGCTGCCACCGTCACCAGACGAGACCCGCGACTGGCCGAGCAAGCGGGCTTCCGCTGCGCATTCATGAATGTGGGCGGCGGTTTTGCCGCCAGGATCGACCGATTCGCCGTGCCGCTCCCAGTGGCCAAGCGCAATTAGAGACGCTCGTCCAGCCGTTTCGCTCGTCTGAAATGGATGCTTGTTCTCCCTGTCCATTAAATCTGGAGATCTATGACTCCACCGGCGGAACTGGCCTGCGTTACTCTCACTTCAACATCTCGTCGATGGTCACGATATCAACTAACCCAGAGCAGCCGTAGATTGCCGGCAGAATGCGATTCGCCGGGTGGATGCGCCGCAATTGTGCGACTCGCTCGGTTCCTGCCCGATAAGCCGGAAGATACATTCGGCCGAGTAGCGGATGTTGGCCCCAGGCGCCAGAAAGCTTGTCGGCGCGCTCTTCGGTGACCAGGAAATCCCTGCGAAGAACGGCAGCCACTTTCTCGCGCTGCATTTTTTCACCCCAGGTCAGATATGACGATTGGTTCTTGGCATCATCCTGCAACAGAGCCAGCAGCACGCCGATCTGCAAATCTTCGTCGGGTAGTTGCTCGATTTCGGTTACGCCATGAGCGATGAGAATGGCATTGTTCGCGAGTCCCTCGAACAGCGTGGCCGCGCGGGTGTTCATGGTCAATACCGTGGCTTCGAAGCTGGCTTTCCCGTGCACATAGAGATCCTGCAAGTAGGCAAAGGTTGTAACGTGCCCGGGCACGACTTCGTGGCTCACCAATTGCTCGAACTCCGGTACGGAGATTTGCAACGAGGCGTTAATTTCATAAGTCGCTTCGTATTTCGGACTGCCATCTGCGTTCCGCGCTCGACCGATGTAGTTCATCGAGCCCGAAAACCATGCGTCCTTAATGGGTAGGAATTCAATATTGGCCCGAGGCACGGACGAGAGATCCTGGGGAAGATAGGGCAGCAAGTTGGCCGCGCTCAGGCGATCAAAGTGGGCGATCATCGCCGTGCTGAGAGCACGAACCGAGGCCATCGGAACCACTCGATCCCGCCGCCAAGCATCGACCGCTCCGAGCAGGCCGGCGGCACTGGAGGTTGAATAACCTGCGCGGCCGAGCAATTCGGCAACACGGGCTCGCTTAGCCGTCGGGTCGCTGGGCTCGGGTGGGCGCCCGGTGGATGCCTTGACGCTCTCCTCATAAGGCACGCGGCTGCCCTTGCCGGCAGTTTCCATGGCGAGTGCCCACATCGTGGTCAGGCAGATATTCAGGCCTTCGAGATAAGCGCCGCGCAAGCCACCCACGCGTCGAGCCTCGACGTTGATGCCGTCCATGGAGCGGACGATCTCGACTCCCATTTCGCGCAGATAGTCCGCGACGGCAGTGCTGTCCTTGCCGGTAACGCCGCCTGCGGTTCGCAGGCGCGCCGCCGTGGGATGCGTGTAAGCCGGGGGCAGCGGCTCATCCGAGAACCACGAGTCGGCGATGAATCGTCCCGTGCCTGAGGGACACATGACATCGCCACCCCAAAGCGTGTCGATACCGAGAACTGCGTCTGCAACAAATCGTCCTATCGAGTCCATGCGAATCTCCTTATTATTGTTTTTCTGCGGAAACTTTCTTCAGCGAGCCGAACCATACGTACACACAGAGGCCAACAAACAGCAACGCGGAAACGATTTGCGACACCGCATCGTTGGCATAGAAAGGCGTCTGAATCCACTCTTCCTTGAAGTGCGGCAGCACGCGCAGCGCCGCCCCAATCACTCCGCCGAGTGCGCCGCCCGCCATCAAGCCGCCGGCAATGATGATGCCGCGCTCGCGGATGGTATTGCCGGGCTGGCCGCCGATTTTCTCGCCGCGCTTGTTCACCAGGTGCGAGAGGAATCCGCCGGCCAGGATCGGCGTGGTCAGTTGCAGCGGCAAATAGATTCCCAGCGCGAAGACCATGGAAGAGAGGCCGAGCATCTCCAATACCACGGTGACCATGGCGCCGATGCCGAACAACATATAGGCGACGGGCTGGCCGCTCATGAATCCCGACACCACGGCTTTCAGTGCCGAGGCCTGGGGCGCGACCAGGACCTGCCGCGAGTCGCCGGGCACGGCTTCTCCGAACTGGAAGGCCTTGGCCAGCAGGATGATGGTTAACCCCGCAGTGATTGCCGCCGCGATGACCCCGATAAACTTCACCTTCTCCTGCGCCGCAGGCGTGGAACCAAGCCAGTAGCCGGCTTTCAGGTCGGTAATGAACTGTCCCGAGGCGCACAGGGCTACACAGACCATGCCGGCCAGGGCCATCACGAAGAACATGCCGGTGGTCCCGGAGAGGCCGAACTTCAGCAACACGATGGCGGAGACGATGACGGTGAGTAGCGTCATGCCGCTGGCCGGGTTGTTTGCCGTGGTGGCAATGGCGTTGGCCGCCACCGTGGTGAAGAAGAATGAGAAGAACAGCGTCAGTGCCAGGCCCACGGCGACCACGGTCCACGAAACATGAAGTTGTCCGAAGAAGACGGCCACTCCGATTGCCCCCAGCACCACGCCGAGGAGGATGGTGATGATGGGAATGTCACGGTCGGTACGTTCCATCTGCGGCGCTTCGCCGTGGCGGAAGGCGTGCAGCGCGATGCCGAAGGATCCGACGACGATACGCAGCGACTTGAGGATGCCAACGAGGCCGGCGGTCGCGATGGCGCCCACGCCAATGAAGCGCACATAATTGCGGTAGATGTCCAAGGCCGTCATGTGCGAAATGGGGATGGTAGCGGGATACACCGTGACCTCGCCCATGTGGCTGCCGATGAACCAGATCGTCGGGATGAGCACGAAGTTCACCAGAATGCCGCCGGCGCAAAAGATCATGGAAATGCGCAGGCCCATCACGTAGCCCAGGCCGAGGATGAAGCTGACCGCGTCGAAATTGAAGACCATGCGCCCACGGTCGGCCAGTGACCGGAACGCGGGCACGAACTGGAAGTTCAGGTACTCCTTCCAGACGTGGAAGGTGGTGACAAAGAAGTCGTAAAGCGCCGCGATGACGGTGGCTTGGAGCAGCAGCCTGGCCTGAGAGCCGCCTTTCTCGCCGGTGACGAGGACTTCGGTGATGGCGGTGGCCTCGGGAAAGGGCAGCTTGCCGTGCATTTCGCGCACGAAGTAGCGGCGAAGCGGAATGAGGAAGAGGATGCCCAGGCAGCCGCCGGCCAGGCAGATGAAGATGGTCTGCACCGGATGTGGGTCGAGGTGGAGAATGTAGAGCGCCGGCACGGTGAAGACGGCACCGGCCACCACGCTGCCAGAGGCGCCCCCCATGCCGGTGATGATCATGTTCTCGAGCACGGTGGAGCGCCGCCGGTAGACGCGCGCCAAGCCGATGGCGAGGATGGAGATGGGAATCGCCGCCTCCATTCCCTGGCCGACCTTGAGAGCGGAATAGGCCGAGGCGACGCTGAAGACGATACACAGCAACGTGCCCCACAGCACCGCGCGCAAGGTCACCTCCGGTGGCGCCATGCTGGTGGGCACGAGCGGCATGTAGATTTCGCCGTCCTTCAACGGCTGGTAGGCGTTCGCGGGAAGAGACTTGGTTTCAACTTCGGCCATCGGTAAACGAGCCTCCTGATCGGGGCGGACATTTTGACCGTAAACGCGGCCGTCATCGTCGCCCCGTTCCTGTCCCCTCGGGAAAAAGGGGCGCTATTATGCATAGGGAGTCAAACATCGGTGCGGAGACTCAGCAATGACGGAAGTCACACTGTGAAGTGACTTTGAAATAGATCCCTTCATCGATCGGCGCAATCAACCCACGCGCGCGGCTGGACGGCTGAATCCTCGCGTCTAGGATGATGGCCCGCCCCTACCGAAGTTCCCGCCAAGCCCCGTATTATAAGCGCCGGTGCAAAGATCCGGCGGATCGTGGGCGCGAAATTACGTGGGCCAACGTGTCGATCGCCTCCGGGCTCCCGATTCGTTGTGCCACTCGCAGGCGCCTCTGTTTCGTTAACCGGCGTATCCTGTTCGAGCGTGGAGTCGGCGAGCTGGACTTGATGTTGTGCCCCATGATGTGGTGGCCCAGCGAGCCGCGCCGTCGGCGTTTCTTCGGGAGAGACCATGTCGCAGCCATTGATTCTCATTGCAACGCCATGCTTTGGTGGCATGGTTTCGCAGAGTTACATGTTGTCGGTGATACGGCTCATGAGTTACGCGAAATCCGCTGAGTTCGACGTGTCGCTGTCGCTGCTTGGCTACGATGCCTTGATCTCACGCGCGCGCAGCACCCTGGTCGCCGCCTTTTTGGACAATCCGGCAGCGACCCATCTGCTGTTCGTCGATGCCGATATCGGGTTCGAGCCGCAGCAGGTCGAGCGGCTGCTGCGGTTTGATAAGGACTTTACCGGGGCGATGTACCCGCTCAAGTCGATCGATTGGGATTTCATCCCGCAACGCTGTGTCGAGCGCGGCGAAAGCGTGCAACAGGCTGCCCTGTCCTATGTCGGAACCTTCTGTCCCGAGGCGGAGCGTAAGCAGGAAGGCGATTTTGTCACGGGAACTTATGCCGGCGGCGGTTTTCAGCTAATCCGCCGCAGCGCGTTGGAGCGAATGATTGCCGCTTATCCCGAAACTCATTTCAGCCGCGTGCATAGCTTACCCATGTCGGGCTCGCGGCGCGAGGCAGCGCAGAGTTCAAATCTCTTTGCTCTCTTCGATTCCATCATAGACCCCGAGACCGGCGCCTATCTGAGTGAGGATTATTCCTTTTGTCTGCGCTGGCGGCGGATCGGCGGCGAGATCTGGATTGATGCCGCGAGCAAACTGACCCACTCCGGCCCCTATGAATTCGTCGGTAACCACGGCTCGCGCTTCAATGGATCGACGGGTACAAATTGAGGGGATCGAGGCCGTGGCCGCGATGAGTGGACACAATTTTCGGAAGGCTAGAGATGGTTGAGGAAGCGATCTTCCTGCATTCGAGTTGGCGCGCGGCGAGCACCTATGTCTGGGCGAAGTTTCGCCAGCGGCCCGATACCTACTGTTATTTCGAACCGCTCAACGAACATCTGTTCACTTTGACGGCGGAAATTATCGATCGCTTCCGCCCCTGGTCCTTTGCCAATCACCCAGCGCTCCAAGCGCCCTACTTGGAGGAGTTTCGTCCCCTGATCGGCCCGGGCGGCGGCATACCAGGTTTTCCCGCCCATCTCACCTTCGGGCGATACTGCGCCACGAGCGCTGACTCTTTGCCGGAGTTGGAAGTCTATATGGCCGATTTGGCGAGGCTTGCCGCGCGGCTCGGGCGGCGTCCGGTCTACGGCTTCGTGCGCACCGATTTGAGGGTGGGCTGGTTCCGCGCCCGGATGCCCGGCGCGCATATCTTCATCCGCCGCGAGCCGCGCCGGCAGTTTCTGTCGATGTTGCGCCAAGCCGTGCAGGGCAATCCCTATTTCCTGCAACGCGGCCCGGTCATTCTCCGCCACAATATGGAAGCGCCTGCCTTCGCGCCGCTTCTTTCAGCCATTGAATTGCCGGCATTGCTGGAGTCCTCCGGGCTGCGCGAGGCCTTCCGGGGCAAGCTCGTGGATGAAACAGTTTTGCGCCGGCTTTACTTCATCTTCTATTTCATGTGGCTTCTAGCGAGGCAGCTGGGCGAGCCGCAATGCCATCTGGTCATCGACATCGACCGCCTCAGCCTGGACGATTCCTATCGCCGCGAGATTGAAAATCGCCTGGGCGATCTGGTGGGCATGGCCATCTCATTCGCCGACTGCCGGGTCGAGCGTTATGATGAGAATCTCGGTTGGAGCGCTCCTCAATTCGAGGCTCTCGAACGGGACATCGAAGCTCTTGTAGGCTCGAACTCTCTCCCGAATTTAAGATAATCGCCATGCAGAACGCAACGCCGGCGGACATTGCGGTGCTTGTGCTGGAGCTTACACCGGCAGCCGTGTTTGGATTTGCCGGGCAGCGGGTTGGGCGGGCATGCGCCCGCTGGCCGTCAACGGTACGATCCGCCTTACCGGTACTCTGCGCGCTGCCTTACGTTCTGATTTCCTGTTCGCATCAGATGTTTTCATGGAGATGGTGCGCTCTCTACGCGGCGCTGCCCGTGGCGATCGCATGGCTGCTGGGGCAGGCTGCAATCGCCGATCCCGAACAACGCGGCAATTGGCGGGACGCGATCATTCTTTTAATGCTGGGACTGGCGATTGATTTGCGCTGGTTCGAGCGGGCGTGGCCGAACGGGCTTGCGGGCTGGGGGAAACTGCTCGTCGTCGATGCGGCGTTGTATGGATTCGTCGCGGTCCGGCGGCTCCACGGCACCGGCTTTGACTTTCACTTCCGCTGGAGCGATTGGAAGACTGGGCTGCGGGAACTGGCTTTCCTTACGCCAGTGGTCCTGGGGCTGGGGATGGCGATGGGTTTCCTCCATCCGCATGACAGCGCGCTGCGGTGGTTCTGGATGATTCCGAAGTGGATCTATATCTTCGTTTTCGTTGCTCTTCCGGAAGAACTTTACTTTCGCGCGTGGGTGCAGAACCTGCTGGAACGGCGGGTGGGACGGCGAGCGGCGCTCGGGATTACGGCGGTGTTGTTTGGGCTCTCACATTTCAACAAGCATTTCAGTAAAAGCTCGGCGCACTTCAATTGGCGATACGTCTTGCTGGCAAGCGTCGCCGGGATCTTCTACGGCCGGGCATGGCGCCAGCGGCGGCGAGTGCCGGCCTCGGCGATCACTCACGCCAGCGTGGATGCTATCTGGTCGTTCTGGTTTTAGCCAGCTGCCGCCGATGTGAAAATATAAGGATGGGCAGAATGGCAGTTGAGTCGAAAATTTTTCCCGCGGTAACGGCCGCTGGCCGCCGGTGCTTTGTTTGGGCCCAGATCGTCATCGCGTTTCTGTTTCTGGAGTTTGCGATTTGGGCGCCGACGACGAAGATCCGGAACCGATGGGGCGCCATCGCCATGATCACGATTCTGGTCCTCGTCGTGATAGACGTGTTAATCGACCGGCCATCGCTCGAGCGCCTCGGCCTCGGATTGCCGAAGCCATTCGGCGCCAGCGTGGTGCTGGGGGTCGGTTTTGCAACTGTTGTTTTCATGGTGATTCTGGTGAGCTGGCTGGGCGGCCAAATTCCCGCCAATACGACTTGGCAGAATTTGCATTCGGCATGGGGGTATGCGATCTGGGCCTTGATTCAGGAATTCATGCTGCAATCGTTTTTCTTTAATCGCTGCGAAGAGCTCTATGGAAGCTCGGCTGCGGTTTGGATAGCGTCCACGATCTTCGCCGCCGCCCACCTGCCCAGTCCCGTCCTCACCACCGCTACGCTCATCGGCGCTCTTTTCTTCTGCGAAATGTTCCGCCGCTACCGCAACATCTATCCCCTTGCGATCGTCCACGCGATGCTGGGACTGACCATTGCCATCCTTACGCCCGACAGCCTGCTGCACCACATGCGCGTGGGGATTGGGTATCTGCGGTACCGGTGAGTGTGCGGTACCCCTGGAGGCCAACGGCAGTGTCCCTTCGGAGTGGCGCGGAATGCGTGTTGACAAACCCTAGAGAAAACGTCACAAAACTCTACAGTTCAGGGTGGGGGAGAGCGTTATCATCCGGGTAAGGCAGCACCGAATAGTTGCACGACACTGCTGCGCGATGCTATGAGGAATTCCGGTTCTAAATTTCTGGCGATTAAGGGCAGGCTGCGCCCGGAGTTCGTCTTTCCGTTTCTCTTGCTATTTCAGTTTGTCGTATTTTGGCCGCTTGAGTTGCGGGGGCAAGCGGTTGCGCCAGCGGCGGGAGGGCGAACCATTCACGGGATAGTGAAGTCGGGAAACATGCCGATTCCTGGCGCTGGAGTTTCCGCGGTGAATGCGGCCACGAAGGAACAAGTCAATACCTCGACGGATGTGGACGGCAGTTACTGGCTGCGGATTCCCGCCGATGGGCACTATAGCGTCCGGGTGCAGATGGCGGCGTTTGCCGCTGGCGCGCAGGAAGTAGTGCTGGACCCAGCACATCCGGAAATGCAGGCAAATTTCGAACTGGTGCTGCTGTCCCGGGCACGCGAGGCCGGCAACGACAATGCTAAAGACCAGCAGCGGCGCGCGAATGCCGGCGGACGCGGCTTTCAGAATCTTTCCGTGTTTCAGAGTGAAGCGGGGCAGGATGCGGCGGGCGATTCCATGCGCGACGTAGCGCCTTCCGGCATGCCGGTTCCGGGGATTGCGCCGGGCATTGCAGCGAACGGGGCGACGGAATCCGTGGCGGTTTCGGGCAACACTTCCAATTCGTTCAATGCGATGAGCGCTGACCAACTGCAGCAGCGCTTCGACGATGCCCGCCAACAGGGTGGAGGATTCGGAGGCGGAGGCGGATTTGGCGGCCCGGGGGGTGGTCGCGGAGGCGGAGGGTTCGGTGGCGGGGGGCCGATGGTTTTTGGCCGGCGGGGTTTTGACATCAATCGCCCGCATGGGTCGTTATATTACGGCGCGGGTGATTCCGCGCTGAATGCATCGCCGTTTGCGCTCACCGGCCAGCCTACGGAAAAACCGGCATATTTTCAGAATAGTTTCGGCGGTTCCGTGGGCGGACCGCTGAACATTCCCCACATCTACCACGGCGGGAGCAAGACTTTTTATTTCATCAACTACAACGGCAGGCGCGCCGAAAATCCTTTCGACCAGTTTTCGACGGTGCCGACGGTGTTGGAGCGGCAGGGAAACTTTTCTCTTTTGTGCAAGACAGGGTTCACAGCCGGCATATGCAACGATAGGGACAGCAACAACAACGTAATCGATCAGATTTACTCGGTAAACCTGATCGCCGGTATTCGCGCCCCCTACTCAAATAACATCATTCCGGGATTCAGTTCACAAACGTGTCCCTGGACCGGGCCGTACAGCAACACAGCGGCGGGATTGACGCAATATATTCCGTGCCCGAATTTGCCGGGCAATTATCAAAACTTCCACTACGTAACTTCGGCCACGAGCGACAGCGACGATCTGAACATACGTTTGAACCACAGCTTCGGCGCAGCGCCGGCGGGCGGACGCCGCGGAGGAGGAGGCCGCAACGCTCCGCGCAATAATTTGACGTTTGGCTTCCACTACCACGGATCGAGCGCCACGCTGACGAATCCGTTCCCGAGCGTGGGCGGCAGCACGACCCTCCGCAGCTTTGATATTCCCGCGTCTTACACGCGCAGCATCGGAAAGCTGACTAACATTGTTCGCGCCGACTTTAATCGCAGCCGGACGCACACCGAGAATCTGTACGCTTTCAATAACGACATTACGGGTATGCTGGGAATCACGGGCGTTTCAACGAATCCATTCGACTGGGGGCTGCCGAATCTTTCTTTCACAAACTTCGCCAGCCTTCAGGATACGACTCCGCAGCTTAACCGAAGCCAGACTTACACCTTCTCCGACAACGTAATCTGGAACCATGGCAAGCACACCTGGCGTTGGGGCGGGGATTTCCGGCGCGTGCAAGTAAATACGGACATTGACAGCAACCCGCGCGGCTCGTTTGTGTTCACCGGCACCAATACCTCGCAGTTCGACAGCAGCGGTAATCAGGTGCTCGGTACGGGATATGACTTTGCCGACTTCCTGCTCGGATTGCCGCAGCAGACTTCCGAACAGTTTGGAGAAGGTAACCACTTTCGCGGCAACTACTGGGATTTGTATGCGCAAGACGAGTGGAAGATGCGCGCGAACCTGACGCTCAATCTCGGAGTGCGCTACGAGTATGTTTCGCCGCTCACGGAAATGAACAATCGCATTGTGAACCTCGATCTTTCTCCCGGCGTGCTGACTCAGACGCCGCCGCTGAGCGTCACGCCGATTCAGCCGGGCCAGGTGGGGCCATACAGCGGCAGCTTGCCGACCAGCTTGCTGCGGCCAGACCGCAACAATTTTGCGCCGCGAATCGGCTTTGCGTGGAAGCCGTTTTCCAAAACGGTGGTGCGCGGCGGATATGGCATCAACTACAACACCGGAGCGTATCAGGGCATTGCGCAGCAACTTGCCTTGCAGCCGCCGTTCGCGACCACAGCGACAAACGTTCAGACGGCCCCTGGAGAGCTGACGCTGCAAAACGGATTTCCAGCAGCCACCGGTATCACCAATAATTATGCGGTGAATCCGAATTACCGGCTGGGCTATGTGCAGATCCGCAATCTGGACATTCAACAGCAGATTCGCCCTACCGTGCTGCTGAATATCGACTACACCGGAACCAAGGGAACGGACCTCGACATTCTGGAAGCGCCAAACCGAACCCCGACCGGGCTTCTCATTCAGGGGGTTGACGCTTTCACCTACGAAAACTCGGTGGCGGATTCGGAGGCCAATGCGGGATCGGTGCGGCTGCGCAAGCGGTTGTCGGGCGGAGTCGCGATCGGCGGCACCTACACGTTTTCAAAGTCGCTGGACGATGCGTCTTCCATCGGCGCGGGGGCAACATCGGGAGCGAATACTCCAGGACTGGGGGCGGGCGGCACCGGTGCGGGCGGAGGTGGTTCGTCGGGCGGAGGTACGGCCAACGTTGCGCAGAATCCTCTCGATCTTTCCGCGGAGCGCGGGCTTTCCAGTTTTAATCAGACACATAAGTTCACCGCGGATTATTTGTGGGAGCTACCCTTTGGTCACGACAAACGCTGGCTCGCGGGAAATGCCACGCTGCGCGCCGTTTTTGGCGACTGGCAATGGAGCGGCGATTGGACGATCGCATCCGGACTGCTGTTTACGCCGCGACTGCTGGGCGACGTCGACGACGTAAGCGGAGGCACAAACGGCACGCTGCGGCCGAACTTGGTTCCTGGGCAATCGGTGAGCCTGGCGCGTCCCTCGATTGCGGAGTGGTTCAATATTGCTGCGTTCGCTAAGCCGACTCCCGGCACATACGGCGATGCGCGACGCAACAGCATTATCGGTCCCGGCAGCAAAGTGTTTGACATGGCATTCACGAAAATCTTTCCCCTGAAAGAAGCGCGCGTGCTGGAGTTCCGGGCACAGGCCACCAACATTTTCAACTTAGTGAATTATTCCTCGATTGATACAAACGTGACCTCGCCCACCTTTGGCCGGGTTACCGCGGCTGGGGCCATGCGGCAGTTCACGATTACATCGCGCTTTCGTTTCTGAGGAGGACGCTGCCGCGAGGGATGCTACGGAACAAGACGCTTTCGAAGAGGATCGTTATGACTTTCACTCCAAACCGATTCGCGGATAGAGCTATAGCGGTGCTGCTGGCGCTTGTGCTCTTATGTGCCGCTTCGCCTTCGCAGCAGCAATCGGACTATGTGTTTCACGCGGAATCGGATCTCGTACTGGTGAATGTGACGGTGAGGGACAAGAGCGGAAAGTTTGTACCGGGGTTGAAACCGGAAGATTTCACGATCCTCGAGGACAACAAACCGCAGAAGATTGTTTCCTTTGATGTGGAGAACGTCGATGCCGTGCCGGCATTGGATGTGGCGCAGGCGAAGCCGCTGCCAGAAGCGGCGTCCGGACAGGCGAGCGGGGCGGCTTCCACGGCAGATGTGGCGGCCGAATTCAAAGACCGGCGTCTGATTGTTTTGTTCTTTGATCTTTCCGCCATGGAACCGGATGAGATCGCCCGCGCAGTTACTTCAGCCGAACACTATGTCGATACACAAATGGCTCCCGCCGACTTGGTGTCGATTGTTTCGCTGGGGAGTTCGCTGCTGGTGAATCAGGATTTCACCACGGATCACGCGCTGCTGAAAAAACAGTTGGACACATTCAGTTCAGGCAGCGGTCAAGGTTTTGAAGAAGGCACCACCGGCACGACCGAGGGGACGCCCGACACCGGTCAACCATTTACCGCCGACGATATGGAATACAACATTTTCAATACCGACCGGCGGTTGGAGGCGTTGCGCTCGGTGGCGGAAAAGCTTGCACACGTTCAGCAGAAGAAATCGCTGATTTATTTTTCCAGCGGCATGGACCGTACCGGCATCGAGAATCAATCGGAACTGCGTGCGGCGGTGAACGCGGCGGTGCGTTCCAACCTGGCAATTTACACCATGGACATGCGAGGCCTACAGGCGCTGGTAGTGGGCGGGGAAGCGCAGAGCGCCAGCCTGCGCGGCGTTTCGGCGTACTCGGGACAGGCGACTCTCAATGCGTTGAATTCCAATTTCACCACGCAGGAAACGCTGGTAACGCTGGCCAGCGATACCGGCGGGCGCGCGTTTCTCGATTCCAACGACTTCAGCAAGATTTTCAAAGGAGTGCAGCAGGATACTTCGACTTACTATCTGCTCGGCTATCACAGCACGAACACCGCGCGGGACGGGCGTTACCGGAGGATCGTCGTGAAGAGCAATCTTCCTGGAGCGAAGATGGACTACCGCCGCGGTTACTACGCCCCCGCGGACTTCCGGCATTCCACTAACGACGATAAGGAGCGGCAGTTAGAGGAGGAACTTGCATCTGAGTTGCCGGCCACGGATTTGCCCTTGTATCTCGGTGTCGCCTACTTCCGGCTGGAGGGCAATAAGTTCTTCGTCCCCATCTCGCTGGTGGTTCCGGGATCGCAGATTCCATTCGTCCGCAGCAGCGACCGCGACAAGGCAACGCTCGATGTGATTGGGATGGTGCTCGATAGCGAACACCACCCCCTGAACAGAATTCGCGATACCGTGAAACTCGCGGTGAGCACGTCGACCGAGGTGCAAAAAAAGAATGTGCAGTATGACGCCGGAATGAGCCTGCTGAGCGGCAAGTACCACCTGAAATTTGTCGTGCGCGAAAACCAGACCGGACGCATGGGATCGTTCGAAACCGATATCGAGGTGCCGGAGTTGAAGGCGCAGCCGTTGAACATGAGTTCCGTGGTGCTCGCGAGCCAGATTCAACCGGTAAAAGTAAAGACGAGTGCGAACCTGAACCCGCTGGTGCGCGACGGTTCCGAGATCATCCCGAACGTCACGCATGTTTTCTCGGCCACGCAGCACCTGCTTCTTTATTATGAGGTATACGATCCGGCGCGGCCGCCTGTCGCGGATTCGGCAAGGGGCGCGGATTCAAGAAGAGACAGCGAAAACAAGCCCGGCATCCGGCTTTTGTCCAACGTTGCCTTCTTCCAGGGTAAAGCCAAAGCCTACGAAAGCTCGTTGCTGGAGTTGACGGAACTGAATGCGCGCGAGCGGAAGGCTGCCGTCTTCCAGTTAGACGTGCCGCTGACATCGCTCAAACCAGGCTTCTATACCTGCCAGGTAAATGTGATCGATGACGCCGGCGGTCACTTCCTGTTTCCGCGGCTCGCCTTGTTGATCCGGCAAGAGAGTCCGAGTGCTGCGCGCTGAAAATAAATTTCAAACATCTGGGCGAGAATTCAACTCAGGTCCGGGCCGCAAGACCGGCCAGCGATGTGGAAGCCTTTTTGCGCGTTTATAGCGAATCCAGAGTTGCTGTGGCCGCAGGCATCTGCCGAGCTTCGCTCGGCCTGGACGGCCGAGGGCGACCGTCCCTACGCGAGCGGGATACAGCAACGCTGGATCAGCTCTAGGCAAAGGAAAGGACCCTTGCCGCCGTCGCATACGGACGCACCGCGCCATCTCGAAACGCGTCACGCTCTACTGTGCGGCACTGCTGGAAAGAGGCGAAGGAAGCACATCGTACAGTGGCTGCACAGCTTTCACCTCGGGGTTCTCCTCGGCTACCGATATTGCCAGAATGCGAATCTTGTCGTTGTCCGGCAATTGAATGGTTTTCGCGCCCGGTTGCAGGTCGATCGGATAGGCGAAGAGATACGAATACCCGTACGGCACGTTTTCCCCGGCAGCGTTGTGGTGATGCGTGCAGTACCATGCCAGGTCTGCCCGTTTGATATAGCCGGACTTGATTCCAGTCATTTTGGCATAATCATCGTGCTCGGTTCGACCAGGCTGCCCTGGGATCGGGGTGCCCTTGGCGACCCACTGCCGGTCGTCCCATTGGCCGATGAATCCGCCCCAGTCCTGGATAGTCAAGTCATGGACAGTCAGGTCGACGTTCTCGCTTCCAGTTTTGAAGCTTGCTTTCTGGTCGCCTTCGGCGGATGCCGCCAGCACATAGACGCGGTTGTAGCGGCCAGTTGGCAGATCGAGCGTCTGGCCCTTGGCCACGACCGCGTTCGGCGCTCCGGTTGTCGTCGATGCGAGTGTCGCGGGCGCGAGGCGAAACTGCACATCGTTAAAGGTAATTTGCGCGGGCAGCATCTCCGCCGGGAGCGTGTTGCCTTTGCCATCAAACCCATCGGCCGAGTGAGTGCCATCGTCGCTGGCGACCGCAAGGTCGTATTTCAGCGACACTGGTACGGAACGCACGCCCGCAACTTTGGCCGTCGGCGCGGCCAGCTTTACCGCAAAGGTTCGTGGTTGGTACGCGGTGAACGAGGTCACCAGCACTCCACCAGAAACTGTGGCGGGCCCGACCGCCTGCTCCTGTCCGTTTATCTCCCGCGCGGAAGCGATCGGCACCGCAAATGAAACTTTGATATTCGGCTGCGGCTTGCCATCGAGTTCCACCAGGCGCACGATGATTTCATCGCCCTGCTCAGCCTTCTTCAGCGCCAGAAGCCGAATCCTGGGGCTGCTGAGTTTCAGTAAAGAAAACTCCCGGCCAAGCGCACCCGCATGCCGTGATGTTTGGAAGGCGATGAGTGGATCGTTCAAGCGCTGCCCCTGCCAGTCGCTCCCGGCCTGGCGCCAGTCGCCGCCGTGCCCTGCGACGCCGTAGATGAACTCGTGATGTCCAATATCCTGCGTACCTTGATCGGCATAGCCGCCGCGAGTACCCGGCGTCCGGATCAAAGTTAGCCGAATCGTGTTGTCACTCGGCTTATCCGATCCGTTCTTGCAGTCGGTCAGGATGGTCACGCCGAAAACACCGCTCATGTCGGTTAAGTCGATCCACTGGTGCGACGGAACCTCGAATTTTTTCGGCTCTGCTGTAGGACGATCGATCGTCCCAATGTCCCAGTTGTAAGTAGCCATGCGATTCGAAGCTGCCAAGGGAAACGTCGCCTTCAGGTTCGACTCCCGGGTATTCCAGTCGATTACGTTTCCGAATTCTACTCGTTTGCCTGCGTCTCCCGCCGAAAGCTGGATGGTCTGCAAAAATCGCGAGCCCGCCGTTTCGCGTGAAACTTCCACGGCCACACGCACCGGGCCGTTTTCCACTACACGAATCCTGGCCGGCCCGCTGACGTATGCCTTCGGCGCTGCCTGCTCCTGGTCCCAGTCCATGTTCCAGGCCGGCCACTGCTCGGGATTATCGTAGGAGATAGCAAGGCGCGCCGGGCCGGCGAGCAATTCCCGGCCGATCGATTTATCGAAAATACTGAAAACGTCTCCGTCTTGATTCAGCTTCACACGGTAGTACCGATTCTCCAGCGAGTTCTCGGACGCCTGCAGAGCGGATGCAAGTCCCGCCGCGGCCCCGGGCTGCACGTCATAGACGGCATAGCCCACGGACGGCACTCTCGCTACAAACAGCACCTTACCGTTCGATATCTGCGCCGGAGTTTCTCTGCCGTTCGGTCCAATCACGTGAACCGTGTTAGGCATGCTGCCCGGGAATTCGATGCTGGCTTCGACCACTTCTTCCCGGGCGACGTTCAAGGGGTTGAAGATGACGATCGGAACACCTTTGGCCTGAGTATCTAGCGCCGCTGCGACCGCTTCGGATGCGTTGTTCAACACGCCCGCGAATTGGTTCATCGCAATGGTGTCGTCATTCCAGGCAAATTCGTAGGCTCTAGGAGTGGCAGTGCCGGCAGCGATATCGTGGAAGTGGCCACCCATGACGAGTGTCCAGGCATCGTTCAGCCGCTGCCGCGGATACGTTCGTGCCCCTAGCCATTCGGAGGCCACCGAAGCTTTCTCCGCAGCGTCCGCCAGCAACTCTTCTCTCCGAATCCAGCGTTTTTGGTAGGCCTGCGAAGTCAGCGAGCCCGCGGAATGATTGGTCAGCTCCATTTCGCCGGTATAGCGTGGAAGGCCGGCGGCCTCAGACGGCGTGATGTCGAGAAACATTTGTTCCGCGTTCGCTGAGACTACGTCGACAGGGCCATCGCCCACTTTGACCGCAGGCCACTCCGGATGCGCGTGCCCCTCTCTGTAAGATCCATCCTGCGGCGGCAAGCTTGCTAACCCTTTGGTGATGATCGCTTCGAGCCGCTTTACGGAGTCCTCATCTGGAGCCCCGCCGATGTCGCCGGTGCCGTAGTAATGATAGTCCGTGTACACACCACTGACTTTTCCGTTCTGCTCTACGCGAGCAGCCCAATCGTCCTGGTAGCGGCTCTGGTCCCGATCCGATTGGACCTTGGCGAGACCTCTCTCTTGTGCGCGCAGCGCATAATATTCATGGACGTCCTTCGGATCGAGCGGTTGATTGGCGTTCTCGATCTGGCGTAGTTTCTGTCGTAGCGGGTTGAGTTTTTGCCGAATCTCTTCGAGCGCGGCGTTCGGAGGAGCCGCAGGCAAAGGCTTGCTGAGATCGGTGTCAATCCCGCCGCTATAGCTACCCGGGTTCAGACCTGCCAGCACACTCTCTCCATCCGGTCCCACCCAGACGCCCACGTTGAACGGCGTGCCTTCCGGCGTCTTCTCGCGCGATTCCGGACCGCCGCCGTCCGCCGAAGATCCCCACACCAGCTTCTGTGTGGAAAAGCCTTTGACGCCGGAGTGCGCGAGAATTGTCGGCAGCGAGGATGGAAAACCGAAGCAGTCGGGCAGCATATACTCCGCACTTGCCTTACCGAATTCATTGCGAAACCAGTTATTCCCATAAAGAATTTGACGGATGATGGTCTCGGCACTGGGGGCGTTCACGTCGCCCTCTTCCGCGGAAGAGCCCGCCGGGAACCATCTCCCTGACTCCACGTACTTCTTCAACTTTGCGTAATCCGCGGGATAATATTCCTTCATGAAACGGTAGCGGTTCGCGCCACTGAAATTAAAAACATAGTGGGGATATTTGTCGAAGAGGGTGAAGTTGTCCTCCATGGTCTTACGAATGTATTCGCTGATGACCTGCGGGTACTCCCATCGCCATTCCGTATCGAGGTGGGCGTAGCCGACAACGTAAAGAGTTGGCTGCTTGCTCAAGTCGGGCTTTTCGGTGGTTTGTGCGCTGGCCGCGTACAGCAGGATCAGACAGCTCAGTAGGGGCGCTATCAAGGTCGTGCAGAATCGTCGCATCATAACTCTCCCAACGTGTTTGGAAACTCGTCCAGGTCTTTATACCGAAAAATACTGCGAGTCGTGACTAGTTCGGGGGCAGTTTTGGCCCTACTCCTTCGTTGCTGTTGTCGCGTCACCGAGTCGCTGCTCGCGCATGAGGTTTACTGAACAATGGTGGCGCGATCTACTACCACGCACGCCGGGCAATTCGGCGAAGAACCACTGGCGGAATTCGCCGTCCCAGTGACTCGCAACTTGAATGTGTGCGTCCCCTCGGCTGGAACCGAGCTCGTTGACGGCAACACGTTGCCCTTGCGGGCTGTTGCTTGGTACAAAAGATCGGTCAGGTCATTCCCATCGGTGCTGTACTCGTGCCGCGATAGGCCAGGGTCACGGCTATCGCGACACGAGCAGTTTTGCTGCTTACTCTTGCAGCAGAGTGATCGCAAGAACCAACGCATCATGGGTGCCGTCGGTATTCGTCAACGTGATGCTTTGCACCGTCCTGGCGGGATCCAGAGCATAGGTGTAGGCGTAGAGATTGCAACTCGCGCCGGTGCTGAGCGTACCGTCGCTGTTGATGCGATGGATCCCCCCCCATGCGATGCTCTCGTTCACATTGCTCCCGAAATTACACCAGTCGCTGAAGGTCTGGCTGATTTTTTGGGGTGAGCCAGTCGTGTAGGTGACGGTGACCGCCCCAGTATGGCTTCCTTGGACGCCGGTGCCCAGCATGGTCATGGTGGTGTAAGCGTTCTGCTGGCCTGGGGGCAGCGTAATAGTCACACCGGGACTACGACCGAGGCTTACTTCGTCCGAGACGCACGCTGTTGTGCAGTCGGCTGTATTGACTGGCCCGAGGGTGAATCGGACGCCGTTGCTGGTTAGCCTTGGGTGTGTGGTCGAGGGCAGGCCCAACTGCTGCGCCGAATATCCGTCTGCGCACCCGTTTGGGAGGGTGCAGTAGTCTCCTCCACCGTCCATGCCGCCTGTCGCTGGAAAGGTTACCTTGTTATCGTAGATGCCGGCCAGGTTGTATTCAGACGACAGGCTGACCTGCGTCTGCGTTCCAAGGCTCTGCGTCGTCAAGGTGGCCGCAAGTACCACTACGTCGGGATTGTTGGGCAAGGTGAAGCTTTTTACGGTTTTGGCGCTGTCCAGAACAAAGATGTAGCCGTACAGGTTGACAGGGCCGGGGCTCTGGGCACCCTTATGATTGGCATAGGGCATCACCACCGCGAAAGATTCGCCATCGTTGTAGGAAGGACTGAACCAATTGCTGAAGCTCTGTTTGAACCGCGAACTCGTGCCATCCGTATAGGTCACCGTGATGGTCCGCGCCGACGGCGCGCTTAGAACGCCGGTGGCCAGCAGTTGCAACGTGGTGAACCGGTCCGTCGGCAGCGCGATGGTCTGGCCGGTGCCATTGACGGCATCGAGTCGATTCGCAGGCCCAAAATTGAACTGGACGCCGTTCAGGATTCGATTCGCGGTCAACAGGTTCGACGAGTACGCGTAACCGACACCGTCCAGACCGGTCGTGAAGCGTCTGCCGTCGGTGTAGATGCCACTCAGGTTGTATGCCGAGGACAGATCCACCGGCGTTCCGGCGCCGTCAGTGCCGGTGGCCGCGCTCACCGCCAGAGTGGCTGAGGATACGCTTTGCTTGATACTGCCCGATGTTCCAGTGAAAGTTAAAGACACGCCCGGTCCTGTCGGCGTTGTGCTGCGAGCCGTCAGCGTCAGGGTGCTCGTGGTCGTGGCTTTGGTGGGTTTGAAAGACGCGGCCACACCGCTGGGCAGACCCTTTACGGGGGACAAGGTCACGCTGCCCTCAAAGCCGTTCTGGGGCGTCACTGTCAACGTGGTGGTTGCCGTCCCGCCCTGATTGATGTAGATGCTGTTCGGCGCAACCGAAAGGGAAAAAGTCGGCAACGCAAGCGTCAGATAAGCCGGTTGAGTCAAGACTCCGCTCGCGCTGGTGCCAGTGACAACAAGCACGAAATTCCCGCCTGAACTGGAGCCCGTTAGCGAAACGGTCAAGACTGAAGTGCCTGAGCCCGTGATCGAAGTCGGACTAAGGCTGGCCGTTACTCCCGTCGGCGAACCGAGGACGTTCGCGGATAGCTTGACGGTCCCACTGAAGCCATTCCCCGATTTGAGTTGGATCGTGCTGGTCGCGCTAGTGGAGCCTGTTGGGATGGTCAGCGTGGCCGGCGATGCCAATAGAGAGAAGTAAGGACTGGTTGACGCCGGGGTCAGAGCATTGATCAGGTTCTGCCCATTCGGGCTTCCCCATCCGGTCACCAGGTCATAGCCAACCACGGCGTTGTAGGATACGTCGTTTGGGGACGGTTCGCCGTTATTGTTACTCCCGCTGGTGATGTCGTGGAAGTCGCTGTCGTAGTTCGGTCCAGTGCCGATCCCGTAGATGGTGGGGTTGAGGAAGCCGGCAGAGGGCGCGTTGTTGTTGGCCGCCTGTTCATTGATCAGCGCTAGGAAACCGGCCCAGCGCGGCGTGGAAAGACTAGTCCCTCCGATTCCTCCCTGGCAACTCCCGCTGGCGCACCAGTAATTGTCGCAATCTGCCTCCGCGGCAAGATCCGGGACATTGCGCAAAGTGGTCGAGCCTTGGTTCGACGAATCGATCACGCCCGGAAGCTGCTGGTAGCTGGGGATAGCATAACCGTTGGTGCTATACCCGCCGCTGCTGCCGCCAGTGGGGTTGGCGCAGGCTAGGACGGGATTGGTCCCCCCCAGGCAATCTCCGATTTCCATGGGCCGCCCGCGCCATCTGTGGTTATGTGCGTGCCGCCGACAGCGGTGATGTAAGGATCATCCGAGGGGTACCACGCCGGGTTGCAGTTGTTGCCGCTGCAGTTAGGAAGTGTAAACGCGCCGCTGTCACCGCTGGCGACGAACAAATTCTGACCTTGCGCCGCAAACTCCATGAAGATGGGCTCGTCGATGTTCGCGTCGGGAGGGAGCCAGCCAATGGAAGCGCTCAGTTGCTTGGCGATGTTATCCGTGGCCATCTGGCTAAAAGTATCGACGTCGTTCGATGCTTCATATTCAATCACCGCGTCCACGCCGGGCGCCATGGAGAGCGACTGCACGATATCGGCGATCGGCTCGCCGTCACCGCATGGGTTCGGGCACGATGTGTCGTAGCCATTGATAGAGACGGTTATGACGGTGCCGGGATTAAACGGCTGGCCAATCGAACTGAAGTAGGCCTCGACATCGCTGATGTTGAAGTTCAACCCGAATAGCCCAATGGATTGACCCGCGCCCGTGAGTGCTGTCCCGCCGTAGTAGGCCGCCCTCATATCACTGCCAAGAAATTGGCCACCCGGCCCCGAACCGGTTTGATCCGTATGCAAATCGCCCTTCGGGGCAAAGCGCAGGAGCGGACGCGGCGGCGAGAAGTCGTCCAGACCCGTGATGTGCCAGAGCTGTACGCTCAGGTCAACCGATGGTTCTCGATCTGGCGCATAAAACATCCGATCTTCGGTCGGGTGCCGATAAATGCCCATCGTCACGTGAAAAGCTTTGTTGATATCTGCCACCGAAGCCGCGACATCTATGACCACACGATTAGGAGTGGCGCGGGTTACAGTCATGCCATTCGCTTCCGCGAAATGGACCACAGCGTCATAATCCGCCTGGGTCGGTCCAAACCTGTCGGTGAATTCCTGCACCGAAAGCCACTGATGGTAAGAGGGGCTCTTGGGGTCGTAGAGTTTTTGCAGCAGCTCGTCCAGTTCTGCCTGGTTGCGCAGCGGAACCATCAGGGCCAGCTTCAATTGTTGTGTTGGGGGAAGCACACCTACGAGTGGCGCCTGCCCATTCACCACGGCCTCGCGCACATGGCGCGTCAATAAGCGCTGCTGCGCTTGAACAGAAGGAGTTAGTAACACCAGGGATGTCGCTGCGAAAGCTGCCGCCAACACCAGCCACGTGTGGAAGCTGCTTCTACTTTTTAGGGTCATTGTTCCTTACTCCTTAATTATTATTTCGTTCTTATCCCAGAAGCGAGGGAGCTGTAGTTTCCTCACAATCTTAAGGGAAACTACAGCTTCCTCATCGCACGGTCTCGCGACAGCACTCAAGTCTTCAAGAAGCCCCTAAAAGATGAACTTGAGCGCGACCTGCATTCTCCTCGGAAAATTATTCTGAACCGTCGTGTTAATGTTGCCAAAGCCCGTGCACTGTTCAGCGCCTGTGGCGGGCATGGTGGTGCAGGTGGGAGGATCGTCAGGATTGTTGTCCGGCCCCCCGTACAGGCGAGTATTGAGCGCATTGAACGCCTCCCAGCGGAACTCAACCTGTTTCGATTCTGTGATCGGGATCTTCTTGGCCAGCGTTAGATCCAAGTTGGGGATCGAGGGGTCGCGCACGGCGGTAGTAAAGTCTTTCAAATACCCAATTCCCCACGGCGAGGAATCTTGATAATCAGGACCAACTGCCGTGTCGGGCTCCCACGCAGGCGCAATCCCTCCCGCTGGGCAACCGTTCGGCGGGGCCGGGGGCACGGCCGGCGTGCAACCCACCGGGAAGCCGCCATTGTTCCAAATCCATTGCGTATATTTAGACCCGCCATCGGGCTTAAGGGAGTGGGTCCCAATGTAATTAAAGCCATTGAGCGACGGAAGCTGTTGCGGCGCGCCGGTGTTGTAGGCGAATATCCCACTCAAGCTCCAATTATTCACGATATAACCGAGCACGCGAGGTGGATTTGTTAGAAGATGACTATTGGAGCCTTTCCCGACTGGCAGGTCCCACACTGTTGTCAAGGCAAACAAGTGGGTGCGATCAAAATCCGAAATCTCGTGGGTCGGGTTAGGAAACTGCCAAGGAAACTCTCCGGCGCTATAGGGATTATCGCCATAGCCATTCGACGGTCCAACTCCGTCGAAACTCGTAGCCTGCTCGGTCTTCGAGTAGGTGTACGACAAGTTGAATGTCAATCCGTGTCCTGCTCGTTTGGTGAGTTTCACTTCCAGACCGTTGTACCAGGTCTTGCCGATGGGTAGGTTATATTCGTAAAGGCCGCCGCTGCAATACTGGCCGAGAGGGGCCAGCAGGTCGATCCCAGCGATCGTTGGCGAGGATCCGCAACCTGTGTTCGCGAAAGCCGGCACATTGTAGTAGGGGTTAGGAACCTGTTCCGACCAATTATCGGTTGTGCCGGCGATATCCGCAGCGATGTGCTGCTGCACTTGCGCCAGGGTAGCGAAGTTGTTCACAGTATTGTAGACGCGCAGGCGACTGGAGTAATTACCCGAGTAGCGAGCATCCAGAACCATCTCATGAGGCAGTTCGCGCTGAATACCCAGAGACATAATCATGGTCTTGGGAATTTTCCGCCCCGGGAAATCTATGGCCCAACCATTGCCAATACTAGTAAGCAGGCCGAGCGTGGTGGTCTGTGGAGCGATAACACCCGCATACGGAGTGCCGCTCGCGAAGGAATTGCCGTTGTAATCGACGCCGTAACCCGGAGCGTTGGGAACGGCGTTTCCATCGAGCGATGAGATATAGTTCGTACTCGCGGTATAACCGTACGTTGTTCCGCCTTCCAACCCGCCTCCGAACATGAACCCCCAGCCGCCGCGGATCACTGTCTTAGGATTCAGGGCAAAGGCGAACCCGATCCGAGGTGCGATGTTGGACCAGTCCGTGTTGTATCCATCCCGCGACTGGCCATTGATGCCAGCATATTGGATGCCGCCAAGAACCTGGGGGAAAGAGGCGGGGGTTATGCCGGCAGCGGCCCAGGCGGCCGCGTCATTCGCCAGGTTTGCCTGGAAGGTCGGATCGCTGGTGACGGGGTTGACACACGTGAAGCAGACACCGCGGTTCAGTGCGTTGTGGCGCTCTCGCAGACCCCGCTGCACGTCATAACGTATCCCAAGGTTCAGGGTCAGCCGATGAGTCACTCTCCAGTCATCCTGCGCGTAGAGCGCCCACGCCGGCTGGCCCTCCATGATGGTGTAGTTGTAATCGACGTGACCGCCATCTGGATATCCCAAGAGCATATCCGCCAGGCCCAAGCCGTTCGGCAACCCGGTACCGCTGGCGTTGGTGTAGAGACTCGCGCTCGGACCGTTGAACTGCGTTGCGGTGGAGCCGAAATTGAATTGCCCGTTTGCGTTGCCTACAGTCTGCGGATCGCCGTATTGGAACTCGGCAAACACGCCGCCGAAATGGATGTTGTGAGCGCCCTTGGCTTTGGTGAAGTCGGCGTCAAGCATGACGTTGTTCGTTGAGTCATTGGTTATGCTATTGCCGATGAGGTTGTCGAAGCCCCCTATCCCGCTGTTCCCCGCGTTGCCCACGCCATTGATCTCCGGCAGATCCTTGAAGGTGGTAGTGGGTATGTTCGGCATGGTAAGGCCGAACGTGCTGGCGTTCACGGCGTCGCCAAAGTTTCCGTCCGGAGCGGAGTCGTGAAAACGGGAGAAGGACACTTTAAAATCTCCCATGAAAGTTGACGAGAACACGTGAGTCATATCCTGCGCCGCCGTATAGCTTGTTCGATAATGATCTAGGTTGCCAGTTTCGGCGATTCCAGTGAGTGCGTTTCCGCTGCGGTTCTCATGACCGGGTTGATATTCAAAAAAGCTGTACCACTTGGTCTTGGAGCTGGTGTTGTAGTCCACGCGGGTCATGTATTGATCGTATCCATACACGTCGGGCGAGCTGGCAAAGTAATTGTTGGTCAGCATGTTTTGCCGTCCGGAAACGTTCGGCAAGGGGTAGAGTTTCACAAAGTCGAGCCCGATCGCGTTCAAATCACTGGCCGGCATGGTGTCATTCGGAAATTCCGTGCGAACAAGGTTGTTAGGGTTGCAACTGTCAATTGCGCCACCCGTACTGCACGTCGTGGTCGAGGGATCAAAGATGGCAATTCCGTCGGGAAACTCCTGAGGGTCGTTTTGCTGGATGAGTCCAAAGTTAACCCCCGGATTGCCGTTATACCCTGGCAGCAAGTAGGCCGGAGGCACGGACGTGGTAATGGCGCCGGCGATCGATTCCCGGTATCCTTCATAGCTGCCAAAAAAGAAGAGCTTGTTTTTTACGATGGGACCGCCGAAGGTTCCGCCGAATTGGTTCTGCACCACACCCTGTCTGGGGTAACCTTGGTCGATGAAGTCGATGCGGTTGGCGTCAAAAAGGGCGCCTTCATAAAACTCAAAGAGGTCGCCGTGGAAACTATTGGTCCCGTTCTTGGTCACCATGTTGACCGTGCCGCCGCCAGTGCGGCTGTAGCGGGCGTCATAGGTGGAAGTCATCACGTTGACTTCCTGGACGGCATCAATGTTCGGGGCCACGTTCCACTCGCCCGCATTCTGGTTGTGGTAGGTCGTTTGCTGGGTGATGTTGGTGCCGTCCAACGTGAACTGATTGTACCCGCCTAACGCTCCGGTAAAGTTCCCGGTCGGAGCGCCGCCACCCATGATGTAGGCATTTGTGTTGTCCCACCCGCGCGTTCCAGAATACCCGTTCGGTCCAAACGTCGTTTGAGTAAATTGGGACCCGGGTGTGGTGCCGATGAGCATGTAGACCTGGCGGCCATCGAGTGGGACCTCCGAAATGGTTCGTGAATCGATGTCGGTCCCGCCCGAGCCACTGGCCGTTTCGATCATGGGGGGAGCCGCCGTGACCGTCATGGTTTCGCTGATGGCCCCCACTTCCAGTTTAAAATTCAGGCCGTAGTACTGCGCCGCCACCAGGAGCACATTGTCCTGCACGGCACTGCGGAAGCCGGCCGCCGTGACCGTGACTTTATACGTTCCGGGAAGAACGTAAGCCATGTAGTAGACGCCGGCGCTGCTCGTTTCCCCGCTATAGCGGGTGCCTGTATCCTTGTTCACGGCGGTTACGGTAGCTCCCTTGAGCACCGCGCCGGTTGGGTCTGTGACCTGTCCCGTCAGAACGGAACGGAACTCTTGCGCTTCCGCCCAGCGCGGAGAAGACACGATGAACAACGCAATGATGACGACGGCTGCGGGCAGACAGCGATTGCGAGTCCAGAACCTGAAGTTGTGGAAAAGTTTCATGATGTGCACTCCTCACGCGAGTTTTTCAGCGGACGAACCGAAACCGGAGCCGCTGTGTTTCCCTACACCTAGACCTTCGATCAGGATATTGTTATCGCTGTCGCGCCACCCATTGACAGACACACAGCATCCGCCGCCAGAACAGTCAGCGATCATGCCAGTAGTGGCGCCATTGACGCGATAATTGAACACAGCTAACCGCTGTTGCACTCAAAATGAGCGCGCCACCCAACACCACTCGCTGACCCGGCTAGCCGCTAGAGCATCCTCCCTCAGTTTCGACAACACTAATGCCTTTCCCCTACTGCCGGTCAAGCCACCGGCATGTCTTTTTATTGTCTCCTGGTAACAAATTGATTAAATGGTGCTTATTTGAACTTATCTCCAAACTTTCCGTGGCGAGAACCGACAGGAAGGCGACTCGACTGAGGGCGGCACAGGTTTGGTGAAAAGAAGGGTTGATAATCGTCAACTCAGCGTGGCCCGGAAGAGATCTAGAGCTGGTTTCATAAATAGCTTTCAGCCCGGAAGGCACGTTGCTCAGGCGCTAAAGGCCGCATTCTTCTAAGCCCTGAACGGCACCCCTCGGCTTCGCTCAGGGCAGCCTCTGAAGCCGTCCCCTACCCAAAGCCGATTTATGAAACCAGATCTATGGCCTCGCCATGTTTCTAGAAGGTCACCTTCAACGCCAATTGACCTTCCCGGGGGCCGACTGCCAGATAATTGATGGTCCCAATATTGGGATCGCCAGCGTAGGTGTCGGGCGTGCCGAAGACCGGATGATTGAAAGCATTTTTGGCTTCGAGGCGCATCTCCAAATGCACTCCGTCGTGCACGTTGGAAAGCAAGAACTGCTTGGCGATTGACAAGTCGCTGGTGAACGAGCGTGGCGCTCGGATGTACCCCGTGGTCCGTCCGGCGTTGCCGAGAGTGTATGGGAGAGGGACCTGGATGACCTGGGGGTTGGAGAAATAGTTATTCACCCAATTACTATCGCTACCGTGGGTACGCTCTACCTTGCCCGCCAGACTGGCCCACTGCGGGCCATACGTGGGCATTGATATGCCGCCGTTAAAGGTAAAGAAGCTGAGCGGGCGGCCGGAGTGAATTTCCCAAATGCCGTTGGTCTTCCAGCCACCGATGATGGCATCCAGCGCGCGCGGCATGTTGCTGAAAAGCGACCTGGCGCGACCGAAGGGCAGATCGTAACTGTAGCTGAATTTCAGCATGGAAGGAACATCGAAGGTCGAGAGACCCCGTTCCAGCCACGGCTTGTTGGGATCCGTGAGCGCCCAGCCAGAGTTGGAACCATAATTCGACAGCCAGGCGACGTTGGTGTCATACATGGAGGAAGTGTCGATCGATTTGGACCAGGTATAGCTCGCCAGCAGCTCCAAGCCGTTGCTGTAATGCTTCTCCGCTGTGAGTTGGAGCGCGTGATAGATGGAACTGGCGGTGGGCGGTTCATCGGTCGTGACGCCGGTAAACTCGGGATAAGGAAGCTCCAGTTGAAACCCTTGGACCTGTTGGCTGGAAAGGACGCTGTTTGGGTCGCTGATGGGTCCGCCGTTGAGAGAGGAGAAGGGATTGTTGACGTAGCTTACCAGACTATTGATCTGGGCTGCGCTGTAGCTGTCGACTTGCGGTCCGAGACTATCGTAGTTGTTGCCGCCGGCCAAGTAGAGGTGGGTCCCCTTCTTTCCAATATAGCTCGCGCCAAAGACGACGCTCCAGGGCATTTGGCGCTCGAAGCCAAAGGTCCAGCTCTGCTCATACGGCGTTCGCGCCGCGGCGCTGGTGCGCAGCGGGCCAATCGCTCCGTAGCCCACGTCATTCATGAGGCCGAGGGAACTTCCCGTCGGCTGGATGAGCCCATTGGGATACGGATCGCTCAGATGCAACCAGGGAGTTGCGCCATCATTCTGATAAGTGGAAATCACGCTCGTGTACTGGTTGAAGCCTTGGGAGCCGTAGCTCAACAGGCCATTGGCGCCCGAACGAGTTTGGCTATAGTAGATCCCGTAGCCTCCTCGGATCACCGTCTTGGGCATGATCTGATAGGCAAAGCCGAATCGCGGCTGAATGTCTTTCCAGTCGGTGAGCCAGTCGGTGCGCACGCTGGAACTGTTAAAGAACTCGCCGCCGAGCAGTGGACGAGTGACGTTCGCTCCGGTGACCGGATCGACGTACGAGATCGTGCCGCCATTGAGCGGGTTGGTCACCGTTGGATCGAACCAATTCATGCGATTGTGGCGCTCGGTCCTGGGCAGCGAGACGTCGTAGCGCAGTCCCAGGTTTAACGTGAGCTTGCTGGTCATTTTCCAGTTGTCTTGAGCAAACCACGCGTACTGGTAGTTCTCGCTCGCAACCCTGAACTGGATTTCGTAGTAGCTACCCGTCATCTGGCCCATTAGAAAGCTGGCCATCCCGTCTCCGCCCTCATTGCCTGCCAATCCTTGCGGACCCGACGAGCTGCCGACATCGTTAAAGTTGAAGATGCCCAGCGGGGCGTTCGTCTGGATGTAATTCTGCTGGTGCAGGCGGCCCTCGAATCCGAACTTCAACTCATGAGCGCCGTGGATCTTGCTCACCATGGCAGAAAGCTGCCCGGTATCCTGGCCTTGCCGGTAATTGCCATACGGATCGTTTCCGGCGCTGGTAAAGGCAGCGGAATAGTATCCGCCGCCGATGAACATGGCAGGAACGCCGTTAAAACCGTTCGACTCCAGATAGGATGGGAAACCCAGCGTGCTGAGAGGATTGGACTTCAGGCTCGAGTTGTAGGCGTCGATCTTCTCCGTGCCGCGGGTGAAGCCCAGGGTAACCGTCAGCAGCAACGTAGGACGAATGGTGTAAGTATCGTTGAGCGCGAACAGGTGAGAGTTGCCTCCGTTGATCCCGCTGCCGCAGGGATCGATGAAGGTCTTGAAGCAGTTGTACGGGGTGGAGGAACCCCAGCCTTGCGAATACTTCGCGCTCAACAAATTCTTTTCGCTGAAGCGATGGTCAATTTTGAGATCGAATTGCTCGCTATTGCTGGGAGTTGCCCCTGAGGCGATCCAGTTTTTATAGATCGATTCGTTGGGCACGTTGGACATGGGATTGGGGAACAAATTCATCACATTCTGCGCCACAGGGTCGAGAAGATTGCCGGCTACGCCCGGTGTCGGTTGGTACTGGCTCGGCAGATTGGGGTTGGGACTCCCCGGACTGATGTAGGTGCCGATGTTGTTGTACGGAATGGCGGTGCCCCTGATTGCCCCTGCCGCCCCTGAGGAATCAACGCCATAGACGCCACTATAAGGATCGTAGATCTGCCCCTCCGGGTTGCTGCACTGGCCCGCATTCGGGCCGCTGGTAGCGAACGAGCCGCCGTAGAACGTGCATACCTCGCCAAAATCACCGGTGCGTTCGGCGGCGCTGGGCACGCCGGCCGTGTACACGCTCATGCCACTTGCGAGCGTACCCTCCCAATCGAAGAAGAAGAAGGTTTTGTTCTTGAGGATGGGTCCTCCCAAAGTGCCGCCAAAGTCGTGCCGGTGCACCGGCGGGATACTCCCGGAGGCGAACCAGTTATTCGCGTCGGTAATGGTGTTGCGGATGAAATCGTAGGCTTCTCCATGAAAGCTGTTGGTGCCGGAGCGCGTGATCATATTGACCACCGAGCCGCCGGAAAAACCATACTCCGCGCTGAAGTTCGATTGCTGCACTTTGAATTCTTCGATCGCCTCCGGCGACGGACTATAGGTGACGGCCGTGATGCCGCCGTTCGGTTCGAAGTTGGTAATGGAACTGCCATCCATCAGAATGTCGGCGCTGGCGTTGCGGCTGCCGTTGGAAACAAAATTCGTCCCCGTATCGCCGACGTGGTTCGCGTCACTCGCATCGGTCACGCCCGGAGTGAGGTACACCAGGTCGAGCGCATACCGGTCCACCAGGGGCAAGTCGTTAATGGCCCTCCGGTCGATCACCTCGCCGGTCACGGCATCTTCGGTGGCGATGGTTTGCGCCTGGGCCCTGACCTCAACGTTTTGCGTCGCACTGGCAACCTTCAGCGTCAGGTTGGCCGTCGCGTTCTCGGTGACATTCAATTTGATGTGGGTGCGGACGGTCTTCTCAAACCCCTGCATCTCCGCCGTAACGGAATACAGCCCCGGCGGAATCGAAACAAAAAGGTAGCGGCCAGCGTTGTCCGACGTCGCGCTGAACTTGTATCCTTTGTCCTGATCGAGGAGGGTAACCTTCGCCCCCTGGATCACTGCTCCCATCGGGTCCGTCAGCACGCCACTCACAGTTCCAAAGTAAGCCTGGCCGAACAGCATCGCAGGTATCGCGAGCAGGATCGCGGCCAGCAGTAGCCGGGAAAGTCCTCGCCGGCAATCGGATGCCACCTCCGAAGCAAGTACATTCATCGCGGTCTCCTTCACGTCCGTGGAAGGTATGCGGCAGTTCACGGCACTTCACTGGTTCTCCCCGGGCCACCGCAGCCCAGGCCCTGAACAAGCCTCGCTCTGTTCCTGGGCCCACGGAAAACCACGTTGAAACGTTTTAATCACACAACATATCTCTCTTCGCTGTCAAGCAAAATACCTCATACGGGGCAGGGCACGCTCCCATTATCACAGTCATGTCATCACTGCAATCCCGCTGCTCGTTATCAAACAGCCTCGCGACACGGGCTGTTGTCGTAATATCGCGTTAAACCAATTAAACAATCAAGCCTTAACCGCGCATCAGATTTCCTCCGCGTTAACCCGAATGTCTCACAGAGGGGGA
>PLIC01000026.1 GCA_003139995.1 Candidatus Acidiflorens stordalenmirensis | reverse complement strand
CTAGTGTGGTGTTTCATAAATAACGTTACAATAGCCGAAGTTCGCGCTATAGTGGCAGCTATGTGGGAAGCTGCCCAAGCGCTGCCTCTGAGTGTGGGAGAGCGGAAACTGCTGGAAGGTTTTGCGCGGGCGGGAAGTACACCGCAAAAGATAGCACTTCGCATCCGCATCGTTCTGCGATCGGCCGACGGGGTGGCGAACCACCGCCTGGCAACCGAACTGGGCACCAGCCGACCGACCGTCTTGCGTTGGCGTCAGCGTTTTGAGCAGGCGGGGCTGGAGGGGTTGCTGGAGGATGCTCCTCGACCGGGCCGCAAGAAGCGGCTGACGCCCGAGAAGGAAGAAGCCATTGTGAACGCCACCCTGTACCGCAAGCCGCCCGGAGCCACGCATTGGAGCGTGCGCACGCTGGCCCAGGCGCAGCGGGTGAGTCCGGCGACGGTCCACCGGGTATGGAGGGCGCATCGGTTGCAGCCGCATCGAGTGAAGAGTTTCAAGCTCAGCAGGGATCCCAAGTTCTTCCACAAGCTGCACGACATTGTCGGCTTGTACCGGAACCCTCCGACCCAAGCCCTGGTGCTGAGCGTGGATGAGAAGAGCCAGATTCAAGCCTTGGATCGTACGCAGCCGGTTCTGCCGATGCGTCCGGGAATCCCGGAGCGGCAAACCCACGATTACACTCGCCACGGGACTACGACCTTGTTCGCTGCCCTCAACGTATTGAACGGCGAGGTGCTGGGAGGGTGCATGCCGCGTCATCGCCACCAAGAGTTTCTGCGCTTTCTGGAGCGGATCGAGCGCCGCACGCCACGCCGACTGGCGATTCATCTCATCCTCGACAACTATGCCACCCACACCCATCCGGCGGTGGAGGCATGGTTTGCCGCACACCCTCGCTATCACCGACACTTCACGCCCACGGGTGCTTCCTGGCTGAACCTGGTGGAACGCTTCTTCGCGGAGATTACCGACAAGCGTATCCGGCGCGGAACCTTCCGCAGTGTCGGCGAGTTGGTGCGAGCCATCCTCGATTACATCCGCTGCCGCAACCGCAGTCCCCAACCTTTCATGTGGACTGCCTCCGCGCACTCGATTGCTCGCAAGGTTAGACATTGTAACGAAGCGTTAGAAACGGGACACTAGTGGGAAGCTATTTCCGGGCCAGAAGTCGGCTCCGAGGAGATTGCCGTTGCTCTCCTATAAGCCTGTTTCTGGACCGCGAGACGAGGCGCTGGAGGATACCGGAATTACCTTCGGCTTGCCGATCCCATTCCTTGATTTACTGTTCATCCTCAACCGCAATGATGTTCTCCACCTGAAGCCCCTTTGCGCATGCGAAAGTCAGTCTCTTGTTCGAAGGTTGAAGTGGCACTCCGAGCACGGGTCAGCTTGAGCGGCCGTTTCATCACAACTGCCTCAGAATCACATGCCGACGTGATGGAAATCATGGCTGTGCCCACCACGGCTCTTTAGCATTCGCAAGGAGTTTATATCGACCGTCCAGATCAACTCAGGGGGAAGTGTTGCAATGAGACCTTGGGTCCGATGGAGTAGTGGGTTGGTCTGTGCTGCGTTGGCAGTAGGAATCCCGCAGGCACAGAATTCAGCGTTCAGCGGCGGTACTCCGCCCACGCATACCCCGGCTATCGCCCAAAAACAACTTGAGGGCTTTCTGAGCGAACCTCTTCCCGGCCGCGCCGTTCCGCAAGATCAGCCTTCTTTCTACAAGCCAGACACTCTCTATCAGTACATAGACGGCGGTGCAGACATTTATCTGCTTTATGAGTTTCGAAGTCTGCTGCATCAAGATTTCAAGAGTGGCGACGCGGAACTGACGGCAGACATCTACGACATGGGGAAACCGGAGGATGCGTTCGGTATGTACGCGGCCGAGCGGTCGCCCGGATACAAGTTCATCGCGATCGGAGTTGAAGGGTACCGGAGTGCAGGAATCCTGAACTTCTTGCAGGACCATTACTACGTGAAACTGTCGGGATCTGGCGCGAACGCGGCGGCGCTGCTCGATCAATTTGCACGCATTTTATCCAGGCGAATCGGCGGGGCGCGGACACTCCCGGCACTGCTGGAGAAGCTTCCTCAAGAAAATCGGGTGAAGCATTCCGAACAGTACATGAGGAAGGACCCGCTGGGGCACGCGTTCCTGGCGCCGGCGTATGTGGTGACCTATGCGTGGGGGCGGCTGCAGAGCAAACTGCTGATTTCAGTGGCAAATGATGTCGCAGGAGCGAGGACGCGATTGCAGCAACTCGCCCAACACTTCAGGCAAAGCGGGGAGTGCGTTGCCGCGCCGGAATTGGGAGAAGGTGGAATCCGGGCAAGGAATGGTTTCGAAGGGCGGGTGATCGCGCGGGCGCAGGGGCGCTACCTGATTCTCTTGCTGGAGCCACCGGAGAATGGGGCTGAGATTTTGAAGACGGCGGCGCAGAGTTTGCCATGAGCCGGCACCGGCTAGAAATTGACAAAATGCGCAACGCCATTTTAGGAGCTAAGTCATGAATAAGCGGCAGGAGTGGAACCGACGGGAATTCATCGTGAAGCCGATCGTATGGGCAGGAGCGGCGACGGTGTTAGGACAAACAGATCTACTGCTGGCGAGTCCCGTCAACCCGACTGCAAACAGTCCAGTCTTGCAACGGACGCTGGGAAAGACGGGAATCACGCTGCCGATAGTCAGCATGGGCGTAATGAACGCGGACGTGCCGGGTTTGTTGCGGCGGGCCTACGAAGTGGGAATCCGGCACTTCGATACTGCGGCAGGTTACAAACAAGGACGCAACGAAGAAATGGTGGGACAGGTGATTAAGGAACTAGGCGTTCGCGACGAGGTAACGATCTCGACGAAACAGGCGTCGCGAAACCGCCCGCAAAACGTCGCCGAAGCAAAGAAGCGCTTCATCGAAGGAGTGGAGAGTAGCTTGCGGCGTCTGCAGATGGACCACGTCGACATCCTTTATCACCATGCGGTCGATTCGGTAGAGGATGCGCGGGCGGACGGCCCGCTGGAAGCGTTGCAGAGTCTGAAGAAGGACGGGAAGACGCGGTTTGTGGCGCTATCGACGCACAAGACTCAGGACGTGATCAACGAGGCAGTGCGGCTGAATCTGTTTGACGTCGCCCTGGTGACACTGAATTACACGATGGCGCACGATGCGGGTGTCTTGAGCACGATCGAGCGCGCCGCGAAGAGCGGAATCGGAATCGTGGCCATGAAGACACAGGCGGGCGGCACCGTCAGGCCGGACGCGAAGTTGCCGAAGCAGTTGCCGGCGGCCAGCCAAACGGCTCTGCTGAAGTGGGTGCTGAACCACGATTTCATTACGACAGCGATCCCGGGCTTCAGCACCTACGAACATCTCGAACAGGACTTCTCCGTGGCACGGAACTTGACCTACACCGACGAGGAAGAACGGTTTCTGGCGGATAAGAGTTTTGCGGCACAGGCAGAGTTTTGCCAGCAGTGCGGCCAATGCAAAGACGACTGCCCCAAGCAAGTGGACGTCCCCGCTTTGATGAGGGCGCATATGTATGCCGTGCAATACAGAAATACGGGGATGGCACGAGAGATGCTCGCGAGCGTTGCACTGGGCCGAGGAGTCGATGCGTGTGACAGTTGCGAGTCGTGCATGGTGGCCTGCCGAAACAGCGTCCAGATCGCGAAGAAGATTGCGCAATTGAAGTCGGTGCGCAACGAGTTGCTGTCTTGCTGAGAGAGAACGAGGAAGGGATGCGCCTGCTGCGTACGTATTTGAGACGTAGAAGCAACGAACGAAGCGCTTGGCCCCTTTCGCCTGGAATCACGGGGCACCACGAGTGGTTGGAGACTCGTGTCTGTGATGCCTGATTCATGGTGCGTGTGCGGCAACGGTTCGGTTGTCCTAGTGTGGTGTTTCATAAATAA
>PLIC01000272.1 GCA_003139995.1 Candidatus Acidiflorens stordalenmirensis | reverse complement strand
CCCCCGTGCAGGTGCCCGCCAGCATACTCAGGCCGTTGGCAAAGCCAATGGTCGGGTAGGCGGAGTTGTATGCAATCTGAGATGTGTTGATGGTGCGAATCGACCCCACTGCGGACGATTCATTCGCCGCAATACGCGCGCGCAGCAGGTTCGGGATAGCAATCGCGGCGATGATCAGAATGATCGCCACCACGATCAGCAGTTCGATCAGTGAGAAGCCCTTTTGTTTCCGCATTGAAAGTGTCCTCGTCTCCGTTTGACTGAATTTGGTTGGATGACCAACTCGCTTCTACTATCGCACTCTAAGGGCCAGAAACCCAAGTGACGGAAGTCAGATGTCCTTCTGGATGAAAACTCAGTGTTTTCAGCGGCCTTCTGCGGGATAGTCACCTCCCCAGTCACCCTTGATTCTCCCAGTATGACACTTTCGGAGACCCAGATTGACAAATTTTGCCAGTTGTCCTCGTCTCCATTTTCACCTTCAAACCGCCGGTCAGATGTCGCAAACCCCCTTCTGGGAACGCTCGCATCTACTTTTTCTTGCGTCAGCCTCCGCTTTCAGTTTTCCGACCGGATAGTATGGTTTCCCGTAAGTGACTGGCATGGGTAACGGATTTGGAGTAAGCATGCCTAAGAGCGTGTTTCAGAAATTGGTTTTGGATAGGACACGGCTTTACGGCTTGCGGAAAAACTCAGAAATTTGTGGATTGCCATGGAAGAGCGGCCCTTCAGGGCCGCGTAACCCGCGTGAAATCAGTGTGGGCTTTAGCCCGTGAGGGACGCGCTTTCCGAGGTGAAAGGCATTGGTGAAACGCACTCTGGCATTTATTCTTAACCAATTTCCAGTAGCAGGAGGCTGGTATGCGGTGTTGCGGATTGCTAGTGATTTTGGCGGGCCTCGTGGTTTCCTCGCTCGCACAAAATGACGCGGAGGGCCCGACAAATGAGAAAGCCCAGAAAACGTATAAGCGTGCTCTAGAGGATTTGCATCAGCACATGACCTCGGCCGCGCTGGATGGCTTCAAGAAAGCCGATAAGCAGGACGACGGACACTGCCTGGCATGCCAGAAGAAGATGATCAAGTACGGGATCGAGCTCGGGGAGTGGAAGACAGCGGAAACCGCCGGGGAAGAGATGGTGATCGAGGCTCACAGCGCTAAAGATCTGGCAGTCGCGCACTATTAGCTCGGGATCGTGCTGAAAGACCAGGGGCTCGAAAAACACAAGGATGAAATATTCGCTCGGGCGCACGAAGAAATGACCAAGGCGCTGGCGGCGGTTGCGAATTTCCCCGACGCGATTTATGTCGATGGACAGATTCTCGCGCACTTGAGGCAGGACGATGCGGCCAAGAAGCAGTTTGAGCAGTTTGTAAAGATGAGGCCGGAAGACGATCCGAATCGGCAGCGCGCGCTGCGATACATCAGCGAGCCCGAACTGGCGCGGGCCAGAATGGCGCCGCCGTTTTCGATAACGACAACCGATGGACAACGTGTCTCTTTAGACGACCTGAAAGGAAAGGCTGTGCTGATCGACTTCTGGGCCACGTGGTGCGCGCCTTGCCGGGAGGCTCTGCCCCACATGCGGGAGATCGCGAAGAAGTTCCAGGGTCAGCCACTGGTGCTACTGAGCGTGAGCCTCGACGAAGATGAGCAGAAGTGGAAGGACTTCGTCGCGAAAAACGGAATGACCTGGCTGCAATATCGCGATGGCGGTTTTAAGGGCCCCATAGCGACCTTGTTTGCCGTTCGCGCGATCCCGCAGACCTTCACCATTGACGCGGATGGAGTGTTGCAGGATCAGCATATCGGGGATGCGGCGATTGAAGGCAAGCTGAAGAAGCTGGTAGGGCGGGCGAGGGAGTTACAGGCGGCGGAAACGCCGAAACAGTAGCGGCTCCTCGACTGGCGCCATGTCGCGCATTTCACGAGCAACGCTCTGTGGCTTGTTTATGCGGCCGATTCTAGAATGGACGACTATGAAGAAGAGATTATTGGCCGCGTGTACGGTGATCATCGTGCTTGGGTTTGGCATGGTTGGATTGGCAGGGGCTCAGGAGGATGAGGGGCCGATGTCGAATTTGCGGTTTGTGGTGGTGAAAGACTACAACGGCAAGCCGGTAAGGAATGCGGCGGTGGTGCTGCATCCGGTGAGCCGGAAGGGAAGGCAGTCGCGGGGCGGGTTGGAGTTGAAGACGGACAACGATGGGCGGACGAACATTGAAGGGATTCCCTATGGTGCGCTGCGGGTGCAGGTGCTGGCGCCGGGCTTCCAGACTTTTGGGGAAGACTACGAGATCAACAAGCCGGAGCTGGAGATTACGGTGAAGCTGAAGCGTCCAGGGGGACAGTACTCGGTGTATGGGAATCAGGGAGACGCGAAGAAGGCTGAGGACAAAAACCAGCCGGAGCAGAAACCGCAGCAATGAGAAGCGCGATGGCGGAGGATCGAGTGAGATTGCCTATGAGCAGAAATTTTTCGATGGCGATGGCGGTGGCGATCGTGCTAGGGCTCGGCATGGTCGGGCTGGCGAGGGCCCAGGATGATGAGGGGCCGACGTCGAATTTGCGGTTTGTGGTAGTGCGCGACTCCGACGGCAAGCCCGTGAGGAATGCGGAAGTGGTGCTGCATCCGGTGAAACGCAAGGGGAAGCAGGCGCAGGGAGAGATGGATCTGAAGACGGACGCAGAGGGGAAGACGAACGTTGACGGAATTCCGTATGGTTCGCTGCGGGTGCAGGTGCTGGCGCCGCATTTCCAGACTTTTGGGGAAGACTACGAGATCAACAAGCCGGAGATGGAGATTACGGTAAAGCTGAAGCATCCGGGCGGGCAGTACTCGGTGTATGAGAACCACGGGGACGACAAGAAACCGCAGTAGTTTATCGAGTAGAACGTGTTTCATATATCGGTTTTGGGTAGGGCACGGCGTTAGCCGTGCCATTTAGGGCCTGGAAAAATGCGGGCTTTAGCCCCTGAGGGACGCGCCTTCCAAGCTGAAAAGCATTTATGAAACACACTGTAGTTTATTGAGGTGACAGGGACGGCCGGGTGGCCTACAATCGGCTGCCATGGGATCGCAGGAACTAACTGTCGAGCGCTATGAAGGAGTGGCGGACGATCAGAGGATTCTGTTGCTGCGCGGGCCGATCACGATCGAAACCGCGCCGCAATTCGAGCGCGCGGTGCACTACGAGTGCGCGGAGACGATGATTCTGGATTTATCGGATGTCCCCTACATCGATTCGGTGGGATTGGGATCGCTGGTGGCGGCGTACGTTTCGCACCAGAAAACGGGGCGATGTCTGGTGCTGACAGGGGTGAAGCCGCGGGTGCGCAAGATTATGGAAATCACCAAGGTGAACGATTTCTTCGTGACGTTTAGCACGACGTGGGAGGCGGTGGAAGCGCTCGCTAACACCGGAACGGCTTGACAGGCTGCCGAAAAAATTGAGTTTCGGCCTTGGTTTTGAAAGGACGTGGCTTCCAGCCGCGCCGTGAGTGCCCCTGAATAAAAAGCGGTCTTAAGCCGCTGCGGCCGGCTTCGGGTCGCGCATCGCGAGTTTTTCACCAATCCCTTGAGCAGTGGACGTGAAGCCCTACGTGATCACCGGAGTGTTGCTCATTCCTGCGGTGCCGAACACGCGGCGGTAGCGTTCGATTTCTTCCGGCGTGCCAAGCGCCTTAGCGTAGTTGTCGGAGAGCTTCACGGCGGGCTTGCCTTCGACAGTGGATACCTTGCAGATCAGGCTGATGGGGTCAAAGTCGCTGCCGTCGGCGGGATCGCAGCCGCGGAAATCGTTGGTCAGCAAAGTTCCCCAACCTGCGCTGAAACGAATGCGGCGGCCCGGGGTCCACTTTTTGGGATCGAGGAAATCGGCGGCGCTGCGGAAGTCATTGGCGGTGGCGCCGCTGGCGAGCGCTCCACCAAAATAGGCGTGCAGGCCGAGGATGTCATCGACGTCGAGTGCGTCGGACGCGATGATGAGCTTGTCATGCGGGTCTCGACCGCGCCCCTTGAGCCATTGGATATATTCGTCGCCGGCGACGTAGGGATTCTTGCTGTCGATGCGCTGGCCCGTCCAATCGGCCGTCCAGTCGGGGGCATTGTCGAGAAACTGGGTGGTTCCAAAAGTATCCGGCAGCATGATGCGGAGCGCGCCTTCGTAGGTGGCCTGCCACAACTCGAGCACGCGGTACTGCGAAGCTCTGAGGGCATCGTAGTCATCATTGGGCGCGAGCGCGGCCATGACCATGGGGATCTCATGCGCATTGGTTCCGATGGCTTCAAGGTCGTGCTTGTGGGCGAGGAAGGCGTTCGAGGTTCCGGTAAAGGCGCTGCCGAGATTCGCGGCCATGGCGTTGACCACGTATTCCTGCCAGAGGAAGCTGTGGCGGCGCCGGGTTCCAAAGTCGGCCACGGCAAGACCGGGAACGCCGCGCAGCCGCTCGATCTTGCCCCAGAGTTTTGTTTTCGCCCTGGCATAGAGGATGTCGAGACCAAACTCGTGCAGTTTTTTCAAACCGGCTCGGGTCTTGAGTTCGTCGAGGATGGAAAGCGCATAGAGTTCCCACATCGTGGTCTCGGTCCAAAGGCCGTCGAAGGAAAGATGGAACTGTCCGTCCTCGACCGATAGCTCATAGTCCGACAATCGGAAATCACGTTCCAGCCATTCTAGAAAGGTGGGCTCAAAGATTCCGCGGCGGCCATAGAACGTGTTGCCGGCGAGCCAGACCAGTTCCGACCTTCGAAACCGCAGGCCGCGAACGTGCTCCATCTGGTGGATAAGCTCTTCGCGTGGGAACATTTTTGCGAGGCGCACAGAAGTGGAGCGGTTCAGCAGAGAGAACGACACACGGGTTTTCGGGTAATGCTTCCAGATGAACTGGAGCATGAGGAGTTTGTAGAAATCGGTATCGAGTAAAGACCTGGTAACCGGGTCCAGTTCCCAGTTGTGGTTGTGCGCCCGCTCGGCGAAGTTGACGATCATCGCGAACTTTCTCGCATACTATCCTCTGTGACCGTCATGAGAAAATCAACCGCCATGCACTAGTGAGGTGCCTTTTCTCGTGGTTTGGCTGACTTTGTGAAGGCAAACACGGTACTATCGAATTTCCGCATGAGACTGCCTCGGCCCTTTACGGCTGCACCCCGGAGTTGCGCGTCCGTATTCAGGAACTGCTCGCCGCTATTTGTCGCGACGGGGCAGGTCCACGGCTGGGCAGAGTTCTCCGGCCGTGCGCTGCACGCGCTGGCGGCCGGGATTCTGCCTGCGATGTTCCTTCTGCGATCGACCCGCGAGGAGATTTACAACATCCTCTGGGCGCTGGTGTTTGGCTTTGCCACGCTGAACATTTTGAGCCTGGGGGCGCGCCGTTTTGAACAGGAAAAAGTTGGCCTGAACTTTGGTGAGACTCTGGCGGTCCTGGTGGTGGTGGTGTCGATCGTTCTGCTGGGTTGGGAAATGCTGTATCTGTTCCACATTCTGCCGATTCGCCTCACGCCGCGCTGAGGCGGATTGCGGTATGATCGCGGGTGGTGAAACGCGAAGCCAATTTTGAAGTGACTTGCCCCTGCTGCGGCGCGGTCATGAAAATCGACGCCGCGACGCGCAACGTGATCGCGCACACCGCGCCGGTCAAGCCGAAAACCTTCAACGACATGGAAGAAGCGGCTCGCGCCATGAAAGAACAGGACAGCCGGCGCGACTCGATCTTCCGCCAATCAATGGAAGCGCAAAAGCATGCCTCGGAGCTGCTGGAGAAAAAATTCCAGGAGGCGGTGAAGAAGGCCAAAGAAACGCCGGACACAGGAAAGCCGATCCGGGATTTCGATCTGGACTGATCTCTCCGCTTGTTCACCGCCGAGACTCCGAGGACGCCGAGAAGTGCAAATACTTGAATGAGTCTTCCTCTTCTGCTGGGGCATCGCGGGGCGCGGACGTACCGCCAAATTCCTGAAAATACTCTGGCCTCGTTCGAGCTTTGCTTACAGCACGGCTGCGACGGCTTTGAATTCGACGTGCGTCGTTCGACCGACGGGCAGGCTGTGATCTGCCACGACGCGACCATCGGCGGAATGGAGATTGAGAACACGGCTTCGAAAAGCCTGCCTTTGCCCACACTGGAAGATGTTCTGCGCCAATTTGCGCATCGGGCGTTCCTTGATATCGAGTTGAAGGTTGCGGGACTGGAGCCGCAGACGCTCGCGGAGTTGCACAAGCATCCGCCGCAAAAGGGATACGTGGTTTCGTCGTTTCTTCCTAAGGTGCTCCGGGCAGTCCACGATCTTGACCCGGCGATTCCGCTGGGATTTCTTTGCGATACCGAGGATCGGCTTCGAGGTTGGCGCGAAATGCCGGCGGAGTGGGTGATTCCGCAGTTCGAACTGGCAGATGGCGAATTGGTCGACCTGGTTCATTCTGCGGGAAAGCGAATCATGGTCTGGACGGTGAATCGCGCCGGGCGCATGCGCGAGTTCGAAGGGCGGGGCGTGGATGCGATCGTCTCGGATGAAACGGAATTGCTGGTTCGCTCGTTGCGATAGCTGCGAGACTCTCCACCGCCATTGCCCCCGGAATTCGCGTCATTTACATTGAACAGGATGTCCACCACAGGCGAACGATTCGAGCGAGCGGTTCAGATCATGGCGCGGTTGCGGGCTCCGGGCGGATGCCCGTGGGATCGCGAACAGACCTTCGATACCATCAAGCCCTACACGCTGGAAGAGACTTACGAAGTCCTCGAAGCCATCGACAATCGCGATTGGCCGGAACTGACAGGCGAATTGGGCGACCTGCTTCTGCAGGTGCTGTTCTATTCGCAGATGGCAAATGAAGAAGGCCACTTTTCGGTGGATGATGTGCTCGACCGGCTGTCTAACAAACTGGTCGACCGGCATCCGCATGTGTTTGGCGAGGTGAAAGCGGACACTCCTGCCGAAGTGCTGCGCAACTGGGAGGCGTTGAAGGCGCAAGAGAAAGAGAAGAAGAAACGGCTGGCAGAGAGCGAAGGTAAGAAGACGGAGCAGGCTGGCGGCGCGCAGTCTGATCACGCGCAATCAGTGCTCGCGGGTGTGTCGTCGAAAATGCCCGCGCTGATGGAGGCTTATAAACTCAGCTCGCGCGCGGCGCATGTCGGATTCGACTGGCCGGAAATGGAAGGCCTCTTTGCCAAGCTCGAAGAAGAGACGCTGGAGTTGCGGGAGGAGTTGAAAGCTGCGCCGATGCTGCATTCCAAGGGGCAATCGGTTGGGGAGGGAATTGCCGGGTCGGGAAAGCCGCAGGTTCCGCCCGAGGTGCGCGAGCGTCTGGAGAATGAAGTTGGAGATCTGTTCTTCGTTATGGTCAACATCGCGCGCTTTCTGGCGCTCGACCCGGAGTCGGCGTTGAGGAAGACGAATCGCAAATTCAAGCGCCGGTTTCAATGGATGGAGGAACGCCTGCGCGAGAGCGGTCGAGCGCCGCAGCAGGCGTCGATGGACGAACTGGAAACCCTATGGCAAGAAGCGAAGCAGCAGGAAAAACGGGCGTGACGGAAATGGCCACAGGCAAAGTCACCATCCGCAAGTGCGAAGCGCTTGAGGAGATGCAGACCTGCTTTGCGCTGCAGAAAGAAGTGTGGAAATTCTCCGACGCGGACCTGGTTCCGGTGCGCATGTTCGTGGTGGCCGCGAAGATCGGCGGCCAGGTGATTGGGGCTTTCGTTCGCAAGAACGCCGAAGGAAACGACGAAAGGGACGGCGAAAAGGAACTGATCAGTTTCGCGCTCGCGATTCCGGGAATGCGGAACGGTCACTGCTATCTGCACTCGCACATGCTGGCCGTCCGCCAGCAATATCGCAATGGAGGCCTGGGCCGGAGGATGAAGCTGCATCAGCGTGAAGACGCGCTGGCGCGGGGTTTCGAACTGATGGAGTGGACGTTCGATCCGCTGGAAATCAAGAACGCGTATTTGAATATCGAGAAGCTGGGTGCGATCGCGCGCCGCTACAACGTGAACCAGTATGGGATTACATCGTCGCCGTTGCAGGGTTATTTGCCCTCGGACCGGCTGGTGGCGGAGTGGTGGATGAAGTCCAAGCGGGTCGAAGCGGTGCTGGCGGGCGCTCCGCGCGCGAAGTTCGAATGCCGCGCGCGCATCGACGTGCCGGCGGAGATCTACGAATGGAAGGCCGCGGCGGCGACGCGGGCGCAGGCGCTTGCGGTGCAGGAAGGGAATCGTGAGCGGTTCACGAGGGCATTTGCTGAGGGGCTTAGTGTGCTTGGCTATGAACGCGACGGCCGCGGGAATGGCCGGTTTCTTCTGGGAGAGTGGGACGAAAGCTGGCGGTATTAGAACAGGACAAATCATGAAAATTGAATCCGTAACTCTGCGTGAAATTCACATGCCGCTCGTGCAATTTTTTGAAACGAGCTTTGGCCGCGTTTACAGCCGCCGCATCCTGCTGGTGAGCGTCGAGGCCGATGGCGTGCGCGGGTGGGGCGAGTGCGTCGCCGGGGAAGATCCGTATTACAGTGCGGAATGGATTGAAACCGCGTGGCCCACGATCAAGCATTACCTGGCTCCGCTGTTGCTGCAGAGCGAGTTGTCTTCCGGCCGGGATTGTGCGGCGCGGTTCGCCAGAGTCCGGGGCCACCGCATGGCGAAGGGCGCGCTCGAAAACGCAGTGTGGGACGCGGAGGTGCGGCAGAAACAACAGCCGCTCTGGAAGTTGCTGGGAGGAACGCGGCGCGAGATCGCCTGCGGTGTTTCCATTGGCATTCAGGACACGCCGGAAGAACTTCTGCAGAAAATCGAGACTGAGCTGGCGGCCGGATACCGGCGGATCAAGATCAAGGTGAAGCCGGGATGGGACCTGAATGTGCTGGAGAAGATCCGCGCGCGCTGGGCGGATATTGTTCTCAGTGTGGATGCGAATTCCGCCTACACGCTCGACCAGGTCGAGCACCTGCGCAAATTCGATGCCTTCAATTTGCTCATGATCGAGCAGCCGTTGTGGAACGACGAAATCTATCTTCATGCGCGATTGCAGAAAGCCATTCGGACGGCGATCTGTCTGGACGAATCGATTCTGAATGCGCGTGACGCCGATTTTGCGCTGGAGATCGGGGCCTGCCGGATCATCAATATCAAAGTGGGCCGCGTGGGCGGCTTCAGCGAGGCGATGAAAATACACGATGTCGCGGTGCGGCACAACGTTCCGGTGTGGTGCGGAGGGATGCTGGAATCGGGAGTAGGACGGGGGCACAATATCGCTTTGTCGACGCTGGAGAATTTTCGCTTGCCCGGAGATGTGTCGGCCTCGAAGCGTTATTGGAAAGAAGACATCATCGAACCCGAAGTGGAAGTGCGCGCCGATGGAATGATCGCGATCGGTGACACTCCCGGAACGGGCTACCAGGTGCGCGAAGACCTGGTGCGGAAGTTTACCGTGCGTGAAGAAACGTTTCGCGCCGGGAAATAAACAAGCGCCTGATTCTCCCGTAGAGACGCGTCGAGCCCCGTCTCTACAGGCGGGAAGCGGCTACGGCCGCGTCTTCCTTCTTCAATAGCTCCACCGCCTGGGCGAATGTCAGGTCCGCGGGAACCCGCCTGAATCCGGTGAAAGTCTCCTTCGAAATGATGGAGAGATTTTTCACCAGCAGGATCTTTCCGGTGAAGCTCAGGGTCATGCTTGAAATTTCCCAGAGATTGTCGCCAACCTCCTGCTGCTGAACCACGAAGCGGCCGCCGCGATCGAGGTGTCCGAGAATTCCCCACCCGAAGCCGACTTCCTTAAAGAGCGTGCCGTCAATGCTGGCAATGCGGTAGTGAACGGCGTCCAGCAGCACGTAGCCCTGCATGCCGGCTAGAACCTCTTCTACGCGCGACGGCGGTTCGTAGCGTGGATTCGGCCGGAACTTCAATTTGACCAAAATGTGGCCGGTCCGGCCAATAGCTTCCGAACCCGGTTCTTCTCCTGCATACTCAAACAGGAAGGCATCGGGAAGCGCGCGCACGATGCGCCGCGTGCGCTCGGCGTTCTCGCGCTCCTGTTCGCGCTTCTTTTGCAGTTCTTCGGGATGGTTGATGAAACGTTCGACGCGCGCCTCTTCCGCGTGGCGCTGTTCGGGAGTCAGAGCTTTGTCGTTGTAGGCGATCACCAAGCCGGCGGTGGCCTCCTTGGTCTCGACATAGAGTCTTGTGGTGGATCCCTTGGTCGTGGTCTTGGTGCCGCGAAAGAGGAAGTGCGCGGTGTCGTCACTGGCCGCCTTAATTTCGTTCTGCACTGCTTTGCGCACCAGTTCCGCCGGATCGCGATACGAAGAAATTGTCGCTGGCTGACCGGCAAGACTGGCTGCGGTGAGCAGCAGAATCCAGGCGATGCTGCGGACGATGCTGTGCGCGATGGAGTTGCGCAAGATCGAGTCGATAACCGTCATGATGGGATTGGGCACATCGATCCTCTTAGGCGATGGTAGCAAACCGGAGGTTGCAACGGAGCTGCGCTTCCGGCCGCTGCTGCAACTTCCTGATGGGGAAAGATTTCCTGCGACCGCGCCAAACCCCAAGATCGCGGAATGATTTACAATCGGTTCATTCGCGGCGAACAGAGCGCGAGGAGATGGAGGCCAAAGCATGGATGCTCCGCAGACCGGAGAGTTAGCCCACATCGGCAAGTCGGTCGTAATCAAGGGAGAGCTGTCGGGCTCCGAAGACTTGTACGTGGATGGCAACGTCGAAGGCAAAATTGAGCTGCGCAACCACAGCCTGACGGTCGGGCCGAATGGAAACGTCAAGGCCGACGTGAGCGCCAAAGCGGTGGTGGTTCAGGGTAAGTTGGATGGGAGCGTGAACGCCTCCGATCGCGTGGATCTGCGAAAGTCGGCGATAGTAACGGGCGACCTGACCACGCAGCGTATCGCCATTGAAGAGGGCGCGTTCCTGAAAGGGAAGGTTGATATTCAGAAAGAGGCCGGAAAGGCGGCAGGGCCCGCGTCTTCGTAGGAAATGGCGGGCCGATCGCGCCACGGGGCGCGCGGATCGATGGCATCCGTTTCTGACAACGTAATGAAATTTTTTCGCAGCTCGTCGAACCAGACTGCGCGTCCCGCAGTCCCGCAGAGGCGAACCCGCCGGTCGAGCGGCATGGCGGAGATTTCGCGGCTGCTGAATTCGCAGGAGGGGCTGTGCGTGCTCGACATGGGCTCGACCTCCGCCAGCAACATTCGCTTTTTTACCGGCAGGGGACACAAGAATTACAGCGAAGATTTGTTGCGGTCGTCGCTCGACCCGGCGCTGCGCATTCAGGACAGCACGGGAAACACGGTTGTGGACAGCAAGAAGTTTCTGGATGAGAACCTGGTGTACGCGAACGCTCAGTTCGACGTCGTGCTGTGCTGGAATCTGCCGGATTACATGGAAGAGAGTCTGGTGAAACCGACCATCGACCGCCTGTGGTCGGTGATGAAGCCGGGCGGAGTGCTGCTGGCGTTCTTTCACACGCGCGACGCGGGCCCGGACTCGATCTGCTATCGCTATCACGTGACCGACACCGACATGCTGGAGATGCAAGAGGTGAAGTTCGCGCCGCCCGGCCGTCCCGCGTCCGACAAGCAATCGCCGCGCCTGCAGCGCGTGTTCAACAACCGGCACATTGAAAACCTCTTCCGCGATTTCGCTTCGATCAAGTTTTTCCTGGCGCGCGATGCCATCCGGGAAGTGCTGGTCGTGCGCTAAGGAGGGGCATATGATAGCCCGAATCTGGCATGGTAAAACGAAGGCGAGCGATGCGGACGCGTATCTCGAATATCTCTTCAAGTCTGGCATTCCCGACTACCGAGCGACGACTGGCAATAGAGGGGCCTGGGTTCTACGCAGGATAAACGGTGATACAGCCCACTTCATCACGCTTACCTTTTGGGAGTCGCGCGACGCAATTGTGGCTTTTGCTGGCGCTGATATCGAGGTCGCCAAGTACTATCCGGAGGATGAGAAGTACTTGATGGAATTCGAACCCACGGTTACGCACTACGAATTGTTTCAGTGATTGGGAACTTACAGGTCAGTACTCAGGATTGATAAAGCCTCTCAGGTTCACAACTCACAGTTCGAGTCTTGTTGGCGCTGTCGAAGATCGAAACGGCCGGCATGGGATCCTAGATATCGGCGAGCGCTGATCTCTTCACAGGTTGGACAGACAGATTGGACATGTCTTCGCGTGAGCCAGACGGGCTTTGTGAGCCTGCTCATAAGCTTCCATCTTTTCTTTCTGCTGCTTCCGGTTTGCTCTCTCGGACAGCTTCGGCTTGTTCTTATTGCGGTACAGAAAAGAAGTCCACGCCGCGTGCGCACGGGTCTCACGATCTCTCAGCTCTTTGCAGGCGGCGCATTCTGACTCGGCCATAGAGTGACTTGATGATAGTCGAAAAACCGCAGTGCTCATTCCTGTTTTCGGCGATCTCTTGATAGTATAAAGAGTCAGGCATCGGTTCCGCGCGACGTTTTCCCGCCAACCCCGCCAGGTCCGGAAGGAAGCAACGGTAACGGGCTCTTTCGTGTGCAGTGGTTCGCCGGTGCCTGACTTTTGCTTGCCCGCTGCCCCCACCATGACCAAGCGCCTCTACTACGACAGTTCCGAAGTGCACGAATTCGATTCCATCGTCGAAGACGTGGCCGCTCCGACGCCGGAGCAGTCGCGCCCAGCCGTCATCCTGCGCGAAACCGCGTTCTATCCCACCAGCGGCGGCCAGGTCCACGACACCGGATGGCTCACACTCGTCGGATACGATCAAGGCGGCGATCGCCTGCGGGTCACGGAAGTTGCGGATGCCGAAGACGGCAGGATCGTCCATTACCTGGAAGCGCCAGCGAGGCTGCCACTGGCAGGCGCAGCGGTGCATGGCAGCATCGATCTTGAACGCCGCCGCGACCACATGCAGCAGCACTCCGGGCAGCATGTTCTCTCGGCCGCTTTTGTCGAGCTTTACCAGATGCCGACCGTCTCGTTCCACATGGGCGAAGACTATTGCTCGATTGATCTGGCGACGCCGTCAGTAAGTTCGGAGCAGATTGCCGGGGCCGAGCAGCGGGCCAATCAGATTGTGTTTGAGAATCGCCCTGTGCGGGTTCGCTATGTTTCGCGCGCGGAAGCGGAGAAGCTTGGCTTGCGTAAACTGCCTCCGACCGACCGCGACGATCTGCGTCTGGTCGAGGTCGCGGATTTCGATCTGTCGGCGTGCGGCGGAACTCACGTCAGCACGAGCGGCCAGATCGGTTCGATCATTCTTCGGAAAAGCGAAAGAGTGCGGCAGGGAACGCGGGTGGAGTTTGTCTGCGGTGATCGCGCAGTCCGTATGGCGCGGCGCGACTACAGCGCGCTCAGCGAGGCGGCAGCGCTATTCTCGGCGCAGCTCTGGGATGTGCCGGAACAGATCCGCAAGAGTGTCGAAGAGAGCAAACTGGTGCGCAAGCAAAAGGACGATGCGCTCGATCAACTCGCCGAGCTTATGGCTTTGGCCGCGCTACGGGATCAACCTAATAAAGATCAACCGGAGACGAACCGGCCGAAGATCGTCGTGCGGGTATTTTCCGATCACGACATCAGCTTCGCCAAGCTTTTTGCGCAGAAAGTGACACGAGCGGCGACGCCGGTCATCGCGCTGGTGGCCAGCACCGTGGATCCGCCGGGTCTGGTGTTTGCGCAGACTCCCGGCGGCTCAGCCGACATGGGCGCGTTGCTCAAGCAAGTGTTATCGTCCGTTGGAGGCCGCGGCGGTGGCAGCCGCGATTTCGCCCAGGGCGGAGTTCCGGCGGGCTCGACTGTCAACGCCGAGCAGCTTTTACGCGAGGCAGCGGTTACAATCGGAGCCTGATCCCGAGCTCCATCTCACGGGAAGAATTCATTCCATGCTGGAACCGCGGCTGATACTCGTCAATCTCCTCATCAAGCTGGGCGTGGCTGCGGCCGTGTCGAGCGCGCTGGTGCGCTCCAAGGAATTCAAGAGTCTGATCTTCCGTGAGCAGCGCGAAACCCGACACAAGATTTATCTGGCGTTGTGGATGGCGATCCCCATCGCACTCGGCGTCTGGATAAGATTCAGCGCCAAGAGCTTCCTTGCTGGCGACCTGTCGCTTGAAACCGCGCTGCTGCTGGGCGTGATCGGCGGGCGCTTGTCGGGAGGGCTCGGCGGAGCGCTGCTATCGCTGCCGGCAGCGATGCACGGAGAGTGGGCCGCCATGCCGTTGAATGTGCTCGCTGGAATTATTGCCGGGCAGTTGCGACGGGTCGCGCCCGAACAGGAAGATATCTGGTCGTTCTCGCCGTTCATCGATCTCACCCTCTATCGCATGATTCGCCGCAATCTGCCGCGCCCGCGCGTGTTCGATTGGCAGGTCGCTTTTTTCGTAACCATCGTGGGCCTGCGCTTTTTGCAGACGGGAATCTGGCGCTTCTGGCCGAGTTCCATCTTCAGCCTGGAAAGCCCCGGGCTGTGGATGGGGGGCGCCCGCGGAACTCTGAACGGTTATTTGGTGGAGGGCGCGATCTACCTGACCGTGGTCATGGTGGTGGGCACGGAACTGAAAATCTTCAACGGCGTCCGCATACAGATCAAGCTGGAAGAGCAGGAGCGGCTGCTGCTGCAAGCGCGCATGGCGGCGTTGCAGAACCAGATCAACCCGCACTTCCTCTTCAACACGCTGAATTCAATCTCGTCGCTGGTGCGCTTCGATCCCGACACGGCGCGCGAGATGGTGCTGAAGCTCGCGACCATTCTTCGCCGCCTGCTTAACAGTACGGATTCGTTCGTTCCGCTGCGCGAGGAAGTGGAGTTCATCGACAATTACCTCGATATTGAAGTCGTGCGCTTTGGACGCGACAAGCTCAAGGTCGTCAAGGACCTCGATCCGGCGTCTCTCGAAGCCATGATTCCCAGCATGTTGCTGCAGCCGCTGGTTGAAAACTGCATCAAGCACGGACTTTCTCCCAAAGTGGAAGGCGGCAGCATTACGCTGCGCAGCCGCGTGATCGATTCACGGCTCGTGGTCGAGGTAGAAGATAACGGCGTGGGCATGGGATCGGCGCAACCGCACGGGCAAGCCGACGGCTTGGCCGGCATGGGAATCGGCATGGCGAACGTCGCGGAGCGTCTGAAGGTGCTCTACGGCGATGCCGCAAAGATGATGATCGAAAGCCGCGAAGGCGGCGGCACGCTGATCCGGTTGCGGCTGCCCATTCTGCCCAATCCGGAAGAGCTCATGACGGCTTCGGCGATTGCGCCAGCACCTTTCGGTAAAAGTCTTCGTAAAGCGGAATAATCTTGCTGGCGCAGAACCTTTCCTGCGCGGCGGCGCGCGCACGTTTCCCCATGGCGCGCAGAGCGGATTCATCACTGAGCAGATCGATGGCGTAACGCGCCATGGTTTCCACGTCGCCAACATCAGCCAAAAATCCAGTCACACCGTGGTCGATTAATTCCGGCACTCCTCCAGTGCGGGTGGCAATCGGGACCACCTCACAGGCCATTCCTTCGAGGGCCGCGAGTCCGAAGGTTTCCAGTTCGCTCGGCATCAACAACACGTCTGAGATGGCCAGTTTTTCCCGTATCTCGTCCTGCTTCCCAAGAAACAACACGTGCTCGTGAATGCCTTTCTGTACCGCCAGCCATTCCGCCTGCGAACGATCGGGCCCGTCGCCAATCAGCAACAACTTGGCAGGAATTCTCTTGCGCACACGGTCGAAGATTTCGATTACATCCAGCACACGTTTCACCGGCCGGAAATTGGAAAGGTGCACCAGCAACCGCTCGTCGTTCCGGACATACTCGCCGCGCTTTTCCAGCCATTCCGGTTTGCGCAGATACTCGTCGCAGTTCACAAAGTTCGGAATGACTTCGATGTGGTTCTTGATGTCGAAAACCCTCAGCGTGCGCGTGCGCAAATACTGCGAGATGGCCGTCACGCCGTCGCTCTGCTCGATGGAAAAACGCGTAATCGGAAGATACGAGCGGTCGAGCCCAACCAGAGTGATGTCGGTGCCGTGCAGGGTCGTGACAAACGGCAACTGCTTCCGCGGCGGAGTCGCCGCCAGCATCTGCTTGGCCAGCATCGCGCTCACCGAGTGCGGAATCGCGTAGTGCACGTGCAGCAGATCGAGTTCGTAGAGCTGCGACACCTCGGCCATTCGCGTCGCCAGCGCCAGATCGTACGGAGGATATTCAAACAGCGGATATCGCGTGACCTCGACCTCATGATAATGAATGTTAGGTTCCGGCCCGGTCAGGCGAATGGGCTGCGAATAGGAGATGAAATGAATCTCATGCCCCCGCCGAGCGAGCTCAAGCCCCAGTTCAGTGGCGACAACTCCGCTGCCGCCGTAGGTTGGATAACAGGTGATCCCAATCTTCATGCGCCTCCCACGATAACACTATTAGATTCGCAGGAATGGCCGGGGATGCAGGCGGAAGTGAAATTGCGCGGGTTGCCCAAAGACTGTCTGGCAAGCTCGCGTGGGGGCGGGCGCCTCGCCCGTCCAAGCCGAGCGCACTTCGGCCTCGCTTCGAGCGCAGCGAGCATCCAATTTTGCCCACGAAGACTGGATCAGACAACCTCTAGTCCTTGCTCGGCTTCTTCGGCGTCAGATCGCAGGCTTGTTTGAATCGATCCAAACTCAGCCCGCCTGGAGAAAACTCCGCGATCTGCCGGCCGCTCCGCGTGGGGAGTGCCACGTTGAAGACCTTGGCCCCCAACATGCCCCGAACCGTGCCTTTATCCATGGAAAGGAAGTGGCCGCGTTCCCAGTTCCAGCCCTTGAAGTAGTGAGCATCGTCAACCCGAACCTCCACCTCCAACTGCGGCTGCCACCAGAAGCCGGGGCGGTTCGGCGGAGGCAGTTTAACTCCAGGATTGAAGTCCGCCAGCTTGAGCTTGCCGTTATCGCAAAACAGATCCACTCGGGGCTTGTACTCCGGGTCTTCGCGAAAATAATTGTCCGACTGGATCTCAAAGCGCACTTTCTTCGCGCCCGTCATCTTGTCGGTGGAGTGGAACTCCAGCCATTTTCCGCCGGCGCTGACGCCATCCGACTCGTCCTGATAAGGAGTCATGGCGCCACTCTGGGCGCAAGCCAATGCTGCCGCTCCAAGCACAAAGAACAAAAAAACGGTTCTCGCCGCCAACCCGGAACCGATCACTTCACGAAACCAGCGCGATACTTTCAAGATTTCCTCCAGACAATCACGTCCCTACATAATATTGAACCCAGAAGCTCCCGAAAAGTTGTATGCAATGGTTCAATAATGGTTCAAAGAGTTTCGCATGCGATTATCGTAGAATTCAATAGTTGCCTCGCATGGCCCGGATGGCGAAACTGGCAGACGCACGGGACTTAAAATCCCGAGGGGCGAAAGCTCCGTGACGGTTCGATTCCGTCTCCGGGCACCAACTAGGTTTTTGCCGCGCATCGGGCAGGCAACCGTTGCCTCAGCGTTTCAGCTTAACGTCCTTCTGCAAAGTGAACGTCACTTCGCCGGGCTGCACCGGAATTTGATCGCTTTGCAAATCGTAATGTTTGCCGTGCAGCGTCACCGCCGTGAGCTGTGCGACCTCCTGATAGCCCAGGTTGGCGGAATAACCTCCCCAGACCGGGTAGTAAACCGGGGAGACCTCGACGGTCACTTTCGTCAACGCCGGAATTGGCGTCGCCCAGCCAACCCGTACCGGCATCATAACCGTCCCGTCCGACACGTTGACCTTGATCTGCGTGCCGGCGGGAATCACGGCTACAGTCGTTGAAGTGTGTTTGCGGGCATCCATTACCGGCGGACGGGAAGTGTCTGGTGCCGAAGGGTTCGTTTTCTCGGCGGAACCGGACGCTGGCGTAGCGGAAGCCGAAGAGTCACCGGCTTTCACGGCGTTCCCACCCGCGACTGGGTTGGCCGGGCTGTCCTTCTGGTCCGCTTCCGGTTTCGTCTCGGGAGAAGCTAAGTCGGCATTGGTATAAATTTTCTTCGGCGCGGGTTTCTTTGCCTTTTCCGCCTTCTGTTGCTCGGGCGTTGCGTCCCCGGCGGGCGTGCTTTCCGGCGGTTGCTGGGCGAGCCCGGCGGAAGCCAGCAATACCACCGCCGCGAACGTCAATCGGAGAGAGCATGGAGTCATGGCAAGTCCTCCTGGGCGCCAGGGCCGAGGGATCCCTCCTTAATCCTAACCCTGAAACACTCAGAATTGTGCTTGTCGTAGGCGGCTGCGACATTACCGATGGGGGTGGTCTGTAGCGGCCTAAAGTCACGCAAACCGCAGATTTCGACACCTGACTTCAACTCTACTGTGATCGCCGTTCTCAGGACGTGCGCTATCAACTAATAGACTTCCGCCTTTGCCGCGCGCGTCATCAGTTCTTCAATGGCCTGTTGCGGCGACTTGCCGTTTTCGAGGATGGCGAACATCTGTTCGGTGATTGGCATCTCGACGTTTTTCTTGCGGGCCAATCCAACCGCGGCTTTGGTGGTGAAAACTCCTTCGGCGACTGCTCCGCGCATGTCGGCGATGATGTCGGGCAGTTTGCGGCCTTTGCCGAGTTCAACGCCGACGCTGCGGTTGCGCGAGAGATCTCCCGTGCAGGTTAGAATCAGATCGCCTAGTCCGGCGAGTCCAGCCATGGTGTCGAGGCGGCCGCCGCAGGCCACGACCAGGCGCGCCACTTCGGCGAGACCTCGCGTGATCAGCGCCGCTACCGAATTGTGGCCGAGGCCAAGGCCGTCGCAGACGCCAGCGGCAATGGCGATGATATTCTTCAGCGCGCCGCCTAACTCCACGCCGATCACGTCGTCGTTGGTATAGACGCGAAAGCGGGAATCGTTGAACGCTTGCTGCACGGCCCGTGTCACCTCGGCATCGACGGATGCCACGGTCACGGCGGTCGGATCGCCGCGCGCGACTTCCTTGGCGAAGGAAGGGCCGCTGAGCGCTCCTACGCGAGGAGTGAACCGGCGGCTGCGCAACACATCGGCGACCACTTCCGTCATGCGCATCAACGTTCCGTCTTCGAGTCCTTTGGTGCAGCTGACGAAAAGCGTCTCCGGGCGCAGAGACGGCGCCATGCGCTCGAATAGAGCGCGACAATGCTGCGAGGGCATCACGCTGACGACGATCTCCGCGGCGTCGAGAGCGGTGTTCAAGTCGGTGGTCGCTTCAATCGAGTCGGGCAGGATGAACCCAGGCAGGAAGCGCTCGTTCATTCGGCTGCTTGCGATGCTCTCCACAACTTCCGGCTCGTTGGCCCAGAGCCGGACTTGATGTGTCCCTTTGCGTCCCAGGACGATTGCCAGTCCCGTGCCCCAGGCCCCCGCGCCGATAATGGCAATGCGGCTCATCTGCGGGTGGTTCCTAACGTTCCTGATTCACTATCTAACTTTGTTCCTAACTCTGCTTCCGACTTTGTCTCTAACTTACTCCCTAACTTCGACTCCGTTCCGGTGGCGAGACGGCCGATGTTTTGGCGGTGCCTCCAGATGACGAGCGCCGAAACCAGAGCGATCAAAACCAGTTGCCGCGGGTCCGCATATTCGTGGAGGGCCCACGCCAGCAGCGGAAAAGCCGCCGCCACGGCCACCGACCCGAGCGAGACGTAGCGGAAGGCGACGGCGATGATCAAGAACAGGACCACCAGGCACAAAATGGATTTAGGGGTGAGCAATATAAAAGCTCCGAGGCTGGTGGCGACGCCCTTGCCGCCACGGAACTTGAGCCACACGGGGAACAGATGGCCGAGCACGGCGAAAAACGCCGCCGTGGTCATGACGAGCTGCTGATGCGGTCCGCCGAATAGTACCCGCGCCACTAGCACCGCAGCCAGGCCCTTGGCGGCGTCGAGAACGAGCGTCGCAATCCCGAGAGCAGGCGATTTGCGGGCTACGTTCGTCGCGCCAATGTTGCCGCTGCCGGTCGCGCGTACATCCTCGCCTTTGAAAATCCGCACCAGCAGATAGCCAAACGGGATGGATCCCAGCAGGTAACTCAGGGCGGTGGTGATGAGGTAGGGATTCATGTTCATCTATCTAATATCGATTCAAGCTTGCTGGAGCTATCGATTCAAGCTTGCTGGAGCGGAAAGCGTTGCAGCTTCGTGTACTTCGATCCTCCTCGTGAAAGCTGGCTCTGATAGAGAATAAACTCGTGGGCCGTCATGGTGCCGAAATCAAGCTCGGTCATTGCGGCGAGCCGCTTTTCGAGCGCCGCGAAAATTGAGTTGGGCCCGTCGCCTTTTCGCCATTTCGGCGAGCCCGAACTTCTTCCGGCGCCGTCGCGCGCCAGCGTCAGATGTGGACTGTAAGGCCGGTCTTCGCGCGGAATGCCGAGTTCGGCTGTTGCCATATCGATGCTCTCGGCCAGTTCGGCTAGTTGCGGTCCGGCGTGAATTCCGATCCAGAATACGCGCGGAGCCTTTGCGGTCGGAAAGAATCCATGTTCGGAACAGCGAATTTCTAACGCGCCGCATCCGATCCGCCGCACACGTTCGGCGAGGGCCTCGACCCGATCTGGCGCTTGCTCTCCGATGAACTTCAACGTAATGTGCAGCGACTCCGGATGCACCCAGCGCGCCTCGGGCGCGAAGCCCTGAACGCCTTCGAGGAAGCGCGAGATCCGCGCGCGGACCTCAGGGTCGAGATCGATGCCGATAAAGATTCGCATTTCTTTGATCGTGTCGTGTGGTGACGGGCCTCTGGCCCGTCCCGACGGGGCGGAGCCCCGTCTCCACACAGTAATATCTCCACACATTAATACCAGCGCCTTACACGAGCGCCCTGCGGATCATCTCCAATGCTTGCTGCGTTGCGAACTGGCGGATGCGCTGGCGGTCGCCGGGGAAATTACGTTCGGCGACCTGCGTGCCTTCTTCCCCCGCAAGTGCGATGTAGACCAAGCCGACAGGCTTGTGCTCGGTTCCGCCGCTCGGGCCGGCAACTCCCGTGATTCCGACTCCGTAGCTCGCGAGGCAGCGCTTGCGGATGCCTTCGGCCATGGCCGCCGCCACTTCGCGGCTGACGGCTCCGTGCCGGTCGATCAGCGCTTTAGGAACATTGGCGAATTGCGTTTTCAATTCGTTCGAGTAGACTACAGCGCCGCCGAGAAAATAGCGCGAACTGCCGCTGAGCGAAGTGATGCGCTCGGCCAGCAGGCCGCCGGTGCAAGATTCGGCGACCGCCAGCGTCATACTGCGCATCTGCAGGAGATAGCTGACGATCTGCTCGATGGTTTCACCTTTGCGAGAGAAGATGGCGTCGCCGAGTTCGTCTTCGATTTTCTCGGCAAGCTCCTCGACGCGCGCCTCGGCGTCGGCTTGCGAATCTTTCCGGCAGCGCAGGTGAAGTTGAATCTCGCCCGCGCCCGCGAGGATCGTGGTCTCGACGTCGCTATAAGTTTTGTAGATCGGCGCGACCCGCGCGTCCACTTGCGATTCCGGCATCATCGCCATCTTGAGTGTGCGCGTGGCAATGTACTGGACGGGAACTCGGGTGCGCAGTCGCGGGATGCACTCCGTTTCAAACACCGCCTTCATTTCGTAGGGAGGCCCGGGGAGCAGCATCAGGAGCCGCTCCTGGCCGTCATACTTCCCAGCGATCCACTGTCCGGGCGCGGTGCCGACAGGGTTCGGCAATATCGTGGCGCTGGTCAGGATATCCGCCTGCTTGGCATTGTTGGCCGACATTTTCATGCCGCGCTTGGCGAAGCGCTCTTCGAACTTCGCGATGAGCTCCGGATCGCGTTGCAGTTTCAAACCCAGCGCGTCGGCCACCGATTCGCGCGTCAGGTCGTCTTCGGTGGGGCCGAGGCCGCCCGTGAAAATGACAATATCCGAACGCCGCATGGCAAGTTTGGCGGCTGCGGTCAGTCCTTCGGCGTCGTCGCCCACAATGCACTTGAAGCGCACTTCAATGCCCAGTTCATTCAGTTTTTCGGTGAGGTAGAGCGAGTTCGTGTCCTGGCGATAAGGAGTGAGCAACTCAGACCCAACGGCAATGATCTCGGCATTCACGGGTAAGAGTGTAAATGATGGAGGAGGTGCGGTCGCTTTCTTAAATTGTCATCCTGAGCGAAGCAAAGGATCTGCATCTTGCGGCGAGCTACAGATCCCTCGCTTTGCTCGGGATGACAAGAACGAAAGAATTTGGCGCTAAACAGCGAAGTCGCATTTCTGCGGACCGATTCTAGCCGCCAACGGCCGTTTTCCCCGGCTGCTGTTGCGTCATGCAATGCAGCGCGCCAAATCCCCAGATCAGATCGCCAGAATAGATCGGCACGATTTCGCGTGCCGGGAACACTTCCGCGAGCGAGTTGAGCGCGATGCGGTCGTTCGGATCGTTGAACACCGGCGCCAGCACCGCGCCATTCGCGATATAGAAATTCGCGTAGCTGGCGGGCAACTGGCGGCCTTCAAACACGACCGGACGCGGCATGGGAATTTCGACGACCTCAAGCTTCTGCCCATCGGAGGTGCGGGCATTTTTCAGGCGGCCGAGGTTCTCATGCAGGGGCATGTGGTTCTCGCTCGGCTCATTCGGCTCGACCATCGTGACCACGGTGTTGGGAGCGACGAAGCGCGTGATGTCGTCGATGTGGCCGTGAGTGTCGTCGCCAGCGATACCGCTATCGAGCCAGATGACGGACTGCACACCAAAATAATCGGCGAAGAGTTGCTCATAGGCTGCGCGGTCCATGGGCTGGTTGCGTTGTTGGGTGGTGGAGAGCAGGCATTCTTCAGTGGTGAGCAGAGTGCCGCATCCGTTGACGTCAACCGCTCCGCCTTCGAGCACGACGCGGTGCTTTTCATTGAGTGGATCCGCAACGAAAATGACCGGCTGCACCACGCGCACTCCGGCGGCCTTCGCCATGCGCGCTCCAACTTTTTGGTCGAAACGGTAATTCGGATACTTGGCCCAGGCGTTGAACTGAAAGTGCAGAGCGAGGAGCCCGGACTCGGAGTTATCGGCGGATGGCGTGAGAAAGATGCAGCCGGAATCGCGCGTCCACACGCGATCGGTGCGCCAGTGGTGAAAGCGGACATTGTCGGCGAGTGCGCCAGAAAGACCGCCCGCCTTTTCGAGCACCGCGCGCGCGCGATTTTCCCAACTGGCGTCGTTGACGATCAAATCCACACGCTCATGCCGCGCCAGGTTGCGGATGACCTCGGCATAGACCCATGCGACCGGCTCGAACTTGCCCGGCCAGTCGCCGCGGAAATGCGGCCATGCTAGCCACGTGGACTCGTGCGGCTCCCACTCGGCGGGCATATGGTATCCGAGTGCGGCGGGAAGAAGTTTGGCGCGGGTAACGGATCGTCTGCTCATTTTCTGTTCACTTTTCGTCAATCATTTTCCGTCACCCATGCGGCTGGTGATAGGCGCATAGGCATCGATGCGGCGGTCGCGCAGAAAGGGCCAGTTGCGGCGAATGTCTTCCAGTTGATGTAGGTCCACTTCGCCGAGCAGAATTTCTTCCCGGTCGTGCGAAGCTTCGGCCAACACGCGGCCAAAGGGGTCGCAGAAGAACGACCCTCCCCAGAATTCNNCGCGATTCACCACGCCGACATAAACGCCGTTCGCGATGGCGTGCGCGCGCTGTATGGTGCGCCAGGCGTCGTGTTGCGCTTCGCCGAATTCGGCCTTCTCCGCCGGATGCCATCCGATGGCCGTGGGATAAAGCAGAATGCTCGCTCCCTGCAGAGCCGTGAGGCGCGCGGCTTCGGGATACCACTGGTCCCAGCAGACGAGCGTGCCAAGTTTTCCGGCGGAAGTGTCGAAGGCCTTGAAGCCGAGATCGCCGGGAGCGAAATAAAATTTTTCGTAGTAGAGCGGATCGTCGGGAATGTGCATCTTTCGGTAGATGCCGACGAGCGCGCCATCGGAATCGAAAATCGCGGCCGTGTTGTGATAAAGACCGGCTGCGCGCTTCTCGAAGAGCGATGCGATCAACACGACTTCATTCCTGAGGGCAGCGGCGGCGAGCTTCTCCGTGATGGGCCCGGGGATCGGCTCCGCGAGATCGAACAGAGCGGCGTCTTCGCGCTGGCAGAAATACTGCGTCTGGAAAAGCTCAGGCAGGCAGACGACGTGGGCGCCCTTGCGTGCCGCCTCAGAAACGCGGCCAAGCGCCTTGGCCAGATTGTCGGCGGGCTCGGGCCCGCAGGACATCTGAATCAGGGCGAGGGTGAATTTGTCTTGCACTTTGGCTCCGAGAATTCGACAGATTGTCATCCTGAGCGAAGCGAAGGACCCCTACTCACACCAAACTTTGTGCTGGTAAGGGGTCCCTCGCTGCGCTCGGGATGACAATGATTAAACGGCGTTGTTTATGCAACAACCCGGCGTGACTGCTATACGCGCTCTAGCATAGCAAAGTACGAGATGTGGCGTGAATATCGCAGCGCCAAGACAGAAGATAGAAGCAGTTCGCCGCGTCCCCCTCACTTCTAGTAAATTGTTTCTTCAGTCAAAATCTTTTTCTCATTCTGGAGGTTCGTCCTTGAAGCACAAAAGTGTCGCGAAGCACGGCCATCATCAACATGACAATCATCAGGAAGGCGCGGGCATTGACCGCAAGCTGCACGATCCGGTGGCCGACCGTCTGATTCCGCTGGAGCCGCTGGATCTCGGCAAAATTCGATCCATTGACGACTTGGTGCGCGCGATGTCCAGGACAGCGTTTACGGGCCGCCAGCTTGGCGAAGCCGCCGACGTGCTGGAGGCCATGGCGCGCGACCAAGACTGTTTCGTCGTCATGACGCTCGCCGGCGCGATGACCGTGGCCAAGCAGGGCCTGGTGATTGCCGAGTTGATCGATCGCGGCATCGTGAATGCAATTGTCTCGACCGGCGCGCTGATGGCGCATGGCCTGGTCGAAGCCACCGGACGCGCGCATTTCCGCCACAATCCCGCGCTCAGCGACGAGGAACTTTACGAGGCCGGATACAACCGCGTCTACGATACGATCGAACCCGAGCAGAACCTCGACGACGTGGAGCGCGTGATGGCCGCAGTGTTCGGCGGCTGGGACGCGGCCGAGACGATGTGCTCGCATAAGTTGAACCGCGCGATTGGGGCGCATCTCGCCAAGCGCGCCAAAGGACAACGCGGCATTCTGAAGTCCGCGTACGAAAAGAATGTTCCGGTATTTGTGCCCGCGTTCTCCGATTCCGAACTCGGCCTCGATTTCGCGTTGACCAACCGCGAGCGCGACAAGCAAGGGAAGGCGCGGTTCCGCTTCGATCCATTCGAAGATCTGGAATACTTTGCCGCGACTTTGCTGAGTCAGAAGCGGCTGGGAATCTTTACCATTGGCGGAGGCGTCCCGCGCAACTGGTCGCAGCAGTTTGGGCCGTTCATCGAATTGCGCCACCGCCGGGGCGGGGAAGACCTGCCGCTGAAGCGCTATCACTATGGACTGCGCATCTGCCCGGAGCCAGTGTATTGGGGCGGTCTTTCGGGCAGTCCCTACAGCGAGGCGGTTTCGTGGGGCAAGTTTGTGCCTCCAGCCGAAGGCGGGAAGTTCGGCGAAGTCTTTGTGGACGCCACAGTAGGCCTCCCGCTGATCGTAGCCGCCGTCCTTGAGCGCCTGAAGGAGAAACCGGCTGCGAAAAAGACGATCGTGTTGCACAGCTAGGACGCTTGGCGGCGCCGATACGTGAAGACTCCTACAAAGCAACCGCCAGCGACTTCCAAAAGCACTACACCCAGCACAAAGCACGCAAGTTGCAAGAGGTACTGTGCGGTTCTGACGTCAGCCTGCATTCGTTGGGCGTATACCACCAGCGCGATACCTGGAGCGCCGGCCGTGATAGCTGATAGCCCGAACCGTTCGCGGTCGAAGCCGTTTGGCTTACCTTTCCATGCGACATACCCAATTGCAGCGGAAATCGACGGTGCTCCTACAAAAAGAGCAAAGAGAAGCAATCCATCAACAATCGGTAAATATCGCGGGTCCATTGCTCCATCCTAGTCAAAAATCAGCACCGCCGAGGCGATCACTGTCGTCCACAGGCCGCGCTTGTCGCCTACCGCCGATTGCGTCACGTTGGCCGTGCGGACGATCTTGTTCGAGATGCGGTAAATCTCTTTTTTCTCGTCCCACGATCGGTCGGAATCAAACTCCACGTTCAGAGTCGTGGCCAGCATCTCGGCGGCGAGTTCTTCCGCGTAGTCTCCGGCAGCGTCTTCGGTCTCGCCGAATGAGTGGTGCTCGCTCAGATATCCGTAGGTAGTGCGATCGGCGGGGATGGCGACGCCAATCGAAGAGGCGAGCAGGCGGTGCGGCTCGTGGGTCGAGTTTTCGGCTACCACCGAAAATACGACTTCTCCGGGGTGCAGATACTTGAGTCCCTGCGAGCGCGGGATCAGCTTGCAGTTGGGCGGAAAGATGGAAGAGACACGAACCAGGTTTTGCGCGGCGATGCCGGCGTCGCGCAGGGCGAGTTCGAAAGAGGTGAGGCGCTCCCGATGTTTCCCCACGCCTTTGGTAAAGAAGATCTTCTTGGGGACCATGTCCTTGCCCAATTCATTTTCCTCCAGGAAATTTTAAGTTGATCTGAGAAGGGCAAATTTAACACAGCGATTTGTGAAGAGTGTATGAAAAAAACAGAAAGGGCCAAATTTTTCCCGCGACCGCCCGCTTGGCGGTTACGGCGCCGGCGGCCCTGAGAGGGCCACCGTGCGCAACGGGAAAGAGTCTACTGCCGCAGCCTTCAGGCCACGTGTGCGCGGATTTTGCCCGCCGCCAGCGGAATGAGCGCCGGTTTCACCAGATCGCGGAAATCGGCAAATCTCATGCGCACCAGTTCACGGTGCGAACCCGCGTTGAAGGCGATTTCCTGGTCCTCGGCCAGAGACTGGTCCGCGAAAACATCCATGCCGTAGAGATTGCCGAAGGGTGGCATGGATCCGGTTTCGCAATCGGGAAAACGGTCGCGAAACTCGTGCTCGCTGGCCAGTTCCACCGAGTCTGCCCCCAGATATTTTTTCAGCCGGTATAAATCCACGCGGAACGAAGCAGGCACCACCGCCATGGCGAGACGTCCATCGACCATCACCATGACGGTTTTCGCCAGTTCTTTTCCCGGCGTGTGGGTGAGAGCGGCAATCCCCTGGGCCGTGTAGGCCACCGAGTGCGAGATCACCATATATTGAATGCGGTTACGATCCAGGAACTCCCGAAGCATGGAAAGAGGCACAGACACCTCCCGTCCGAACCGCCAGCGGGAGCGCTTCTGAAGGACTGCCGAAGCCCGCTCCGCGGTCGGCGCCGATGCAATTATGCGCTCCTCAGCGGTCGGGGAGGTAGTGAAATTTCATAGCAGGCTGGCGGCGGAGCGAAAACCGGGGAAAACGCGGGGCAAGAACTGGCAGAAGCGAGCGGGGGATGTTCACTTTTGGCCACGAAACGCCGCGAAGAATACGCTGTCGGGGGAACAGCGGATCTTCTTTCGTAGACCCTTACGCGGCTTCTTTCGTAACCAAGGAGGGCGCAGCCTTTCTTGCCTGCGATCTCACGACTTTCATTTCGTGCCAGTCGTAGCTGAATTCCCTGCCGCAGTCGAGGCAGGCGACGTAGGTGCCCGTGCGCTGAGCCGTCGGGGTACGACGCGAGCCGGCTCGCACCGTGATCGGAAAACTGTAGCGAGCGTGCCGGCAACCGAACAGGGCGTCCATCAACTTTGAAAACATCGGTGACCTCCCACAGAATAGAAGCGATAAAACTGGCTCGTCCCCTTCGCCTGAATGTTAAGGCGAGCTCTAACCGCTTAGATTCGAGTCGCGCGAAAAAGGTTCGAGCCACTAATAGCACGGCAGGTGCGTCCCGTAGACACTCTGGGATGAAGCACTTGCGAGCATTCAGCGGAATGGGAAGAAAGAATCAAAAGAATCAGGAGAAGGAAGAGGAGCGAACTTCGCGCTTAGAGCGGTTCCTTAGAAGGT
>PLIC01000085.1 GCA_003139995.1 Candidatus Acidiflorens stordalenmirensis | reverse complement strand
TTTTGTTGAGAAATTAGGGTTAGAGCGGATTCAGCGTTGCTGTATCCCGCTCGTGTGGGGACGGGCGCCCTCGCCCGTCCATGCCGAGCGCAACTCGGCAGTTGCCGGCGGCTACAGCAACTATGGATTTGCTCTAATTTCGTGCGGCGAACCGCCTCCGCCTATGCGGTCGTACCAGGGCTCGCGCCGATCGCTTTCATTGACTCCCATGGCGTACCTGGAAAGTCGTGGGTCAGGCCCGGCTCGGTTGCCTTGTCCTGCCGGTGGCGGCACGACAGGCAAATCGCCCCACTTCCCGGATGTCGGTCCCCTTTGATATTTCATTCCCACCACCGCGATCAACCCCGCTATGGCCGGGCCCTACACTCGTCACAAGAATAGGCGGAGAGGTGCACGCAGTGTCTTCTCACTTGAATACTCGAAGGCTCAAGCGACGGCCTTACGCAACACGCCGGCCGCTCACCAGGTTAATGATCAGTACCACCACCGCAATCACCAGCAGCAAGTGAATCAGAGCGCCCCCCATGTGGAGGCTAAAACCAAGAAGCCACAGAATCAGCAGCACAACGAAGATTGTCCAAAGCATGTTGATCTCCTTCGCTCATTTGAGCGTACCCGAAAACTCATCTATCTTGTCGCTGGAGCGAGCGACTTCCCGCACTCCAGGCAAGAACTTTTCGACCGCGACGTGATTAACCCGCAAAACGGGCACATCCTTTGCGATGCGAAACCGCGAACCGGTGGCGTCAGTGACGCAAACAGCTTCGAGACGGATGCAATGATTGTTGCGAGCCGTCTACGAAAACGATCGCGCAACTGACGAAGAACGCGTTCCATCAGCAATCCACCTTCGTTCTTTCTCTCCATGCACAAATGGTTCCGTTATGAGGCCACTGGCCGAAGTGCTCTTGAGGAAGGTGCCCCTTTTCGCATCTCCGCCAAGCTGACGATGACACGCCAGAGCCCGTTATTCTGTGCAAGATTGCTCACACCCGCACGAAAAGTGTCGGCCCCGACATGGCTGAAACTGGCCAATCTGCTTTGATGCGGCGGCGAAAGTGAACAATTTCGACCAGCTATCCTCTTGTCCGTGGAGCAATCATGAGCTTCGCTAATGGATTGAAGATGTGCAATATTGAGCATTTTTTACCTGTGCAATGTTGCATTATGTGGTAGTGAAAACCAAGGAACTCACGCCGAAACAGATATTATCTGTGCCTTGTACTACCTGTGGTGCAGCGATCGGGGAAGCTTGTGAACTGCATACGGGTGCCCTGCGCACCGAGCCGCACCGGGACCGGAAACTTTCCGCAGCCGAGGCCGTGGAAAAACAAAACGGCAAACGATACAGATCGTGAGGTCACGGGGCTCTTTTTGCGCAGGCAGATTATCCTGTCCCATAAACGGGAATTTCGCAGACTAGGTCACAGAACACCCGCCAACGGTCGCTCGTGTTTCCGGATTGCTTTTGTGAATTGTTCCTTGAGCGAGCCCGCGTGCCCCTAGTTCTCTTTGACGTTTTGCGCTGGCTCGCGAAACTCCTTGGCTTGTTTGTGGCTCGCTTTTGTTCATTGGACTGGAGACGGGCATAAAGGCCACCGAACAACTGCATCACATGGGTCAGGGCCATCATGGGGATCTCCCTTATGGGAACGTACGCATCCTGATTGGCATTTCTGGGCCGGCGTGTTTCTTATGTTTGCGGCCATCACTATTTATGTGATGAGCGACGACTCGGCATTGGTGCCTTCCAGCCAACCGGAGAAGTTGCCGCCGGCAACTCGCACAGTTCCATAGACTCTTACAACCAGGGAGTTATCACAAGCCGGAAATTCTCACTGAGATCGCAAGAATTCACGAGGTGGAAGGATAGTGAAAAAGCTAATTGTGTTTGATCTGGACGGTACACTCGCCGAAAGTAAATCATCTCTTGATGCCGAAATGTCGGGGCTGCTGCATGACCTTCTCGCGATCGTCAAAGTAGCCGTGATTTCCGGAGGCGGTTGGCCGCAGTTTGAAAAACAACTGCTCTCCAATCTTCCCCATGACGAACGCCTGGTGAATCTATCCCTACTTCCTACGTGTGGAACAAAGTTCTACCGATACGAATCAGCGGATTGGAAAAAGATTTATTCAGAAGATTTCACCGCGACGGAAAAGGAGAAAATCATCAGTTCTCTAAACAAGGCGCTCGAAGTAGCGGGCTTCAAGGTCGAAAAGGTCTGGGGAGAAGTAATTGAAGACCGGGGAAGCCAGATAACATTTTCCGCCTTAGGCCAGGAGGCCCCCTTAGAAGAAAAGAACAAATGGGACCCCGATTACACCAAGCGGAAGAAGATCAAAGCGATCCTCGACACTTTTATTCCTGAGTTTTCTGTCCGAATGGGTGGCGCGACATCCATTGACGTCACCAAACCTGGCATTGACAAAGCCTACGGCATCAGAAAACTGCGGGACCTCCTGGGCATTTCATTGAAAGACATGATTTACATCGGGGATGCCTTGTTCGTGGGAGGGAATGACTATCCCGCTGAAGAAGCAGGTGTTGACTCTATCCCAGTTCAGGGGCCCCATGAGACGAAGCGGGTTACCCAAGCAATTATCGCTTGCTTAGCAGATCTTGATCAGAAAGCGTGACTTGTGAAATGGGGAATCTGTGCAGTTTTGCTCACGAATCGCCGAACAGTCATTCATTGGGAGGGCCGTGTGGGCTGCGACTGGCAGATTCTACGCGGGCATACTTCGTCTGTGTTGCCGCCGAAACGACAGCTCAGCAAGCAATGGCTGAATGTCTCAAAGTGACCACGTGGTTAGAGCTCAGGGAACAATCACTGCCGATCCATGCTCAGTTTCTTCCTTGACTGCTAGAACGGCTTGGTTCGCAGCTTCGAGTGGGAATACTGTGACTTGTGGGCGGATATGGAGATCACGAGCGATCTTCAGAAAGTCGCGCGCATCCTGTCGAGTCATATTGGCGACACTGCGTATCTGCCGCTCGCCCCAAAGCAGTTTGTCGTAGTCAAAGCTGGGCATGTGGTCGAGATGGATTGCATTGATTGCCACCACTCCACCTTTACGCAAACTAGCGAGGGCACTTACCACGACCTTTCCACTGGGAGCGAACGTGACGGCACGGTCGAGCACCACTGGCGGCTTTTCATCTTCTTTGCCGACCCACGTGGCACCGAGGGAGACAGCCGAGTTTCGATGGGATTCGCCTCTGGTCACAACATAAACTTCGCATTCCCAGGATTGCAGAATGCCAATCGCCAAACTTGCGGAACTGCCAAAGCCGAAAAGCCCCACTCGCTCACCATGCTCAACCCCCGCAACACGTAAGCTGCGAAAACCGATGATGCCGGCGCACAACAGGGGGGCAACGTGTACGCCATCCAAACCAGCAGGCAACGGAAAGGCGAAGTCTGTGCGCACAAGGGCATACTCCGCATAGCCTCCATCCACCGTATATCCGGTAAATGTGGGCTTATCGCACAGATTTTCCATTCTGTGGTGGCAGTACCAGCAATCACCATCTACGCCGCCCATCCAGGAAACACCGGCACGTATTCCCAGTGGCAAATCCGCCGTCGCGCCCTCGACCACCTCTCCCACGATTTGATGGCCAGGAATCAGGCGCGGTCGAACCGGCGGCAAGTCCTTTTCTACGATGTGTAGATCCGTGCGACAAACCCCGCACGCGACGACTCGAAGTAGAACATGTCCAGCCTTGAGTTGTGGACGGGGCACCTCCTCGATATGAAGGAACGATCCTGGCGCTGTCTGCGCTGAGGTAAAAATGGCAGCTTTCATTGTCCTCCTTCCCGCCAAAGCTATTGTAGCGAGATGCGGCACACCATTGAATCTAGCTGGCGGATAGTTGCCAGTTAATGAGCAGAACGGAACAGATCGTCGCTTCCGCTGGTGCAATGCTGTCACACGGAGCACGAAAGTAACATAACGGTGCCAGCATTCAAACTGCTAGATTAAAGGACTGGAGAAGTCAACAAGAGAATTTGGCCTGGCAATCATGGACGTTCTTTTTCTACACACTCCCAAATTCAATAACTACTACAAACTGATCGGATTCTATTCCTTCGTCTTGTACCCGCCCATCGGGCTCCTGGGTCTGGCGGACTATCTCACCAAGAATCACCGCACCGCCAAAATCATTCATCTGGGCGTGGAGCAACAGCAATCCGGCTGCATTGACTTCGACAAGATCATTGCGGAGAACCAGCCCGCGATTGTGGGATTGGACCTGCATTGGCATTTTCAGTCCTACGATGCGATCGAAGTCGCTCGAAAGATCAAACTGGCCCACCCGGAGGTCGCCATTCTACTGGGTGGGTTCACGGCATCCCTTTTTGCCGAGGAAATCCTCCGGGACTTTCCCTTCATTGATTTCGTGATTCGCGGTGACGCAGAAATCCCTCTGCTCCAGTTAATCCGGCATTTTGAATCGGACAAGACCTACGGCGAAATACCGAATCTCGCCTACCGTCAGGGCGCAGCCGTGGCGCTCAATCCAACGACCTATGTCGCGTCGAGCGCCATGCTCGACAGCATGTGCTTCACCGATTTCACTTTGATGAAGGATTATCCATGTTTCGTAAAATCCTTCTCCCGCTACCTGCATATTCCGGGACTTTCCGAGCCCTTTCAGCGGCTAATTTTTGGTGGGCACAAGGTGTATCCGGTGTATATCGGCCGCGGTTGCGTTCATGACTGCAGCTTTTGCGGTGGCTCTAATGAAGCCCATGCCCTGATCGGCGGGCGCAGGTGTGTTGCGACCCGCTCGGTGGATTCCATTGTGTCTTCCATCCGGGATTTGGCGCGTTTTGGCTTTGACTCCGCTGGTTTTTACCACGATTGCTGCCCTCCTGAACAAGCCGACAGCTACTACATCGCCATCTTTGAGGAACTCAAACGGCTCAACATTACTCTCGATATCGAAGTCGAGCGCTACTTTCTGCCCAATGCTCGATTTATTGAGAGTTTCCGTGGATTGCCGGGGAAGAGATCGTCCATTGCACTCAGCCCCCACACGCATAACGAACAACTTCGCAAAAAGAACGGCTTCTACCGCTACTCGAATCGGGCAATGGAAGATTGCCTCGATTTGATGGGCGCCCAGGGTGTTAATTCAGTCGTTTTCTTTGCTTGCGGCTTGCCCTTCGAGACCCGCGAAGACTTGGAGAACATGGCGGAGTATCAGCGCCAATTGCGCAAGAGATTCAAACGAATGCGCGTCAAGACCTGCATGATTGAGATCGAGCCCGGCAGCGATATGAGCCGGAATCCGTCGAAGTTCGGCCTCCAGTTGGAGCGCGTCAGCTTCGCCGATTATTATCGTTATCACAGCCAGCCTTCGCGGAACCACTGGCTCGAAATGGGCTACGCGCGCTGCGATTGCCCCGATCACGCGGAAGTTTCGGAGTTTTTCTGCAGCCATTTCTGCGAGAGGTTTAAGGCCGGGCGGGCCTCTCCGCTGATCTGCAATTTCCTTGCGGCCTTATGGAAAGTGGGGGCTTTCCGGGCCCTCGATAAAATTCTTCCGCTCAAAGAACAGAACTGAGTTCGCCGATGCGCAGCCCGTCTGCTTCATTCTTGCAGCCATCGGACTTTGCGCATCGGCACGGGCATTCCATAACCGGACGTTGCCGGGAATCCGGCGCGCTCTAGCTGTAAGATGCCGTGTTCAATGGCGAATTCTTCCACTTCTTTCTGGATGGCCGCGAGCGCCTTTTCACATTCGTCCATGGGCATGCCGGGAATGCGCGATTAAGCGATCCCGAGTCGGTTGAAGACGGGGACCTTGACAATGTCCAACATGAAGGCAAAGACAACTGCCCCCACAAGCGTTCCTGCCATCGCGAGTAAGGGCAGAGGCGCCATAGCGAACCCCCGATTCGCCATGGTTGAGGCGATCAACAGATCGGCCACCGACGAAAGCACCAGCCAAGAGCTTGGGCGGGTCGACCACAGGTGCTGACGAGTTCGATTCGTATAGGTCGTTGCTTGATTGCCGAATACGATGACCAGGAAGGCAAGAGTTCTCAGTGTCTCAATTCCAAATCCCAGGCGGTATTTGCCGATGGCCAGCACGGCGGTGCAAAACACCAGCTCGGAGATACCCACGAAAACGCCCGCAATCGTCAAGTTGCCAACTCGCCATGCATTTGGCATCGGGGACGGCCGCACGTTGTCCGTAGTCAAAGACATGCCCAGAAAGTCGCCGGTAATCATGATGATGACCATCAACATTGGGGTCAGGATCGCGTGTCCAGTCATAATCAGACCCACCGCCAGCAAGAGCACCTGCACAATTTTCTTGTTAACGGAATTCAAGGTATAGGTCAGGATGCGCTGGAACGTCACGCGGCCTTCTTTCACCGCGTCCACAACACCTTCAAGCCCTGGCTTGGTCAGCACGATTCCGGCCGCCGACTTGGCCACGTCCGTCGCCGTCGAAACCGCAATCCCCATCTGCGCCTGGCGCAGGGCGGGCGCGTCATTGGCGCCATCGCCGCACATGCCGACGGTGTGGCCGCTCTTTTGGAACGCCTGAACCAGGCGATACTTATCTTCCGGAAGGACTCCGGCAAAGACCGCGAAGTCTTTTGCACGAACACGCTCCGGGATTGGCCCGGGCGGACAGATCGCTCCATCGAGTCCCACCTCTCGCGCGATGATCGCCGCCGTCGCCGGCGCATCGCCGGTCACCATCACAGTACGCACGCCCAGACTGTGCAGCTCCTTGATAAGCTCGGCTGCGTCAGCGCGAGGTGGATCGCTCAACGCGATGATTCCGGCAAGCCGCATCGGCGCCGGTGTGCCCACAGCAACGGCCAGAACCCGGAAGCCCTTTTCTTCGAGGTCGTGCTCCGTCGCGGCTGCTGTTGACACCGGTTCAGTCAGTTTGATGACCGCGGCAAACGCTCCCTTCACGACACGCAGCGTGCCGCCGTTCGCATCCACCGCTATCGCCTCGGACATTTTCGTCGCTGGATCGAATGGAACAAACTTCGTCAGTTTTAGCGGATTGGCGTTGTTTGTTTTCGCGGACGCAGAGCGGATGGCTGCGTCTACGGGATCCTCTCCGCCATCGGAACTGGCGAGAGCCGCCATTGCCAGCACATGCGCTTCATCGAAGCCAGGCTCAGGATGGATGGCAGTTAGCGCCAGCTCGTTGCGGGTCAGCGTCCCCGTTTTGTCCGTGCAAAGAACGTCCAGCGTTGCCGCCTCGTCCACAGCGGACAATCGCGTGGGCAGCACACCCAGACGCGCCAGTGCCTTTGCGCCCACCGCCGCTGCCAGCGTAAACGTAGCGGGCAGCGCTACAGGGATCGACGCCAGAACCGCCGTAAGAACAAGCGGGATAATCTCGCCAATCGGCATTTTGCGGGCATGGGCGTACACCACCAGCAAGACGATGAATACGCCGTTGAACATGGCAAGATTTCGCACCACGCGCTCGACGGTTTTTTGCTGGGTACTCTCGACATGGGCGGTGCGGACGAGTTCCGCAGTATGGCCAAACTTCGTGCGCGCCCCGGTTGCGGTGACGATCGCCGTGGCTTCTCCGCGCCGTACCAGCGCCCCGGCATAAGTTTGCAGGCCCGGTCCAGCTTCGATCGGCACGGATTCGCCGGTGAGCATGGACTGATCGAGCAGAATCGATCCCTCGACCAACTTCACGTCGGCTGCAACCACGCCACCGAGAGACAGCTTCACCGTGTCGCCTGGTACCAGTTCAGTAGCGAGTATGTTCTTCCAAGCGCCGTCGCGCCGCACCGAGGCCGTAAGCGCAAGCCGCGATTTCAGCGCGGCGAGAGTAGCCTGAGCGCGGCCCTCCTGGAAGAACCCGAGAGCAGCGTTGAATACCAGGAGCCCAGCGATGACCGCAGCTTCGACATAGTCGTGGAGCACGGTCTGGAGAATGATCGCAGCTTCAAGCATCCATGGAACCGGCGCCCACAATTTGGCCAGCGCCCTGCGCCATGGTCGTGTGGCCGTGTCCGGCATTGCATTTGGGCCGTACTTCGCAAGCCGCGCTCGGGCTTCCTCGCTTGTGAGACCGAGCGACAGCTTATCTTCACCGCGAGCTTGTGCTGTTCCCGCTAGAGCAGTCGAGTTGGCAGTGCCGGAAGGCATCGTTTCACCGGAACTTTCGGATCAAGACATATGCTGCGCACTGTCATCTTATTGAGTCGGAAGAATCCGCACTGTTCACTTTGGAACACCACACCATAGCGGTGAGAGACTCGCGACTGCAGGCCAAGCCGGCAGCAAGCCTGCTAACGATGGGTGCGGGCAAATGAGACATCGGAATCTGCGGACCGCTGGGCAGCTCACGGAAAGTGGTCAATTGTGAACAGACTGGCATTCTTTGGTCGCTTAGAGTTTGTGATCTGGGAGGCATGGACGCGGAAGCCGTAGCCTGCCATATCAAGCAACGGTTTCCCAACCTGCCGATCATCGTGCTTTCAGCGTACTCCGAGATGCTAGAGCGAATCCTGTGGTTGGTTCATGAATACGTAATGAAGAGCGAACTGCCGGAACGGCTGGCGCCGATCGTCGAACCAGCGTACAGGCTCGCACCCCGTTCCAACGAACAGTACCAGCGTAGCGGAGCAGCAGCGTAACGGACTCTGCCTCTTGCTGGTCATAGCACTGGGTGCCGTAGGGTTTTGCAGAGGAGGTTCAAGAATATGAACATTTTCGGATGTGCCGCAGGGTTCTCAAGGCCTCGATTGGGCAAGCGGACTTTGGTTCCCGTGTTGTCGTTGGCTCTGTTGTTCGCGACTTGGCCTCAGAACCTGTCGGCTTCTCAGGACGCGCAGGCCCCGGAGCAGGCCGCGCAGGCGCCGCCATACGCGCAACAGACTCCCGAGCAGTTGCAGCAGTTNNTGTATCCGGATTCGCTGGTGGCGCAGATCCTGGCGGCGTCCACGTTTCCCGAGCAAGTCGTCGAAGCCGACAGATGGGTGCAAGCGAATCCCGATTTGAAGGGCGAAGCTTTGGGTAAGGCTGTGGACCAGCAACCCTGGGACCCGAGCGTCAAGGCGCTTGCTGCATTCCCAGCCGTCCTTGGAAATATGGATAAGAACCTCTCCTGGACGTCATCTCTGGGCGACGCCTACTACAACCAGCAACCGGATGTGATGGATGCCGTGCAGGTGATGCGCCGGCGGGCGCAAGCATCCGGCAATCTTAAGGCCACGCCGCAGCAAAACATAACCACGCAAGATTCGAACATCGACATTGAGCCTGCCAGCCCCGATGTCGTTTACGTCCCTGCGTATAACCCGTGGTTGGTTTACGGAGATCCCATCATGGCGTGGCCGGGATGGTACCCGTATCCCGGAATTTGGTTTGGCGGTCCGTACCTCTCGTTCGGAATGGGCTTCCCAATCGGTTGGTTCGGAGGTTTTGGATGGGGCTGGGGTCATTGGGGATTCAATTGGGGTGGCCGATACGCAATGTACAACCATGGCAGGTACTACTCCGGGAGCAGAACGTTTTATAACCGGAGCAATTTCTCCCGAGGAGGCGTACGCGGCGGAGTTAACAACGCGCGCGGCGGAGTTAACAACCGTCCCGGCGCAACCGCCAGACCTTTCGACGGAAACCGGCAGGCGGCTCGAGGCTACGCTGAGCCCCGCGGTCAGAGTGGCAAACGTTCGGGCGCCTTCAGCGGTTACGACCATGGCAAACAGGCAAAGAGCTATTCGTCACGCGGAAAGGCCAGCGTCGGTAGTGGAGCAGCGCGTAGCGGCGGAGCGGCGCGTGGCGGCGGAGGCGGAGGAGGATCTCGTGGCGGTGGCGGTGGCGGGCGTCATTAATCGAAGTACGGTTATGTTCCTGGTAGTTTGAAAATTTGGAAATGGAGAGAAGCCATATGCGGCGAACGAAGCTGAACTTCGACAAATTTCATTGGGCCAAACTTCCTAAATTAGCCGTGGTCGCTATCCTTTTGGCGGTGTGTTTTCCCACCCGTTCCATGGCGCAGCAACCGGGCCAGAAAACATTTTCATCGCCAGAAGACGCGAGCAACGCACTGGTCACGGCAGCGCAGAGTAACGACGAAAAAGCGATGCTCGATATCCTCGGACCAGACGGCAAGCAAATCGTCTCGTCGGGAGACGAAACCGAGGACGCCGACAGCCGCGCTAATTTCGTAGAGAAATATCAGGAAATGCACCGTCTGGTGAAAGAACCGGACGGAACCACTGTTTTGTATATCGGCGCGAAGAATTGGCCCACGCCCATACCGCTCGTGAACAAAGGCAATTCGTGGTATTTCGACACCGAGGCGGGCAAGAAAGAAATTTTGTACAGGCGAATTGGCCGCAATGAAATATCGACCATTCGCGTTTGCCAGGAGCTGGTGGCAGCGCAAAAAGAATACTACGCCGCGCAGCACAACGAGTACGCCCAGAAAATCTTCAGTGATGAAGGGCAGCACAGCGGCCTTTATTGGAAAGCTGCCGATGGCGAACCCCAGAGCCCCATCGGGCCGCTGGTGGCATCGGCCTTTGCCAAAAGCCAAGACGGCGCTCCGGCTCCTTACCGCGGTTACTACTACCTCATTCTGACGCGTCAGGGGAAAAATGGCCCAGGCGGCGCGAAGAGTTACATCGTTAACGGCAAAATGACCGGGGGTTTCGCTTTCGTGGCCTATCCGGCGGAATACAGGTCGTCCGGCGTGATGACGTTCATCGTCAACGAGGACGGAGCCGTGTATGAGAAGGATCTCGGCAAGAAGACCGACGTTCTCGCCAAGACCATGAAGGAATACAACCCCAATTCCAGTTGGCAAAAGTCTGAAGACCAACAGGAGGAGACTGCTGGCGAGCAGCAACCCAAGTAAAAGGCATCTGTTCGCTGCACTCGCTGCGTGCAGGTCACAACGCGCCTCCAGTACGGCGTATCGATTGTCCATGAGCGGGAACTGGGACGCGAACTGGGCGTCGAAGAGTATTTTGAGTTGGCAGCACAGTCGGCGAGTACGGAACGAAACCTCTCGCTGAACAGGATAAGAGTGAGGGCCCACGAGAATCCTTATGCGAGAATCCCCTTCGGCCGCCGCCTCAACTCGTAACGCCGCCTGAAAACCTCGAAGAGCAGTTCAGCCCCAAACTTGGACAGCGGCACGAAGCCCAATTCATCGACGATCAGCAGTTCGTAACTGCCCATCTGTGCTTGATAGCGCAGCAGTCGCTGCCTCAAGTGCCGGACTGACTACAAAAGCGGCATCACCCCATCACCACAACAACCTCATTCACCGAGCCGGCCGGCTGCGGCTTAATCGGGCCCCGCACCGGCTTTCCGTTGAGCGTGGTGGAAGCCACGCCCTTCTGCACTCCATTTGGGTTCTTGACGGTGATTTCGAAAATCGCGCCTCGCCATTGCCGGGTGACGTGAAATTCCCTCCAGTCGCCGGGGATGCAGGGATCGACGATCATTCCATCAAAGCCAAGCCGCACTCCGAGTATCCAGCGCGTTACGGCCGTGTAGGCCCACCCGCCACTGCCGGTCAGCCACGGGTGCCGCGCCCGTCCGAACGCGGTGTGATCTTTGCCCATGACGAATTGGCAATAGGAATAAGGCTCAGCCTCGCGAATTTCGATCAGGTCATTCTGGTTGTAGGGAAGCAGGGAGTCATAGAACTTCATGGCTCGCTCTCCGCGGCCCAGCTTGCACTCCGCAATGATGGCCCAAGGATTGGGATGGCTGAAGATGGCGGCATTTTCTTTTACGCCTTTGTAGACGCGGCCAACAAAGCCGATATCGTCATTGGGCTTGGAGAACGCCGGCCACAGCAGATGGATGCCGTACTTGGAAAATAGATACTTATCCACTGCATTCATCGCCGACTTACCGCGTTCGGGAGAAGCGGCGTCGGAAACGACGGCCCAGGTATTGCTCTCCAGAAAAACCTTGCCTTCCTCGTTTTCATGCGAGCCGACCTTCAAGCCCTTGGCCGTAAAGCCACGCAGGTACCAGTCGCCGTCCCACAATTCTTTTTCGCAAGCGGCGCGGACTTTTTCCGTGAGAGCGCCATACTTTTTGACGTCATCGTGCCGGCCCAGATGCGCGGCCGCTTCGACGAAAGCGCGCATCGCCCAGTGGTGCATGAACGACACCATCGCGCTTTCTCCGCCGCCCAGATTCAGGCAGTCGTTCCAATCCGCTCTTAGCCCCTTGCAAATTCCGGTCCGGCCCACTTGTTCAGCGGAAAAATCCAGCGAGCGTTTCAGGTGCTCATAGACCGTGGCCTCGCCCTCGTCGGCAAAGGGCAATACCTGGTCGAAGAGCGCCACGTCGCCGGTTTCCTTGACATATTCGCAAGTGGAGACGACGATCCAGAGGGCGTCGTCGGAACACACGTGCTCGATGCCGTGAATCATGCTCTTGCGGTCGGGCGCGTGCGCGATGGTTGGCGACTTGAATTTCGGGGCCTTCTGTTTTTCCGGATCGAACCAGTCGGGATCGAACAGGTGCAGGCCGTATCCCTGGCTGACTTGCGCCTTCAGCAACTCGACAATGCGCTGCCGGCATTTTGTGGGATTGGTGTGGACGACGCTCATCACATCCTGCGAGGTGTCGCGGAACCCCAACCCGGTGCGCCCGCCGACTTCGATGAACGATGCGAAGCGAGACCAGACAACGCAGGTCTCGGCCTGGTAGAGCGTCCAGGTGTTGACCATGGTGTCGAGGCCCAGGTGCGGAGTCTTGCACTGAAGCACGGCGAATTTCTTTTGCCAATAGTTCTTCAGCGCGGCAAATTCCTTGTCGACATTGGCCAGGATGGAATACTTGCTCTTGATTTCCTTTCCTTTGGCCCGCGGCCCGACGCCCAGCATAAAGACGAGACGGGATTCTTCGCCGGGCGCGACCGTCAGCTTCTTCTGCAAAGCCGCGCAGTGATTGCCGCCGAGTTCGGCGCTGCCGCCGCACTTTCCCAGCTCGACCGCGAGCGGATTCGTTTCCGTCCGGTAGTTGCCGAGAAAACTGTCGCGCATGGTGTCATAACTATCGGGATCGAAGTTGCCGGCAAAGTAGTGAAACGTCCAGGGCTCATAGAAAAAGTCGTATTCGATCACGCCATCCTGGTAGTTCGATCCGCTGGCGTACAAACTCATCTGCAAGTTCTGATTGTCAATCTCAATGTGGTGGAAGGAAAATTCCACATAAGCAAATACGCTCAGGCTGCGCGGCTTCGCGCCCGCATTCTTGATCTTGACATCCCAGAGTTCAACGTCATCGTCAATGGGGATGAAAAGAGTTTGTTCGGCGTGGAGGTCTTGATAGTTGCAGGAAAACTTAGAGTAAGAAAGACCGTGGCGGCATTGATAACTGGCCTTGTCGAGATTCTTGCCCACAGGCTGCCACGAAACCGACCAGTACTCACCCGTGTCGTCGTCGCGCAGATAGACGTAGTGTCCCGGGCGGTCGAGAGGAACGCCGTTGGCCCGGAAGCGCGTGATGCGCTGGTGCTCCGCGTTCTTGTAGAACGAGTATCCGCCCGCATTGTGCGAGATGACGGTGCACAAATCTTTCACGCCGAGATAGTTGGTCCAGGAAACTGGCACGTCAACGCGGTCGATCACATACTCGCGGTTCTCGTTATCAAAATAGCCGTAGCGCAAGAATCACCTCCGATGAGTTATGCGACTGGTGAAACAATTAGAATTGTCATCTTGAGTGAAGCGAAGGACCTCGTGCATAGCGAATTCAAATACATAGGTCCTTCGCTTCGCTCAGGATGACAACCCAAACTCAGGATGACAGGTCGAATTTATACCGCGAACTTGCGGAACATCTCACCAAGCTCCTACTTTTCCGCTGTCACGAACTGCCGCAGCCACTGGATCAGCTCTTTTGCCTTCTCCTCGGTATCCGCCTGGACGGAGAGCCTGAGCACCGGCTCGGTCCCCGAGAAGCGCAGAAGCGCCCAATTGTCGTTCTCCAGGAACAGCTTGGTGCCATCGACTTGTGAAATCCTGTTTACCGGATACGGGCCAATATGGCTGCTGGGCGCCTCTTTGAGCCGGCGTGGAACGGCAATCCGCATCTCGGGCGTCGCTCGAATCGCTTCCTCCAAGTCATACAGCGGGCCGGTGATGCCATAGACGCGCTCCCGCAATTCGGAAATCTTCTGGCCGGTGCGGGCCAGCATCTCGACCACCAAGGCCGAGGCGAAGATGCCGTCTTTGCCCAGGATATGCCCGCGAATCGTGAGCCCGCCCGACGATTCGCCGCCCAGCAGCGCGTTGTGCTGCTGCATTACGGAAACAATATGCTTGAAGCCGACGGGGACCTCATAGCATTCCTCGCCCATGTGCCGGGCGAGGCGGTCGAGCAGGTGAGTGGTGGCGAGGTTGCGCACCACGCCGCCGCGCTGGCCGCGCACTTCGTGCAGATACCAATAGAGCAGCAGCAAAAGATCGTTGACCGAAATATACCGGCCCCGCTCATCGAGAATGGCAATGCGGTCGGCGTCGCCGTCCATCGCCAGACCCACGTTATAGCCGTCCTCCTCCATCTGCGAACTCAGCATCCGCAGCGCCTCGAGATTCGGAGCCGGCGAGCGTCCGCCAAACAAGGGATTGTGGCGCTCGTGAATGAAGGTCACGCGGCAGCGCGCTTCGGTCAAAACCGTGCCCAGCGTGAGCTGTCCCACGCCATACATGGGATCGACAATGACCTTGAGCCCGGCTTGGCGGATCGCATCCAGATCGATGAGCGCCTCGACGGCATCCACGTATTCGTTGGTGAAATCCTTCCGCTTCACCATGCCGGCCTCGAGCGCGATATCCAGTTCCAGCTTGATCACGTCATTCGGAGTCAGAGCATTCGTCTCGGCCTCGATCTGGCGAGTTTCGTGGTCGAGCAGGAGCGACCCGTCGCTGTGAAAAACCTTCAGGCCGTTCCATTCCGGCGGGTTGTGGCTCGCGGTGAAGACCAATCCATAGGCCGACCCCTCGACCGCGGTCGCATAAGTGATGAGCGGCGTGGGCGCGTCCTCGCTCAGCAAGATGGTTGGGATATTGTTGCCGGCAAAAACTTCGGAGGATGCTTCGGCAGCCTGTTTCGACAGAAAGCGGCGGTCGTAGCCGATAAGGACCCCGCGTTTTTCGTCATTGCACCGGGTAATCTCGTTGCACAAGGCCTGGCTCAAGCGGCGGACGTTGTGCATGGTGAAGCCCTCGCCGATGATGGCCCGCCAACCGCCAGTCCCGAAAGCTACCATGTTCTGTTCTTCTTGCCGGCGCGGCCGGTACAGCCGCTTCTGCAGAATGAACTCAGCCTGCGCCAGGTCCTGCGTCGTGTTGATGCCCTGCACTTCGTCCTGATCGTAGAGTCGATAACTCGTGACCCGGAGGCCGGAGCGGATGAGCTGATGCACGCAGTCGGTCAGCCGGTACTCGCCATCGCGCGGCGAAGGGGACAGCCTTTCCAGCGCAGCCGAGATGGCCCCTGCATCCACCACGTAAGCGCCGACGTTCAGCTCGCGTATCTCGCGAACGGCAGGGGAGGCTTCTGTGTCTTCGATAATGTCGATGATCTGGCCCGCAGCATCGCGAATGATGCGCCCGTAGGGAAGCGGGCGGTCCACGACCGCAGTGAGCAGCGTCAGATGCGCCTTCCGCAAGTGGTGCCGGTTGAGCAGTCCGCGAATCGAGTCCGGCCGGAACAGAGGAGTGTCGCCATAGAGGATCAGCAAATTGCCGGGGAAATCCTTGAGCAATTTCGAGACCTGCAACACCGCATGCCCAGTGCCCAGCGCCTCTTCCTGCGTGACGTAGTTATATTTCGCGCCCAGATGAGAGCGCACATCTTCCTGGCGATACCCGACCACCACATAGATGTCCTCCGGCCGCACCACCTGCAGGGCATTCTGCAGGACACACTGCAAAATGCTGCGCTCGCCCAGGGTTTGCAGCACCAGGGGCCGGCCGTCTGCCGTGATTGCCTCCTTGCCTGCCGCCAGAACAACGGCCTTCAATCCCGCATCCACCGGCGGAATTGTGTAGTCCAGGGTTTCTGCTCGTGCCACCTCTACCATTGCGATACCTCCGTATGAACGATCGTACTCACGATGTTATGAACTATCCTTGCGCCTCCGCAATCTGCGGCGGTGGCTCTTTGGCTCCCCCGCGGATCGGAATGAAGCGCGAGAGAATCAGCGCGGGTAGCGCTGCGATGATCACCCAGATGAAAAAGTGCGTGTAGCCGAGCTTGGTTTGTATCCATCCACTCACGGCGCCCGGCAGGATCACACCGAGGTTCATCAACGAGTTTGCAAATGCGTAGTGGGCCGTCTGGTACTTTCCCGGCGCGATCTCCTGCATCATGAGCAGAATCACCCCGACGAATCCGAACCCGTATCCGAACATCTCGATACTCATAGCGGTAGTGATCTTGACGGGATTGGTTGGGAGCGCGGCGCTCAAATACCAGTAGGCGAGCATGGGGAAATTCAAAATCAGGATGAGCCAAGGCAGCGCGCGCTTCAAACCCAGTTTGGCGGTGAAGTATCCGCCCAGGACGCTGCCCAGAATGTAAGCCCCGCTGCCAAAAATCCCGTAGATGGCCCCCACTTCCTTGGAGCTTAGTCCGAGGCCGCCGCTCGCGCGCATGGCCCTGAGAAAGAGTGGACCGACCTTGATGACCTGCCCTTCGCCTGCGCGATAAAGAAAGATAAAGATCAGCAGCACGATGATATGCGGCTTCTTGAAGAAACTCACAACCACGTCCCAAAAGGTCGCGGCCATCTGTCGTACGCTTTCAGATCGCCTTTCTTCTCCGCCGGTGGGCAACATGCGCGCGTGGTACAGACTGAGTGCCACCAGGACCAGCCCGACGGCGCCGAAGACAATCATCCAAGCGTGAACCACCGGGGCTGAAGCGTGCGCCCGGGCGAATTTCTCGCCGAGAACGCCGATCAGCCAGAGCAAGCCCCCCACGGAAAAAACGCGCGCCAAATTGTAGAAACCGCCTTGCCAGCCCACATAGGCGGCCTGTTCCTTGGAAGAGAGGCTGGCAATGTAGATGCCGTCGGCTGCTATATCGTGGGTCGCGGAACAGAAACCCAGCACCGCGAAAATCGCAACCGAGTAGCGGAAGTATCCCGGCATGTTCAGCGACAGGGCAATCAACACCAGGCTCAGCCCGCCCACCAGTTGCGTGAGCACCACAAAGAACTTCTTGGTCTTGTACATTTCCAGCATCGGACTCCAGACCGGCTTCAGAGTCCAGGGCCAGGCCAGCAAACTGATGACCAGCGTGGTCACGGCGTTTTTCACGCCCATGTCCTGGTAAAAGAACAGCGCCATGTAGTTGACGGCGTAAAACGGAAGTCCCTCGGCGAAATATAGGGTCGGTACCCAAGTGGCGGGATGCCTTCGGACGGACTGCTCCTTGCTGGTCATGGCACTCCTTCTTCAAACGTGGCGCGGGATTGGGTTGGAGCGAAGATTGAGCCAAACCAGCATGTCGAAAAGATGCGCATTCGGTGTGATCCGGTTCCTAGGCGCGTGGGCGTGAACTGGCAGGGCGGTCGCCCGGAAGCAGCTCAAAGCCCCAGAAGTCGGCTTCTACTGCTATATAGTACTACACGGAAGCTCCGATATCGCCAGCGTATCCGCGCGTGGACATTTAAGTCGCGAGTCTATTGGCCGCACGCGACTGCCGAGCGGCGCTCGGCTGGGCAGATGAGGGCGCCTCCCTACGTGAGCGCAGATCACGTCTCCTGGTGATGCTAATCACATTATTGTCTATTGATTTAGTAGACGAGAAAGCAAATGGGTTGGATGTTTTGTGCCGCTAAGCGGCAAGAGATTGCACAGCCCGCGTATGGCAATCCGTCCCGGGATCCCCTAAGTTACAGAAACGACAGGCGCTCTGCGCGCTTCCTGGACCACTGGCCGATCGGCAACACGATTGCGAATTATTAAGATGTTGTCTATCAATATGATAGACATAGCTGAGAGAAAATGCCATAATTCTTGGAACGGAATACGGATCTTCGCGACGCGGCGACGTTTTGGCAAACGGATTTTGCTGAATTCATGGAGGCTGCTGAACAGAACATGGAAAAACGCTTGATCTATTTTGATAATGCGGCGACCGTTTGGCCCAAGCCGGAGAGTGTTTACAAGTTCATGGATCAGTTCTACCGCACGCATGGCGTCAACCCCGGCCGAAGCGGTTACGACCTGGCGATTGAAGCGGGTTCCTTGCTGACGAACCTGCGCAAGCGTTTGACCAAGTTTTTTGGCGGCGACGAAGATACGCCGGAGCGGCTCGTCTTCAGCTACAACGTCACGGATGCGCTGAACCTGGTGATTCCGGGGCTGATCGGCAAGGGCGACCACGTGATCACGACCAACCTGGAACATAACTCCGTGATCCGGCCGGTCAACCACCTGGTTCGCGATTGTGGAGCGGAGGCGACCTATCTCCCTTTCAACTCCTCGGGATTCATCGAACCCGGCGACGTCAAGCGGGCCATTCGTCCGAACACGAAAGTACTGATTGTTAATCACGGCTCAAACGTCATTGGCACCGTGCAGCCCCTTCGCGAAATGGGGCGTCTTTGCCGGGAGCACGGCATAATCTTCCTCGTAGACACGGCGCAAACCGCAGGCGTGATCCCGATCAACATGAAAGAAATGAATATTGATGTGGTCGCGTTCACAGGGCACAAGGCGCTGATGGGCAGCATGGGCATCGGCGGTCTTTGTATCCGTAAGCATGTTGAAATCGCACAGGTACGCAGCGGCGGCACCGGAGTGCGCTCGGTCGAGCCCTATCATCTGGAGGAATATCCGTGGCGCCTCGAGTTCGGCACTCCGAACATGGTGGGAGTGGCGGCCCTTTGGGCGGGCCAGGACTGGCTTGACGAAAACGGAATCGAAAAGGTGTACGCCCACGAGATGAAGCTCGCCAGACAGTTGGTGGAAGGCTTGCGCAAGATCGATGGCGTGCGCTTGTACTGTTGCGACCAACTCGAGAACCACCTCTCGACTGTCTTGATGAACATAGAAGGCGCCGATCCGGGCGATGTCGGAATCATGCTTGACGTGGACCATAACATCGCGACCCGCACCGGGCTGCATTGCGCGCCGCTCGTGCACACGCAATTGGGCACTGTGGAAACACACGGCGGCGTGCGTTTCGCGGTGGGCGCATTCAATACCGAGGCGGAAGTGGCCGCCGCGATCCATGCCGTCTCCGAAATCTCCAACTGGGCGCGCGAGCGCGTTCGGAAGCCGGAGCGCGAGTTAGTGCTGACTACGACTCGACAACCCATCGGGATGACGGCGTAGCGCGGCGAACCAGCTTAGCCCATCGCTTCAACAGTATGTGAAATGTTTCGGTGCGCGGCACGAGGCTCGAAGCGGCGCGCCGCATCCAGAAAGCCTTTCGCCCATTCGGGAGTGGCCAGGGCATGTAAGTGGGTATAACCTGCCATTACATTTCTCGTGATAACAAGGTCGCGTTTCTGAAAGCATCCCACGCCGCGAATTACTGCGCAAGCGGTCGGAACCGGTTCATCCCCAAGCAAAATGCGTGAGTAATGGAACTCATGGCCGCGAAGAACGAGCCCAGCAGGAAAAAACGGGTTCGGCCGGTCGACGCGCAACTCGCTGTAACCGTGGCCTTGTGGCGTGTTGAAGCCTTCCACATCGAATGGGAAAACTCCGGCCATCGGATACGTTCTGCCCTCCCAGCGCAGCGTTTGGGCCAGCAGCATTAGACCTCCGCATTCGGCGTAAATTGGCAGACCTCCGAGCGCTGCTTCCCGGACCGACTCCAGGAAACTCCGGTTCGACGACAGCACTTCCGCGTGTTTTTCTGGAAAGCCGCCTCCGATGTATAACGCGCATAGCCCTTCTGGCAGAGCGCTGCTCTGAAGCGCGGAAACTGGGATGGGTTCGGCACCCCCATGCTCCAACTGCTCCAAATTTTCCGGGTAATAGAAACTAAACGCCGAGTCGCGCAGATAGCCAACCTTGATGTCCTTCACGGCTGATACCGCAACCTCCGTGGGATCGGTCTCCAGCGAAGGCGCACTCCGCGCGATTGAGACGATGGCGTCTAAATCGAACCCGTCCGCCAGTTTCAATAAATTCTCCTGGATTTGCGCCGTTCCGGCGTGTTCTTGCGGAGGAACCAATCCGAGATAGCGCTCGGGCAGCGGGTTGACCGCGGCCTTACGAATTGTGCCAACTATAGGGATCGCACATGCAGACTCAATCGCCGCACGCAAGACCTCCTCATGCCGCTGGCCATTCACGTTGTTCAGAATGATGCCGCGAATCGGAAGCTCCCGATCAAGTGCCCGGCATCCTGCGACAAAAGCCGCTGCGGTGCGCGTGACTTTGGCGACGTTGATCACGAGCACCACTGACGCGGCGAGGCAGTGGCTGAGGGCGGCACTACTGTGCGTGCCAGCGGCGTCGAATCCGTCGAATATTCCCCGATTGCCTTCGATGAGGTTGACGCCATCCGTGATCCCAGCACGCACAAACGACGAGCGAACGGTGTCTCGGCCCATCAAGTAAGTGTCGAGATTGCGAGCGGGGTAAGATGCTGCCCAACTTAGCCAAGCAGCGTCGATATAGTCGGGACCCTTCTTGAATGCGCGGACCTGGAATCCGGCCCGGCGCAGGGCCAGCAGCAGCGCGAGCGAAACCAGTGTCTTGCCCGAACCGCCGGACATACCGCCAATCAGCAGGCGCGGCATGGGCCGAGAATCCGTCATATTTCACTGCCAGGCTTAGGCGGAAGTTGAATGTAAGTGCCTCCGAGATAGCTGTAGACGCAGCGGCTTGAGTCGATCAAGATTCGCAGGGCCTTCTTGCAGTCGTCTTTGCTGCAAGCTGGGCCGTGTTTGGCGATCATCTCTTTAGTCAGATCGCCGGGTTTCAAGTTCTTCTTCCCGGCGCAGTCCGCAACCAGCTGGTACATTTCTTCCGCCAGAATCTCGATAGGGACCGATGTCGTATCCGTCATTGGAGAACCTCTTTCTCGCACGATGCAGGCACCACGCAACTCTCCTCTTCCAGACTTAGCGTGTCTAGACTTAGCGTGTCGCCCGAGGACCGGTCAGGGATAGGAACAACGTGAATCAAGGGATCGCGGCCGGAGTGCTGTCCGATGTGTTGTTGATGATGTTTCAATTTCTCGCGCAGGCGCACCGCCTCCCCAATCACGAGAGTCGCCGGAGGCTCGATAGCTGCGCGACGAGCGTCTTCTGTAATCGTGCCCAGCGTTGAAGCGATAACTCGCTCACTTTCCCAGAAGGCCATCTGAACGATCGCGGCTGGAGTATCGGGAGCGAGGCCGGCCGCCATCAACTTCCTGGTGATGTGGTCGATATTGTGGATGCCCATGAGAACGACCAGAGTGTCGACTTTGCTCAGCGCTTGCCAATCCACCCGATCCTCATGCTCCGCCGCCTGATGGCCGGTAACAATAGCGACGGACGAGGCCCGGTCGCGGTGAGTAACTGCGATTCCGGCGCTCAGCGGCGCGGACAGGCAGGAAGAAACTCCCGGAACTACTTCGAAGGTAACCCCATGCTCCGCAAGATACTCGGCTTCCTCGCCGCCGCGACCGAACAAAAACGGATCGCCGCCCTTGAGGCGCACCACCATTCTGCCTTCGCGGGCCTTGCGGACCAGCAGATCGTGGATCTCGTTCTGTCGCGAAGCATGCCTGCCCAACGGCTTGCCCATGAAGATCTTTTCGGCAGAAGGCTTGGCCAGCGCCAGGACCTCATCCTGGATCAGCCGGTCGTACACGATCACTTCAGCGGTCTTGAGAATTTCGGCCGCCCGGATCGTAAGAAGATCAGGATGTCCCGGTCCTGCGCCCACCAAATATACTTTGCCAATGTTCGTCATGAATGCTCTCTTTCAATTCTCTCTTTCAAAATCATCGTCGTGCCTCAATCGCAAACCATAGAACGAGTCATCCTTATTAGTTCTGTTGTTAGTTATCCTCCCAAACCGAGAGCGTGATCTTGTAGAAAACCGTGATCATCAAGGCGCCGCTGGCCCAAATCCCGAGAACGATAGCCGATTCGGGTAGCGTGGGAACATACCGCGTGACCGCTCCGAGTGGTGAAGGCGCCATGCCACCAACAATCAGTCCGAGTCCCTTGTCCAGCCAGATCGAAACGAAAACACACACGCATGCCACCACCAGCAGACGGATGTTGTTTCGCCACTTTGGAACCAGCAGCAATGCCAATGCAACCCCGGAAAGCAGCGTCGAGAGCCACATCCAGAGCACCAGGTGCCGATCGCCGTTGAGGCCGATGAAGAGATACTCGAAGTGCTCTTCGTGCGCCGGAATCTCGCTGTAGAAAGCGGTAAAGACCTCTGCCAGGATGAGAAACATATTGATGGCGAGGGCGTAGGTCACGATGACCGCGAGCTTCTGGATGGCTTCCCGCCCCGCATCAAAGCCGGACAACTTCCGCAAGGCCAGACACAGAAGGATCAACAAGGCCGGCCCCGAAGCAAAAGCCGAAGCCAGGAAACGCGGCGCCAGAATCGCCGTCAGCCAGTAAGATCGGCCGGGCAATCCGCTATAGAGAAATGCGGTGACCGTATGAATGCCGATTGCCCATGGAATCGAGAGGATAATCACGGGCTTGATCCAGCCGGGAGCCGGTACTTGTTCGCGTTGCGCGGTCAGTGTGACCACGGCGATCGCCGCGTTCATCAGTAGATAACCGCCGAGCGCAATCATGTCCCAAAACATCACCGACTTCGGCTGGGGATGAAGCACGATGTTGACAATCCGCGTAGGCTGGCCCAAGTCGACGAAGATGAAAAGAATGCACATCGTAACCGCCGTGACCGCCAGAAGTTCGCCAAGGATGGTGATGCGGCCAAATTGTTGGTAATCGTGCAGATAGTAGGGCAGAACTACCATGACCGCGGAAGCGGCGACACCCACAAAGAAGGTGAATTGCGCAATGTAGAGGCCCCAACTTACATCGCGGCTGAGTCCGGTGACGGCCAGCCCGTGCGTCAGTTGTAAGACATAACAAAGAGAACCTGCCAGAACTAACAAGAAGAGTGAGGTTATCCAGAGCCAGTATTTGCGGCCTCCCGTGAGCGCTTTTTCAAACATGAACATAAGCACACTCAGACGATGTAATACACAGCAGGGCCAGTGCCCAATTCCGGTTGGCGCTGCACCGCAAAGCGCGATCGCAGCAGTCGGCGCACCTCGGAGTCTGGCTTTTCGAGATCGCCGAACACGATGGCTTTCTCCTCGCAGCTCTCGGCGCAAGCCGGTCCCAGCCCTTTCGCCAGCCGTTCTTCGCAGAAATTGCACTTCTCCACCACACCTTTGGTGCGGGTCGGGAAATCCAGGTTCACAGTTGCGATGGCTGGCCGGGGATCCAGCCAGTTAAAGCTGCGCGCACCATACGGGCAGGCAGCCATGCAATAGCGGCAGCCGATGCAGCGATGAAAGTCGATGGTGACCACGCCGTCCTCTCGTTTCCAGGTTGCCTTGACCGGGCAAACGTCCTGGCAGGGAGGATCGTCGCAGTGGTTGCACACCAGCAACACGGGAAGGTTTCCGAAAAACTCGCGTGTGTAGCCGGTCTGCGCGGCGGGAAATACATTCTTGAACGGCTCCTTCCATATCCACTTGACCTCGTGCGCGCGGTCGGAGAATTGCGGCACGTTGTGCGTCGAGTGGCACGCCTTGATGCAGCGGTCGCAGCCGTCTTTTTGACGGCATTTCTGCAGATCAATCGCCATGCCCCAGCGGACCTGTTTCGCGAACGGCGCGGACGTTTGCTCGGACGCTCGCTCGGACGTTCGTTCGGCCACTGCGCGGACAGCTTTCCTTCCTGCCACAGCCAGCAAGCCCAGGCCCGAAATCCGAAGAAAATCTTTTCGCGTAATCTTCATGGCGCACTCCTCGAAGTTCGCTGGGAATCGTTGTGGCAATTCCAACAATCTGGATCGGAAACACCGGCATAGTCATGGCACCGTTCGCAAAATTCCTTGCGGTCGGTGTGGCATTGCGTGACGCAGGTGCGGGTGGGATTCTTGTCGTAAATCTTCCCGTTGAATGCGACGAACTGCCTCCGCCCATCGCGCGCCGCCTCATCTCTCCAATGTTCCAGCAACTGCATGTGCGAACTGCGCATGTAACTCGCGGGTGCTACGCACTGCTTTTCCTGCGCAGGAAGCTGGATCGGCGGAGCGGTCAAGGCCGCCTTCCTATCGAGAGCGCCGTGCCAGATCGGCGTCGTTACCAGTCCGACGAAAAGAGTCAGGCCCGCGAGAATAAGTGGACGATCACTCACGCGTAGCCTCCTCCCGTACCAGTGGTTCGCCGCGCAAGTCAGTGGTTCGTTCTTTTTCTCCGGTCATCACCAGCGCATTCCCCAGTAACTCGTGCACGCCGGCGACCTCGACGCCAGGGACCCAGTACTCCATCAGCGTGGGCAGCGTTGCCTTGTCGATGGCGCAAATGCAAGCCAGCAAGTTCACGCCATGTTTTTCCCTTACGTGCTTGACGGCGTTGGCGCGCGGAAAGCCGCCGCGCAGGCGCATCTCCAGGTTCTCATCCGTGCCGAGTCCGGCGCCGCTGCCGCAGCAGAAGGTTTGTTCGCGGATCGTGTTCTCCGGCATCTCGTGGAAATTCCGGCAAGCGTTTTTCAGGATGTAGCGCGGCTCTTCCAGCAACCCCATGGCGCGCGAAGGATTACAGGAGTCGTGGTAAGTAACGTTCCAACGATCGTTGCGGCGAGGGTCGAGCCGAAGTTTGCCGTGATGAATCAGGTCGGCGGTGAACTCGCAAATGTGGACGGCGCGCGTGGAGCGGGCGTTCTCGAAATGCGTCCCGGTAATGGGCGAAACCGGCGGCTCCAGAAAATCGGCCGGCCCGTTCATCGTGTCCATATACTGATGGAACACGCGCCACATGTGGCCGCACTCGCCGCCCAGAATCCATTTGACGCGCAGCCGCTTCGCTTCTTCGTAGATCTTGGCATTGAGCCGCTTCATTAGTTCGTGCGATGAAAAGAGGCCGAAGTTGCCGCCCTCCGAAGCAAAGGCACTAACTGTGTAGTCAAGCCCGATTTCGTGAAACAGCATCAGATAGCCGAGCAGTGTGTAGTAATGCGGGGTGCCAAAATAATCGGCCGAGGGCATGACGAAAAGAATCTCCGCGCCTTTGCGGTTGATGGGAACTTCGATGGGCAGGCCCGTGATTTCCTTTGCTTCATCGGCGGCGAATTGAATGCTGTCCTGAAAAGCGTGCGGCTGCACTCCAAGATGATTGCCGGTGCGGAAACAGTTTGCGGCAGGCTCCATGACCCAATTGATGTTGCAGCCGATCAGGTCGAGTAACTCGCGGCCCATCATAGTGATCTCGGCCGTGTCGATCCCATAAGGACAAAAAACCGAACAGCGCCGGCACTCGGTGCACTGATAAAAGTAGTAGAACCATTCCTTGATGACGTCTTCAGTCAGCTCGCGCGCGCCCACGAGCGCCCTAAAAAGCCGCCCCGTGAGGGTGAAATAGCGGCGATAAACCGAGCGCATCAACTCGGCGCGCAGCACTGGCATGTTCTTGGGATCGCCGGAGCCGACATAGAAATGACACTTGTCGGCGCAGGCGCCGCAGCGTACGCAGATTTCCATGAATAGGCGAAAAGAGCGGTACTTCCGCAATCGCTCTTTCATGCCTTTGAGAATGATTTCTTTCCAGTTGGGCGGAAGTTTCCAGTCCGCGTCGAAAGGCTGCCACTCGCGGGGGTTGGGCAGACTGAGATAGGTGATGTTTTTCGGCGCCGCGCTGTAACAGATCGTCCCTTTGCGAAACTCGACCTTAGCATCGCGCCAATCGCCTTCGGGACGTTTCTGTTCAATGGCCAGTAATTTGTCGGGCATCCTCAGCCTCAAGCGGAAGGTTCGCGGTTTTCAGTTTGTCTCGGAACTCGTCCTCCCACTCCGCATAGGAGTGGGTTTTCACTGGATGATTCCAGGGGTTGACGTGGCGCTTGCTGCGATTGTTGTTGGCCAGATTACGCGTGGGGCTGAGAAAGACACCGCCCATGTGCATGAGCTTGCTGAACGGGAAATATGCAGCCAGGGCGCTGACCAAAAGTAAGTGGACGAGAAATATCGGAGTTATGGCGCTTGTAACTACCGGGCGGAAGACGGCCAATCCGAGCGCAAACTGCTTGATCGCAGCCACGTCTACTCGGACTACGAAGCGCATGAGCAGGCCGGAAGTCACGATTCCCAGCAGAAGAAACAAGGCCAGGTAATCGATCGGCATTGATAGGTAGCGAGCCAGCGGGTTGCGAAATCGCCGTGCGGTCAGGTACACCAGCGTGCCCAGAATGACCACGTCAGAGATATAAAGTGCAGGAGTTCCCACTTGAAAAGCGCCGTCCAGTCGCGAGAGCACACTTACGAAAACTGGAACGGGCTGGACAAACAGACGCAGGTGCCGAAGCAGAATCACCAGCAACGACCAATGAAACGCAAGAGCGCCCAGCCATAGATATCTGTCTTCGCCCAGTACAAGCCGCCGATCGTGCAGCCGCGCGCGATTGTTGCGGAACAGGGAACGGAACAGAAGGATTTCCAGCGCCATACGGCGGAATGCGCCCCAGCCGGTGCTGGGGTTGTCCAGCGATGCAGGTTTGATCCAGGGCAGCGACTTTTGCTGGCCGCAAGTGGTGGGAATGCGGAACGGTACAGGGATCCACGCCCAGCGCGCCACACGGTAACAGAAGCCAACTAGGAAAACCGCGAAGGCCGCATAGGGAACGAACACAGCCAGAAAAACAAGGCCAGCATGCGTGTGCCCGCCTACGACGGCGAACCCAACAATCGCGAGAACGGCCAGCAGCGGAGAGAGGGCTTTCATGCGGGCCGCCTCGCGCGGATACGTTGTTGCACATGGTTCGCGCGCTGAACTTCGTTCGCCCGGATTCGAGCCAGTTGCTCGCGGCATTGTGTGCACTTGTCTGCAGCCATCACCGCGAGCCGATTGATCCTGTCATCATCGATCCGACGATCAAGGACTGCAGAGTTTCGTTCCGGCGCCAGTTCACGGAGAATGGGTTTCAACAGAGATACGAATCGCACGGCGTCGTCGGAAGAGAACCCTTGAATCGCTTGGAGCCGGATGATGGGGTCGAGGGCGGAATCGATTGCCGTTGCATCCATCTCGGCGAATAACTCGCGCAGCAGCAGCGCCAGGCTCTGGCGCAGCGTATCGCCAACCGGATTGCGAAAGGGATCCCGCTCTTTGCTCAGAAGAGCCGCCGCGTGATGCGGGTAGGATTCCGCCGTCCGCACGACCCACTGTTCGAGGATGGCCTCGTTCGCGTCCATTTGATTTCTACACGCAGCCTGTGGGCTTCGGCAGCCCCGCCAGCTTGCACGCGCCCTTCGCCGGCCCGGATGGGAACAGCTTGTAGATCTCGTTCAGTTTGTGCCCGGTTTCCTTGCAGAGCTTGCGAATCATGGGCGCGATCCCGAACTCCAGGTAGTAATTGCGGATGTAGTGAATGATCTTCCAGTGTTCCTCGGTCAGATCGGCGATGGCCTCAGTAGCAGCGAAGTCCTTGGCCACCTCCCGGTTCCAGCGTTCCGGCTCCTGCAAGAAGCCGTCTTCATCCACTTCGTAACTTCTTCCCTCGACTTCGAATAGCGGCACAGTTACTCTCCTTAGTTATCAACTCAGTTCGATATATCCGCTCGGACATGCGTCGGCGCACTTCTTGCACCCGTTGCAGACTTCCAGCCTGATCTTGCAATGTTCGCCTTTCGGCAGCCTGACAAAACAGTTGTTGCTGCAGTACATCCAGCAGGCTTCACAATCCATGCACATGCCGCAAGACATGCAGCGCTTGGCCTCTTCGAGCACTTCAGCTTCAGTTAAACCGAACGCGACCTCGGTGCCGAGTTCGCGCTCCGTGACCGAAACCCGCTGCGCTTCGCGCCGCGGCGCCGCCGGATACCAGTCAAGCCTCAGCTTCTCGATCGGGATGGCAGGCAACGCGGGCGGCTTTTCCAACTTGCGTCCCTGAAAACGCGCGTCGATGGCCTGGGCCGCCAACCGGCCCTGGGCAATGGCAACAGCGGCGATACCGAGTCCAGCGCCGTCGCCGCCGGCGAAGATTCCGTCAACGGCGGTCCCGCCCCAATCGTCAATTTTGATCCAGCCGTCGCCGTTGGGCAGAGTCTCCAGACCCTGGAAATCGGGCGCCTGGCTGATCGCCGCGATGACGCAGGACGCCTCCATTTCAAATTCGCTGCCGGGCTGAGGCACGGGGCGCGGACGGCCCGAGGAATCCGGTTCGCCAAGCTGCATGCGAATCGAGCGCATGCCTACGGCGCGTCTGTTCTGCCGCAGGATTTCGAGCGGCGCGGCCAAGTATTCGATCTTCACACTTTCTTCGAGCGCGCCTTCGATCTCGGACTTGATGGCCGGCATTTCGGCGCGCGTGCGGCGATAGAGGACGGTGACCTCGGCGCCGAGCCGCTTGCTGACGCGGGCGGCGTCAATGGCGGTGTCGCCTCCGCCGATCACGATCACTTTGCTTCCGACGCCGATTTTTTCTCCGCGGTTGACCAGATTGAGGAATTCGATCCCGCTGATCACGTTCGGCGCATCCTCGCCCGCCAAATTCAACTTGATCCCTTTTTGTGCGCCAATGCCGGCGAATACGGCTGCATATTCCTGGCGGAGTTGCTCCAGGGAAATATCCTTGCCCACGGCGCAATTGCACTGCAGCTCGACTCCGAGATCGAGAATGCGGCCGATCTCCGCGTCGAGAACTTCACGCGGCAAGCGGAATCCCGGAATACCGTAACGCAACATACCTCCCGGCTCGTTCAAGGCTTCGAAAACAGCGACCGCGTATCCTCGCCGAACCAGTTGATAGGCGCAGGACAACCCCGCCGGGCCCGCGCCAATGACCGCAACTTTTTCTGCGCGGGGCTGAGTCGTCAGCGGCGAGAGCCTCAGCTTGTTGGCAATCCCAAAATCTCCGATCATGCGTTCGATCGCATTGAACGCCACCGCTCCATCCTTGGCGCTGCGGTTACACGCAGTTTCGCAAGGGTGCGGACAGATTCGGCCCGTGACTGCGGGGAATGGGTTGCGCTCCACGATTCTTTTCCAAACGCGGTCGAAAGCTTGTTCATGCGTCAAGCCGTAGTCTTTGGCTTGCGCGACGATCACTAGCAGCTCGCGAATTTCGGTGCCGTTGGGGCAGCCCGAGGCGCACGGCGGCGCTTTGGGCGCGAAGCGAGGACGCAGCGGGCTGATCTCACTGGCAGCCGCCGCCACGCTTCGAATCACCGGCTTCTCGACTTCCTTGAACAGCCCCATCAACCAGCTTCCTCGTAGGGGGAGGTCCGAAGACGCACTTCAATAGCGAACGTGCGCCGACCGCGCGTAGGTCAGCGCCGCATGTTTGAAGTCGTCAATGTGATAACGCGTGAACTCGAACCCGGTCAGTTGGAAAAAGCGCGGCCAACCGATGCGCTCGATCCACTCGCCCACCCGTTCGTATTTGCGCGCGTGTTTCGCATAAACGTTCACAATCTTCACCACGGCCTCAACCACCTCGGGCCAGCGCGGAGGATGGTTGGGGAGGAACGGGATCGCCAGCTTGGAAAACTTTGGCACGCTCCGCGCATTGCTCACCTTGCCGCCCACCCAGATGGATAAACCGTCATTCTCCGCATCGTTCATGGGCATGGCGGGGCATACGGTGTAGCAATTGCCGCAATACATGCACTGCTGCTCCACCACTGCGACCGAATTCTTGCCGTCCACGATCGCCGGACGAATCGCCCCGGTCGGGCAGGCGGCGATCAGCGTTGGCACCTCGCATACTTTGGGCAGCGTGCCATGCTGGATTTTCGGGGGGAGGCGGTGAACGCCGAGGATGGCGATGTCGGAACAATGCACCGCGCCACACATATTCAGGCAGCAGGCGACCGCGATCCGCAATTTTGCCGGAAGGTCCTCGTGCGTGAAGCGTTCGTAAACAGCGTCCATCACGCACTTGACCAGTCCCGAAGCGTCGGTTGCCGAGGAATGGCAATGGATCCATCCCTGGGTATGGACGATGTTGCTGATGGCGTTATTAGTGCCGCCCACCGGATATCCCAGGGCGATCAGTTCCCGCTTCAGCGGCTCGATCCGGGCCGGATCGTCGAGCAGAAACTCGAGATTGTTCCGGCTGGTGAAGCGTAGATAGCCGCCAGAATATTTGTCGGCCAAGTCAGCAAACTTCCGCAGCGTGTGGATACTTAGCAGACGCGGCGTGCCCGCGCGCACCGTGTAGATGCGGTCACCCGATTCCGCAACATGGCAATAGACTCCGGGGGCCAGATTCTCGTGGTACTTCCACTGGCCGTAGTTCTTCTTGATCAAAGGATGCAGATATTTTTCGTAATGCGGCGGCCCGATGTCGGTGAGCCGAGGTTGGGGTGTGGCGCTCATTTCTCACCGTCCTTCGCAACCTGAAAGTAAATGTAAGGATTGTCGCGGGGCGCGGAGACCATTTCCGGAACGGGGTCGAGACCAATACCATCGAGGAACACGGGCAGCCCCACGCGCTGGATCAGTTCACCAACCCGCTCCCGATTGTTGCCGTATTCGTCCCAGAAATCCCAGATGCGGCGGATCAACTCCTTCAAAGTGTCCATGAGTTCTTCCGCAGGCACGAAAGGAACGAGGACGGAAGAAAGCAGAGCGCCTTGCATGATGGGCGCCTTGCCTCCGATCATGATGACCGCTCCGCGCTCTTTGCCGGGCCGCAGCGCTTTGGGCATGACGTTGATGCAGTGCATGCAGCGCACGCATTCGTGGTTTTCAATGCTGAGCTTGTGGCCATCCCATGCCATGCACTTGCTGGGGCAGAGATCGCAGACGTCCTTCTGGAGGTTGAGGCCAGCGGACGCGTACTCGTTCACGGCGCTCTCGTCCACCTGAATTTCGTCCTTCCAGGTGCCGATGATAGAAAGATCGGCGCGGGCAATGGCCGCCACGCAATCGTTCGGGCAGGCGGCGCACTTGACTTTGAACTTGTAAGGGAAGGGTGGACGATGCATTTCGTCCTGGTACGCCATGGTCAGGTCGTAACACAGTTTCATCGCGTCATAACACGCCCATTCGCAGCGGGCCATGCCGACGCAGCAAGAAGGAGTGCGAAACGCGGATCCGGAGCCGCCCAGATCGAACCCAGCCTGCGCCAGCTCTTGGAATGTGGGCTCCAGTTCAGCCGTGCCGGTGCCCAGCAGAATGAGGTCGCCGGTGGACCCGTGCATGTTAGTGAGGCCGGAGCCGTGGCGCTCCCAAATGTCGCAGAGAGTGCGAATCGCGTCGCTGGTGTAGAACCATCCCGCAGGCTGGTTGACGCGTAGGGTGTGGAACTGAGCGACCTTGGGAAACTGATCGCCGGCATCGCTGTAGCGCCCGATGACGCCTCCGCCGTAGCCGAGCACGCCGACTAAGCCGCCGTGCTTCCAATGCCCTTTCTTCTCCTGGTAGGAAAGCTCCAACTGGCGAAGGAGATCCTGGGCGCTGGCGCTGGTTTGGCCAGCCGACTTGATCTCCTTCACGAAGCTCGGCCATGGACCTTTTTCCAGTTCGTCCAACATCTTGGTTTCCGGTTTCTCGCCGCTGTCATTGGCCATCACCTATCTCCTTAGGTTCTTGGGGGAATCGGCCTGGAGTCGCAAGCGGCCACGGGACGAAGAGGGGACAACATCATCTTGTCCATAAGATTACTAGGAATAGCCGTCGCCGGTATGTGACATCGATCACAGGGCGTGGTGACTGCGCCGAAGAATCGCCGGAAAAATGACCCGCGGATGAAAACTGAGACCCCGCAGATGGCGTGCGGAGTGCCCAGTTTGGGGTATCATGGTCTGGTCCGACCCGATTGAAAATGCGGGGGTTACATGGCGTTCCCTATCATCGTTTTCCCCATCATGGTCCGGCTGCAGGGCCGGAAATGCCTGGTGGTGGGCGCGGGGCGCGTGGCGGCGGCGAAAGCGGCTGGCTTGCTGAGCCATGGGGCTGAGGTCGTTGTCGTCGCCCCGAAAGCCGTCGCCTGGATTCGCGAGAAAGCGCGATCGGGCAAGCTCGTATGGCGAAGCCGGGCATTTTTGTCCCGCGATGTGCGAGGCGCGTTTCTGGTGGTCGCCGCCACCGATTCCGCTGCATCCAACGGCGCCGTGTTTCGCGCTTGCCGGGCCCGGCGCGTGCTCTGCAATGTAGTGGACGATCCCGAGCACTGCGACTTTTTTTATCCGGCCGTGGTGCGTCGCGGGCCGCTGCAGATTGCGATCTCTACAAGCGGAAACAGTCCTGCCTTGGCGGCACGGCTGCGAAAGGAATTGGAGCGGCAATTCCCGCCGGAGTGGGGACCGTTTGTGGAGCACATCGGAAAACTTCGGAAACAGTTTCTGCGTGCGGGCATGCCTCTGGAAAATGAGCGCGAACAACTGGCGAAACTCGCCGGGCAGAAGGCGTTCCTGAGCTTCCGGGGGGAGATGGCGCGTGCAACTCGCCGCGCGAGGTAGCTCAGCGAGGGGCGACGTTCGGCCGGTGTAGAGCAAAGAGGAAATTTCTCCGCAGCCGCCACCACGCCTGAGTCACCAAGTCTCGGACAGTCCGAACGATGCCCTACAGTAAGTAATGTGCAAAAAAATGCGAGCGAGAACACATCAAGTGCAGTTTATTTTTGCACAGTGCGAGCATCCGTAGCCGCGCTTAGAATCAGAAGTTCATTTACAGGAGTTTCATCGTTGCTTGTGTGTTGTTTTCGTGTATACTCCCACGGAAATGCACAGTAATTGCACGCGTGATTGGGCCCGTTTTCAGATGCAATCGGTCGTTCTTCTCGAAACCTCGCCCTCCCAGAAAGGATTCCCCCATGGGTCGTAAAGTGTCTCTTTCGTGCTGTCTATTGGCTGTTTTGGCTTCTCTCTGCCTTTTTGTCGTTGTTCCCACTGCGCAAGCCGAAAGCGGCCCCCCTGCTCTGATCACACAAAATATCGATGAAGGGAAGTTGACCACACTTGGGGGTAACACCCGGCCCGAGGCGAAGGCGAAATATGATCGCGGGTTGGTGGCTGACACTCTTTCGATGGAGCACATGCTGCTCCAGTTGAAGCGGTCTCCGGAGCAGGAGCAAGAGCTGCGACAGTTCATTGATGAACTTAATGACTCATCCTCGCGGAATTTTCATCACTGGCTCACTGCCAAGGAATTCGGAGAGAGATTCGGGCTGGCGAAACAAGACCTCGACGCGATTACGAGTTGGCTGCAGTCGCATGGTCTCAAGGTCAATGTGGTTTACGAGAACGGCCTGCTCATCGACTTTTCGGGGACTGCCGGTCAAGTACGGGAGGCTTTCCATACCGAGATTCACCAATTGAACGTGAAGGGCGCGAAGCACATCGCCAACATGAGCGATCCGCAGATCCCGGCCGCTCTGGCGCCGGCAGTAGCCGGGGTAGTGTCTTTGCACGACTTCATGCCTCATGCCATGTACCGGCCGCGGGCAAACTACACCGTTACTTCCGGCGGGCAAACATATTACTTAGTCGTTCCATCCGATCTGGCGACGATATACAACCTAAATCCACTTTTCAGCGCAGGCATTTCAGGACAAGGCCAAACGATTGTGGTGATCGAGGACACGAACGTCTACACCACCGCCGATTGGACTAGGTTCCGTTCGGCATTTGGTCTTTCGTCGTACACCAGCGGCTCGTTCACCGAGGTTCATCCCGCTCCTCCGAGTGGCTCCAACAACTGCACAAACCCGGGAGTAAACAGTGACGACGAGGAAGCGATCATTGATGCCGAATATTCCAGCGCGGCCGCGCCCAGCGCGGCCATCGTACTGGCTTCGTGCAGCGACACAGACGCAACGTTTGGCGGCCTGATTGCGCTGCAAAACCTGTTGAACGAAAGCAGCATGCCGCCGGCTCTCGTGAGCATCAGCTATGGCGAGTGCGAAGCCGAGAACCGCGCATCGGCCAATGCCGCTTACAACGCGGCCTATCAGCAGGCGGCCACGGAAGGTGTTTCGGTTTTCGTTTCCGCTGGCGATGAGGACGCGGCGGGCTGCGACTCCGACGAGGCTAATGCCACGCATGGTATTGGGGTCAGCGGTTTTGCATCCACTCCTTATAACGTGGCCGTGGGTGGGACCGACTACGGCGATATTTTTGCCGGCACTAACAGCACTTATTGGAATGCCACTAACACCGCAACCTATGGATCGGCCAAGTCCTATGTCCCCGAGATTCCCTGGAACGATTCCTGCGCCAGCGTGCCACTCGCGGAGTTCAACGGTTTTAGCCAGACTTACGGAACGAGTGGGTTCTGCAATAGCAGCGAGGGAGAAAGTTTCTTGTATCCGGTTGGAGGCAGCGGCGGACCGAGCGGCTGCGCGACGGGATCGCCATCCCAATCTGGCGTAGTGGGTGGAACATGCGCAGGTTGGCCAAAGCCATCGTGGCAATCGCTGGTGGGTAATCCCAGCGACGGTGTGCGCGATATTCCTGACGTCTCGCTCTTCGCCGCCAACGGAGTTTGGGGACACTATTATCCATTCTGCTTAAGCGACCCTTCCTATGGGGGCACCTGTTCCCTCCCGCCCGAAAATTGGCTGGGAGCGGGTGGCACGTCGTTCTCGTCGCCGATCATGGCTGGTATCCAAGCCCTGGTGAACCAGAAAACCGGCCAACGCCAAGGCAATCCGAATCCCGTCTATTACAGCTTGGCGGCCAGCGAGTATGGCAGCAGCGGCGACAGTTCTTGCAATTCAAGCCTCGGAAATGCCGCTGGCAGCTCGTGCATTTTCTATGACGTGACCGAGGGCGACATGGACGTGAATTGCACCGGCACTCACAACTGCTACCGGCCCTCCGGTGCATACGGTGTGCTTTCCACTTCGGACAGTTCGTATCAGCCGGCTTACCGCGCCACAACCGGCTGGGACTTCGCGACCGGAATCGGCACGGTGAACGCCGCCAATCTGGTGAACAGCTGGCCGGGAGGCACTCCGAATTTCACGCTTTCAGCCAAGCCGAGTACCGTGGCCATCACGCCGGGCGCCAGCGGGACGAGCACGATCACCATCACTCCACTCAACGGTTTCAGTGGCAACATCACTCTTTCCGCGTCGGGCTTGCCCAGCGGCGTGACGGCGTCTTTCACGCCCAATCCCGCCACAACGACAAGTACGCTGACCTTGAAGGCCAGCGCCACAGCGGCTACGGGAACGGTCACGGTGACGATCAAGGGCAAGTCGGGCACGTTGACGAATACCACGATGCTCAGCCTCACGGGGAGTGCTACGAAGCAGAGCTTCAGCCTCTCCGCCTCGACGAAAACAGTTGCTATCGCGACTGGCGGAGCCAGCGGCAAGAGCACCATCACTATCACTCCGGCCAATGAATTTTCCGGCAACGTAACACTGGCCTCTTCCGGACTGCCGGAGGGCGTAACCGCTTCTTTCAGTAAGAACCCGGCAACTTCAACCAGCGTCCTGACCCTGACGGCAAGCAGCACGGCGACGGAGGGGACGGCAACGGTAACGATCACTGGAACTTCCGGCAGCCTGAGCGCAACCACAACGATCACGCTGACGGTGAATCCGTTGGGGAACTTCTACCTGGATAGGGTTTCTCCGTGGGACGTGAAGGTCGCTCAAGGTAGCAGCGGAACCGCCACGATTACCATCACGCCGACGAATACCTTCGATCAGAGTGTCACTCTGCGCGCGAGTGGACTGCCGAGTGGGGTGACCGCGTCCTTCAGTCCCAACCCGGCCACTTCCACCTGCACGTTAACGCTGGCGGTAAGCGGCTCGGCAGCAACCGGAGAGTCCACCCTAACCGTCACCGGCACGTATGGAAGCCTGGGTGCTTCGAGAACGTTCGAGCTCACGGTCACGCCGTAGGCTTGAGGTGTCAAGATTAGGAGAACGTCCGTATGTTCTCCCGCGGACGTTCTCTTGCGGACCTTTCGCTCGGTCACAAGCGGGGCATGAAGAAGCTGGCGAGCAGGAGAGATGCGGCGCCGTCCTCTTCATCCTTATCCTTGAGGAACGACTCGAACATACGGGCCAGGGGACCGGTCCAACGGCTTAGCTTGCCGCGTCTCTGGGCGAGAGTGGCGAAGCGGAATGGCGAGTGGGTTTCAAGGTCCGCAAGATAGTTGCCGGTATAGAGCTTGGCGGACTCGCCGGCAGACCAGATTAGCAGCAGCGAAGAACTCATCCGAATCATTTCTTTTAGAGATTTGTGTTTCGGGGCTGCGTCTTTGATCGCGGAGTGATCTGAGGGCATGCGGTCGACTTGGCGCATGACGCCGTAGCCGAAATTCAGCGCGCGCGTTGTGAGATCATCGAGCGGCATGCCGGGAGGCGGACCCGAACGCAGGCATGCGGCAGATTCCGTGAAAACCGTAAGGTTCCCGTCACGAAGGTCCTGCTGAATATCCTGGAGATCGTCAACCAACTGCAGCAGCACTCCCCAACCAAAGGCGACCCGAGCTTCATCGGGCGAGAGCGATCCTGCGACCAAGCAGGCGTCCGCCACAACGGAAGCGCCGCCCTTCTCGAAACTGAGTTTGAGAACGTCTACGTTAGCTGGGGAGGAGCCGAAACGAAGCATGCGAACGCTGTTTTCCTGTGCGCGGTGGATCGTCAACAGGCTGGCATAGACCTCGGGCCAGTCGGTGCGGCGGTACTGCTCTTCGATGAGTCCAATAAGGTGCCAGATGGTGGCCTCCCGATCGTTGAATGGAGCGGCCGCGTACCCCTCGAGACGCCGGCGAAACCGGTCGCTGAATTCGAGCTTTGCGTCGCGGGATATTGCCGGGTCGTCGAGATAATTATCGGTGTAGGGGTAGAGCATGCTGTAAGCGAAGATCGCGGGCGTGAGGCGCATGCGTTGTCCCATGAGAGTTTGGAGAGCACACGCGGTCCACGCGTTTCGACTGGCTTGAAAAATGTCAGCGGCGCTGACGGCGGGATCGATATGGCGGGCTTCCCGGGCGAGTTCTGCGGCGATGGCTGAGAATCCGTGGTTTAGCAGGAGTTCGAGATGACTATCGTCAAGGCCCAGACAGGCTTTTGCAAAATTCGTGAAGGCTGAGGTGATGCGATCGTGCGCGCAACGGCGTTCAGATCTGGTGCTGGGCAGATCACGCAACTCCGTTTCGACTGTCTGCAGAAACCGGTCGAGGTAAGTTTCGCGGGCGGCTTGCTCGGCAGCCGTGAACGTTCGGGCGAACGGGGCGAGGCAGACCCCGTTCTGCCGCCAGAGAGAGAGCGATTCTTGAAGCAGTTCTTGCACGACGATTTCGTTACCTGCGTTCAGATACGCTGGTGGCGCCAGAAATGTTCCGTCCGGGGCTGGCCCGGCTTCGCGATGTGTTTCAGAGGGCGTTGCGGTAAGAGGGAAAAGTTCGAAACAGGGGTCCCAGAGGAGCACAGAGGAGACCCTGCCGATTGCAGAGCGGTGGTTTCGGATTCGCCAGACCGTTCTTCATGCAGATGTCAGCCTACGATGGCGGTGAAACGGGCGTAGCCTTAAGGTGAGCGCTTTTGCATCGCAAATTGCCTTACTCCATAATGAGACTAGATAGGTCCGATGATAGCTCCGACAGTGACCGGGGACCACGAGCCCCTGGCGCGCCTCAATCTCGAGCAGGAAATCGTGCGGCTCAAGCGCCAGATGAATGCCGTCATCCTGGCGCACTACTATCAGGAATCGGAAATTCAGGACCTGGCCGATTTTGTTGGGGACAGCCTGCAACTTTCGCAAAAAGCCGCGGCTACCTCGGCGGATGTGATCGTTTTCTGTGGCGTGCTCTTCATGGCCGGGACAGCTAAGATCCTCAACCCCACCAAGCCCGTGCTGCTCCCCGACCTGAAGGCAGGTTGTTCGTTGGCCGACGGCTGTCCGGCGAACTTGTTCCAGGCGTTTCGCAAGCGCTACCTCGATCATGTGGCGATCACATACATCAATTGCAGCGCCGAGGTTAAAGCGCTCAGCGATATCATTTGCACGTCCAGCAACGCGGAGAAGATCATCCGGCAGATTCCGCCGGCGCAGCCTATCTTGTTCGCGCCCGACCAGCATCTGGGCCGCTACCTCATAAAGAAGACGCGACGGGAACTGCGGCTTTGGCCGGGGAGCTGCATTGTTCACAAAATGTTTTCCGAGCGCAGCCTGGTGCAACTGAAGGAGCGCCATCGCCAAGCCAAGGTACTGGCGCATCCCGAGTGCCCGGAAGCGGTGCTGCGCCATGCGGATTACGTCGGCTCGACAACTGGAATTCTCAAATACGCCGAACAGAGCCCGGCGGCCGAGTTCATTGTCGCCACCGAAAGCGGCATCCTCCACCAGATGGAGAAGGCTTGCCCCCGAGAAAAAGTTCATTTCGGCTCCCGGCGAGGGTGGCTGCTCGTGCAGCGAATGCCCGCACATGACGCTCAACGCGAACAAGCGCACGCTCTGGCGCGCGATCCGGCGCGCGATCTAACGAAAAAGATTCGCATCGAGGCCTCCGGCGGAATTACGCTCGCCGACATAAGGCAGTTCGCGGAGACCGGCGTGGACTGGATTTCGGTCGGCGCGCTGACCCACTCCGCCCCGGCAGTGGACTTGAGCTTCGAGATTGAACCCGCGTGATGCAAGACACCTGACAGACCGATATCCTCGGCCTGGCTGGCCTGGCGGCCGCCTGGAACGCCGCCAAACGGGGCTGCCAAGTCATTCTGCTGACGCGCGCCGAAAAACCTGAGGAAAGCAATACTGATCGGGCGCAGGGCGGAATCATCTATCGCGCGCAATCGGAATCCCAGAACAACTTGTTGCCGACATCCTCTCGGTTGGCGGCGGGCGAGGTCGCCTGCACCGGATTGCACGGCGCCAACCGCTTGGCCAGCACTTCCCTGCTCGAATGCCTGGTTTGGGGAACGCGGGCCGGGGAGCATGCCGCCGAAGGCATCACGCGAGGCGACGATTTCTACTTTCCCAAAGTGGCGGATTGGCGCTACGAACATGAACCGGCGGACCCCGTCCTCATCACTCAAGATTGGCTGACGATCCAGCACACGATGTGGAATTATGTCGGCCTGATCCGAAGCAAGAGATGCCTGAACCGGGCCATGCGGATCTTGCGCGAACTCGACCTCGAGATCGCGCGTTTCTACGAAAAGTGCGAGGTCGGCGATTCCATCATCGGCCTGCGCAACGGCATCCTCACGGCGCTTCTGATACTCGAAGCCGCTCAACAATCCCGCGAAAGCCGCGGCTGCCATAACCGCATCAACTGAAGCAAATCGCCAGGTTCTCCCCTGCGTGGTGGCGTCATTCCCGCTCTGCGGAGACCGGTATTCTCCGGCAAGGATCTTCCGCCGTCACTTCCACTTACCTTGACCCTCCACAATGGTAATGTAACGATCGACGGGAGGATCGGTGAAGCGTTCGACCAAGTTGCTGGGTTGCGGCCATTTCACTTCGAGTAGATCGATCTTCGTTCTTTGGCCAAGTCCGAGGACCAATCGGGGGTCGTGCGACGATAAGTAGCTCCCACCACCCACTTTCATCCGGTAGCGCTTCAGATCGCCCGCCTGATAGGTAACACGGGCGCCAACGGCGTCGATATTCGCCTTCTTGCCGATGAGATTGATTCCCAGCCAGTGGCTTTGGCTGCCAATGTTGTTGTGCAAGAGAACCGGCGCCTCGTCATTGCAAGAAATGAGCACGTCGACTCCTCCGTCGTTGTCGAAGTCGCCCAGGGCCAAACCGCGAGCCGCAATAGGATGGGAAAAGGCGGGGCCACTTTCCTCAGTTACGTTTTTCAGGCCGTTCCCACTGTTATGAAACAGCAAGATCCGCTCGCGGTAGCTCACATTGTCATAGATTTTTTCGATCAGGTCGTCGGGATGACCATTGGCGATCATCAGATCGAGGTTGCCGTCGTTATCGTAGTCCAGGAATTTTAGTCCCCAGCCGCTCATGAGCCTGGTGGCGGTCGCAATGCCGGAAGGAGCAGCGATGTCGTCAAATGTTTCGTCGTGCCGGTTCTGATAGAGGCCGTCGAGCTCGTGGTTCAGGTCGGTCACAAACAGGTCCATCCACCCATCCTGGTCAAGATCCGCGGAATCGACGCCCATGCCCGAGCGCGCCATTCCACCTTCACCGAAGGCCACTCCCGACGTGAAACCGATTTCTTCAAAACGTCGCCCAGCGCGGTTCATGAATAGGAAGTTGGCCACCGTGTCGTTGGACACAAACAAGTCCATCCACCCGTCATTGTTGACATCGGTCGCCACTACGCCCCAGGACTTGCCCGGATTATCGGCAATTCCCATTTTCTGGCTGACATCCGTGAATGTGCCGTCCCCATTGTTGTGGAACAGCCAGCTCGCCATCGGCGAATAGATCCGCGGATAACAATACTCATTCAGCCCCTTGATCGCGGGGATGTTCGGCGCGCCGCAATTGTGATGCTTTGATTTGTCGAAGTCCACGAAGTGGCAGACAAAAAGATCCAGCCGTCCGTCGTTGTCGTAGTCGAACCACACCGCGCTCGATGCCCATCCTGGAGCCGCTACGCCCGCGTGCTCGGTGACATCCGTGAACGTGCCGTCGCCGTTGTTGCGATACAGAATGCTCCGCCCGTATTGAGTTACGTACAAATCGGGGAAGCCGTCGGCGTTGTAGTCGCCAACCGCGACACCCATGCCGTAGCCACCGCCGGCAACGCCCGCCCTCTCCGTGACGTCGGTAAACGTGCCGTCGCGGTTGTTCCGGTAGAGCGCATTGCGCAGAGGCTGCGTTGGCGTGAAAATGTCGCATTTCCCGCTGTTGACAAGATAGATGTCCATCCATCCGTCGCTGTCGTAATCCAAGAACGCGCAACCGGCGCCGGTCGACTGGGGTAAGTATTTTTCAGGGGAGAGGCCTGCGGTGTGTTTCCAGGTGATGCCGCTGGCGGAGGATGGGACTTCGGAAAACGGATAAGAAGGAGAGTCCGAGGCGGCTGCAATCCTCGCCAAAGCAGGGAAGGCGAGCGTTCCCGCCAGAACTCTCAGGAACTCTCTCCTTCCAACGAGCCCGGGGGCGAAGCGCATCGCTACTTCGGCTCCGGTGGCTGCGTATCGGTAGAAGTTTGCTTCTCCTGAGCGATGGCCGCCTTCCGCTTGACCTCTTCCAGTGCCTCCGACGTTTGCCGCTGTAGCGCGGCCTCGCGGTTGGAATCCTCCCGGCGTCCTGCTCCAGCGTAGGCGACCGCAAGTTGATAATGCCCTGTCGGACTGTCGGGCGCCATTTTTTCGTAGGTCTCAAGCGGCGGAATGGCCTCGGTGAACTGCTTTGCCGAGTTCAACGCTGTCCCGAGTCCGAGGTATGCCTCCATGAAGCCGGTGTCTAACTTTGTTGCGCGTGTAAAATGCCGGATCGCCGCCGCCGAATCTTTCGCGTCTGCGGCCACCTGCCCTAGGACAAATTCCGCCACGGCATTCCGGGGGTCGATCTCAAGCTCTTCCTCAAAACTCTTCTTCGCTTGCTCTACCTCCGCGGGCGAAGGCTGCGGTTTCGATAGCAGTGCGCGACCCAGTCGCGCGTGGATGCCAGGAAGCATCGGGTTGATATCCAGAATCTTGCGGTATTCCGCCGCCGCCTCATCCCATCTGCCCTGGATTTCCAGTGCCTCCGCATTCAGCGCGTGAACCTGGAACGAGAAGGGAGCCTCGTGGGCCAAGTCCTGCGAAGCTCGCATCGAAAGATCGGAGTACGCATGCGTGGCCGCATACAGCACCTCGGGATCGCGCGGAAACTCCCGGCTGAGCACAACCAGAAAATCGAGCGAGTCATAGGGACTGCTGTGCGTCATCGCGCAGTGCAGACCGTCCAGACCGACCCTCTTTTTGAGTTCGCGATCCGCCGTCTGCCGAATGGCGCGCCTGAGCAGCGGGAGCGCCTCCGCGCAATGTCCACTCTCCGCCAAATTCGTGGCCCGTTCCGCTTCTCCGCTCGCGCCGGGCGTCGCACTCTTCTTTGCAGCCTGACCCACGGAAAACGTCGCCAACAAGGACAGGCAAGGGAGGAGTACAAAAGAAAACCCGGCTCGCCGGAAGGACTCACGCATGGACTTATTATATTCCGAAATCACGGCTGTCCGAATTTCGCAGTGTTTGCCGCCACACGCTTCACAAAAGAAACGGCAGGCGCCGGGAGAGCGCCTGCCTTGGCTTAGCTGCCATCCTACCGCGAAGGCAGTTTGGGTTAGAAGTAGAACTTCAAAGCAAGCTGAAGTATTCGTGCTCCCTGTGACCCGGTGATTTTACCGAAGTTCGTATTGGTACTGACGGGTCCGTTAGGACCAGTCGACCATGAACCCGGATCAAACGAGCCGTCATCAGGCCCACCGCTGAATGTCCACACCGGATGGTTGAAGGCATTCAGGGCCTCAAAGCGGAATTCCAGCCTCTTGTTCTCTGTGAAGGGGATGCCCTTGTGCAGACTCAAATCCACATTGGCATAGCCCGGGCCGCGAACGTTGCCGACGCCGCAGGTCCCAAACGTGTTCGGCACCGGAACACTGACGTTGGTCTGCGAGGGGTCGATGTACTGAATATACCCAGCCGCCCCATTCGCCGCGTACACTGTTTGGTTGAGAATATGGACTGTACCGCTGCAGTCAGGCAGTCCGGCCAGCGTCTGGGGATCGACGCCGTTGGTATTGTCGGAGTTACCACCCACGGCCCATCCTCCAAAGTTATTCAGAGTCAGAGCGTTTCCGGTATGCAGGGTGACAATTCCGCCGATCTCCCAGTTCCCGAGCACAGCACTGAGTGCCGGGTTCATGTCGTGGCCAAACTGCTTACCGCGGCCAAATGGCAGTTGATAAGTGACATAACTGGTCAGGATATGGGTCTGATCGTAATAGCACGGTCCCCAATCCAGACGCGGGTTATAGATGTTCTCCCAGCCAGGCTGCCCGCCCGAACTGGTCGCGCCGGTGCTGCCCCAGCCGGTGCCAAAGTAACCGGGAGAGTTACTCATGCACTTCGACCAGGTATAGGAAACCTGAGCTTCCAGCCCGTTGCTCATGCGCTTCTGCAGTACAGCCTGGAGCGCGTTGTATGACTGGTCGGAGTTCGACATGTTGGTTCCGGCGAGGGTTGCCTTGCCACATGGGGGGTTGGCGCCGGTCCCACAACCCGCAGCGTTGAATTGGGGGTTATCCGCCAGATAGAGCGATCCGGGCGTATTGCCTCCCAGGAACGGTCCAGGTTCCAGGGTGGTGATGAGGTCCCCGCGTCCCGCAACCTTCCCGGCCGCGTTCAACGGGATGGATTGCGCAATGTCCTCAAAGTTGAGTAAATGCGCGCCCCGCTGGCCGACATAGCCAATCTGGAAGGTCAGTGAGTTGTTCAATTGCTGCTGTAACGTGAGGTTCCATTGATTGATCGTCGCTGGCCGGAAATTCTGATCGAACACCCGGATGCGGTTGCCGGCATAGCAGGCTTGATCGATGACGCCGCCGCACGCGACAGCCGTAGTAGCCCCGAAACCAAGCGCCATCGTTCCAATGCCGCCCGCAGCCTCTTGCTGGAGGAAACCGAACGGCAGGTTCTGGGTGAGTTCTTCGTTGCCGCCGCCGCCTTCCATGAAGGAGGAAATGCCGAAGCCCGCGCGAATTACCGTCTTGCCGCCCATGGCTGCTGGCGACCAGGAAATCCCGATCCGCGGCATGAAATCGCCTCTTCCCAAGTAATTATTGTAGAGGGCTTGGTTGCTAAACTTCGCGGTTCCGTCCACTCCGGTCGCGGTGTAAATCGTCCCCGTGTACAGCCCGAAGTTGACCTCCCGGTTGGTCGTTTCGTAGAGCGGAGTGTGGTCCTCGAAGCGTACGCCGAGGTTCACGGTGAGCGTCGGAGTCACACGCCAGTCGTCCTGCACATAGGCGGCGAAAACATTGCCCCTAAGCTTGGCGGGCGAACTGAGCTGGCTGCCGGTGTCCCTTTCCGAAGCGACTCCCCCCGAAACGCTGCCCAACCAGAAGTCGGCCAGGCCGGAGTTCGTTGCAGTAGTGAAACCCAAATAGCCAAGCGCGCCATTATTTCCCGGATAGATGTAATCCTGGCGCTCGCGCACGTACTCAAAACCGCTCTTGATCTGGTGGCGGCCATGAGTAAAGATCACGTTGTCTTCCAACTGGCCTTGGGTGGAGTGGAATATTTGAACCAGATTGCGAAGTCCGAGACTGGCTGCTCCTCCATTATTGCCCGTGATATCGAGTTCAACCAAGCCCGATGCCTGAGCGTTGCCGCCGGTAATGCCGAGTGTCTGACTGATATCGCCCAGCGAGGAGGTTGGCGTTATGCTCTGAGTGAATCCGACAGCATTGAAGCCGAAGCGAGCTTCGTTCAGCAAATTCGGGCCGATCGTATGGGTCCAGTTAACAACTGCATTCCGGACGGGCTCGTCGCTGCCCTCCGCGGCGCCGCTGTTGCAGAACACGCAGCCCGTGAAGGTTGGCTCTTTGAGATCCATGTGCGACCAGCGTCCGAAGACATGGTCTTTCTGAGAGGCGTTGAAGTCGATCTTCACGTCGTACTGGTTGTTGTTCAGATCGTATCCGCTCTTATAAAAAATGTTGTTCCCCTCGAGGTTGTCGAGCGCAGGCACAGGATAGTAATTGGTCATGCCAAACAGGGCCGAGGCCACCGGGTCGATGGTGTACCCAGCAGTCGCCAGATTGTTATTTGGAATCGGATTGCCAACGTTTGGACCGTTTGGGTATATAAGCTGGGTCGGCACGCCAGCTGGGGGCGTTCCCCCAGTACATATCCCGGAGCTATTGAACGATCCGCCCCAATCCGTGCACAGCTGCCCAAAATCTCCGCCGCGCGCACTTTGGGTTAAAACTTGGGCTCCGGTTGTACCAGCATTGACCGTACGCTGGCCCTGATAGTCGCCGAAGAAGAACAGTTTATTCTTAATGATCGGACCGCCAATGGTCGCGCCGAATTGGTTGTACCGCAGCTCCGGCTTGATTGCCACACCTTGGGCGTTGAATCCAAGCAGACCGTTGTCAACGCCTTGGGTCCATCCCGAAGAAGCTAAGTTGGCGTCCAGCGCATCGTTGCGGAAAAACTCATAGGCGCTGCCATGAAAGCTATTGGTGCCCGACTTGGTGCTGACGCTCACGATCCCGCCCTGGTAGTTGCCGAATTCGGCGGAGGCGTTTTGAGTGATCAGGTTGAATTCCTGAATAGCATCGATGCCCGGCGTGTAGCCGGTCTCGTTGTTCTTGTCTTCGCTGTTGAGAATACCGTCGATCAGATACTCGTTCGCCTGCTCGCGGTTGCCGTTGATGTAGGGACGTCCGGAGTTGAGCATGCTTTGCGGCAGCCGCATGCCATCCGGGTCGACATTGGTTACACCCGGAGCGAGCAGCGTGAGTTGCAGATAATTGCGAGAAGCCAGCGGCATGCTGACATTCGTGGCGGCGTCGATCACAGTGCTGACGTCAACGCTTTGTGTTTGCATGATCGGCGCGAGGGCGGTGACTTCCATCGTCTCGCTGACCTTGCCGACTTTCATCTGCGCATCAACGCGCGCGGTTTGATTCAGGACCAGCGTGAAGGCTGGCTGCACGGTGGTTTGGAACCCGTCCTTGGTGATTTTGACGGTGTAATTGCCCACGGGCAAGCGCAGGATGCTGTAGCCGCCCGTCCCATTCGTCTGCGCCGTCCACACCGTTCCGCGGTCGACGTCCGTGGCCGTGACCGCAGCCCCTTGGATGGCCGATCCTGTGGGATCGGTCACCGTACCGACAATTGCCGCGGTTACCTCCTGGCCCCACGCCGGCATCAACGCGCCGAGCAGTCCGGCCAGTAGCAGAATCCCTATCATCATCGCCAATGACTTTCGCATCGCAGTCCCTCCGTGAAGACGCTTTGGTGAAACACAACCCAATCAACAAATACTGCAATAATACTAGGATAATGCTATATAGTACTTTTGCGTGGAGGCCGTCAAGAGAAAAATACAAAAAAGCTGAGTTTCCAATTCTTTTTTCTGAGCACTAAGCTATAGCACTATCCGGAGCCTGTCGCCTCCCGGAGGTGGGTCGATCCGCAGCCTGCAGAAGACGACGACTTTTAAACTATACAAAGAATGGAATTTCGTGCTATGAAATGCAGTATTTCGGAGCTACGGCCGAAATCCGCTCTTTACAAGTTTCATGGTGAGGGTTTAAGGTGTGAGTCTTCAGCGGTATATGGTATTGAATTGTGTTGTGCCGACAGCTCTATAGCGTGGAAGACAAAGGAAAACGCATCGTGGACCGGTCTGGAACACTGGTTCTTGATTTCATTTACTCTATAGCACATTGAAGGAAGAGGTACAATATCGTCGGTTTTTCGTTCGCATAGGCGCACAGCGAAGTAAACAGCAGCGCATGTGGTCCGAATGATTGGGGAGTTCATGCCAGACAGCCGCCCAAATGGAATGCCCGCATACAAGAAAATCCAAGCTACAATCGTGAAGCGCATTGAAAACGGCCAGTTGAAACCGGGGGATGCAGTCGATTCTGAAAGGGAACTGGCAAAGATTCACCAGGTGAGCCTGATGACGGCGCGCCATGCCTTAACCGCCCTCGAACGGGAGGGCATGGTTCATCGCAGGCGTGGTGCCGGAACTTTTGTCGCGCCGCCCAAGATCCACTTCAACAAGCTGACCAGTTTCACCGAGCAGATGGCCGGTCGAAGTCTACCCGCTTGCTCGAAAGTTCTTTCGTTCTGCGTGGTCGATGACGAGCCGGAAGTCGCGGCCCGTCTGGCCTTGGCGGCCAACACTCGCCTGCTCAAAGTGGAACGGCTCCGGCTCGCGGCTGACGAACCGTTCGCGGTTGAGACCTGCTATCTGCCGGCTGAGGAGTTCGCCGGGCTCACGCGCAGCTCGGTGGCACGTGGGTCGCTGTTTTCTATTTTGGAGGGCAGCTATGGTATCCAGCTCGCTTATGCCGACGAGGAAATGGATGCGACCGCCGCCGCCCCCGCGACAGCGCATCTTCTGCAAGTGGCGCGCGATGAGCCGCTGCTCAGGATCCGTCAGGTCATTTATTCGACAAAAGGGAAAGCCACGCTTTACGTGCTCGGCCTGTATCGATCGGATCGACACACCCTGTTAGTCCGAAGATTTCGTTAGGCGGAGGCACGAGGAAAGGCCCGAGTTTGCTGGCGGGAAGAAGTACAGCCGACAGATCGCCAGCCCTGATAAGCTCATTTCCGTGTGAATCGGAAATACGACGTCATCATTCTCGGCGCCGGTGCTGCCGGCCTAATGTGTGCCATGGAAGCCGGCAAGCGGAGCCGGCGCGTCCTGATGCTCGAACGCGCGGATCGAATCGGCAAGAAGATCCTGATCTCCGGCGGCGGGCGCTGCAATTTCACCAATCTGCACACCAGCCCAGAGAATTTTCTTTCGGCCAATCCACACTTCGCCAAGTCGGCGCTCGCCCGCTACACTCCGGACGCTTTTGTGCGCCTCGTCGGAAGACATCGCATCCCCTACCACGGGAAGAAGCTCGGCCAGTTGTTCTGCGATCGAGCGGCGAGCGACATCACGGCGATACTCGAGCAGGAATGCCGCGACGCCGGAGTAGAAATCCGGTGCAACACGAAAGTGAGCAACGTGCGTAAGAACGACGTGCGTGAAGACGGCCAGTTCACCGTGCAAGCCGAGGACGCCAGTTTCGGCGCGCCTCGCCTGGTGGTCGCGACCGGAGGTTTGTCGATCGCAAAAATCGGCGCCACCTCATTTGGTTACGATCTGGCCCGGCAATTCGGCCTGAAGATCGTGCCCCCACGCCCCGCCCTCGTTCCTCTCGTCTTCAGCAAAAGCGACCGCAAGCGCTGGTGCGATCTGGCAGGAGTCTCCACCGAGGTGGTTGCTTCCACTCGCGGCACGAAGCGCAACACGAAACAAGCGTTCCGCGAAAACATGCTTTTTACTCATCGCGGTATCAGCGGGCCCGCGATTCTCCAGATCTCTTCTTACTGGGACGGCAAGCAGCCGATCTATCTCGACCTTGCGCCAGACCGCAATCTCACCGCCGAATTGCAAACGCGCGGCCATCGCGACCAGTCGAGTTGGAAGTCGCTGCTGAGAGAGGTGTGGCCTCGCCGTTTCGCTGATCGCTGGCTCGAAACTTATCCCCTAGCGGGCAACTTCGATCGCGCCTTCGCTGACGCCGAACATCAACTGCATGCGTGGGAAGTTCAGCCGGAAGGGACGGAGGGATACGGAAAAGCGGAAGTCACCGCGGGCGGCGTCGACACCGACGAACTTTCCGCCAAGACCATGGAATCCCATAAAGTGCCTGGCCTCTTTTTCATCGGAGAAGTGGTCGATGTCACCGGCCAGCTCGGAGGCTTCAACTTCCAGTGGGCCTGGGCGTCCGGATTTTGCGCCGGACAGGCGATGTGAGGATTTCCCGCGAACAAATGCGGCCACTCGATGCGGCCGTTACTGAATCTCCGCGCCTTCCTGCATGAACGGCATGCGGGCGAGAATTTGCGCGGCCTGCTCCAGTTGCTTCAGGTCTTCGCCGGTGAAGTCCGCGCCCGCGAGCGAAGCATCCAGCCCTTTACGCGAAATCTGCACCACGCCCATCACGTTTCCTCCGGGGAGCGTCACAGGAACAGACATGATTTTCTGAATCGGCATTTGCTCCTGGCTCCGATCTTCTTCCCCGGCTCCCAGCTTCACCGCTTCAAACAAGCTGACATGTTTTACGCTCATGAACGTATTCGACAGAAGTGGAGTGCGAGTCGCCGCTGTCCGCGCCGCAACCGCCGATCCCGTAAGCGGCAGTACGCCCGCGGACCGCAGTTCGGGCGGAAAGATAAACCGCAGACTACACTTTTCTAACCTGAGCAGCGCCACTTCGCTGCGGTGCACCCGCAGGATCTGGGCCAGCTTCACGCAAGCTCTATCCGAACTCGGAGATTCCGGAAGCATGCTCTCCAATTCGCTGAGGCTGGCCTTGACGGCTTTGGCTGCAGAACCTTGATTCCGAGTCGATGACATAATTGTGGCCACAATCCTTACCCATCCATCCTGCGTGCGCCAGCAACTTTTCGACAAGTTACCAGAGTACTTTTGCCGGCTTCGCAGCTCCTGCATATCCCTATCCAAAAGGGTGTCTTCTTTTGTAGAGGGAAGAATTTTCGTTGTCTTGCGGCACACTTCCACAGGCATTCGCGTTATATTTGAATACACAATTCTTCGCAAATAGTCGGATAGCGGCTGGCGGGGTACGCGTATGTCGCTTATTCATTATGTAAAACCATTTTTGGAGTTGGGTATCTGTAAGGAGTATCGTATGGCTCGCAAGACAAACGGAAACACTACGACCAATCGCAGCAAGAAAACCGGAGCCTCCGTTCCGCCTGCCGCTGTGGAGGTTGCACCCGAAGTTGGCAAGGACGTACGCAAGAATACGAAGCCTTCCAACCTCGTTCCTGTCAATCTTGAAGAAGAGATTCGCCGTCGCGCCTACGAACTCTACCTGCAGCGCAGAGGGACTGCGGGCGGCGACGAGAACCAAGATTGGCTGCTTGCGGAGCGCGAGATCCGTTTGCGCTACGGCAGGCAGGACCGACGCACGGCGTAGCTCCCGGCGTGGGTTCGCGGGCTGGAATTTTACCGGGAGCTGGGAAGTGCTTACTGGCTCTGCGCTAGACCCGCTCCGACCGACGATCGGGCTCGGGTGCGAACGCTCGCCAGCCAGAGCCGCAGGCGGTCGGTGAAGTTATTGCTGCACGGCCTGAACCAGCGCTGGCCTCACCTGCTCGCGCTGAATTTCAGAGGCGTCCCACGCGCCGCCCAGAGCCTTCACCAGATAAACGGAAGTGACCATTTGCTGGCCGAGCAACTGCGTTGCCAGGCGTTCGTTGCTTAGCAGCGTGGATTGCGCGGTAATGACATCGAGGTAAGTTGTGACGCCGCCCACATAACGGTCGTTGGCGATGTCGAGAGCGCGGCGCGAATCGGCGACCGCTGCCTGCTGAGTTTTCGCAGCCTGGTTAAGCAGCGCCAGACTAGAGAGCCCATCCTCCACCTGTTGAAATGCCTCCAGGACGGATTCGCGATAATTGGCGACCGATTCGTCATAGGCAGCGCGGCTCGCCGCCAGGTTGGCTCGATTGCGGCCGCCATTAAAAATCGGCTGCAGCAGATCGCCACCCAGCGACCAGAAAGCGCTGGGAGCGTTCACCAGCGTGGCAATGTCGCGGCTTTCATAACCGCCGCTGCCGGCCAGCGTAATATGCGGATAAAACGCAGCCATCGCTAAACCGACTTGCGCATTTTCGAACGCCATCTGGCGCTCGTTCGTAGCAACGTCAGGCCGACGCTCCAAAATCTCAGATGGAACTCCGGTGGGAATCGCTGGAGGGGTGGCGTTGAACGGCGCCTCAGCCAGGCTGAAAGCCGACGCGGACTTCCCTGTCAGCGCGGCGATGGCATGTTCGTATTGCGCCCGCTGCTGCAGCACGAGCTGAAGCTGCGTCGCAGTCGAATCCAGCAACGCGGCTTGCTGCGCCACTTCCAGTCCATTCGCGACCCCGCCTTCGTGACGATGGTTGACCAGGTCCAGTCCTCTTTGTTGGATCTCGACGGACTCCCGTACCACTCCAGCTTCGCGGTCAAGTTCGCGCAGGTTGAAATAGTCGGCGGCAAGTTCGGCGGTCAACACCAGGCGCACATTTTCCAGGTCGGCAGCGCTCCCCTGCAGCGAAGCGTTGGCCGCTTCGAGATTGCGGCGCACGCGTCCGAATAAATCAAGCTCGTAGCTGATGGAAAACGGAACGGTAAAATTGTTCTCAGTGTCGACCTTGACGGTCTGAACCGTGCCGCCCTCAAGCGGACGGTTGCCGGAGAGGCGCTGGCGTTGACCGCTGGGGTCGGCGCTGAGCGCGGGAAAATATGCCGACGATGCGATCCGCGCCTGCGACCGAGCCTGCGAGAGGCGATCCCGCGCTGCATCCAGCGACTGGTTTGCCTGAAGCAGCTCTTGTTCCAGTCGGTCGAGTTCCGCGTCATGAAATATCTGCCACCACGTGCCCTTGGGAATTGCGTCCTTCGGAGCCGCCGTTTGCCACGGCCCTTGGCCTTTCCACGCGTCGGGAACCTGCGCGGTGGGGCGCTTGTATCCCGGCCCGACGGTGCAACCGACGGTACAGACCGCGAGCGATGCGACGGCCAGCAACGCACGTTTCAAGTCGCCTTTCAAGGCGTTCTTGATGACTGGAGGCAATCGCTTCACGAGTGAGCATCTCCTGCGCTCGGCTTAGCGACGTGTACTTGCTGCCCTTCCTCGAGTGAGTCGGACGGGTTGATGACGATCCGATCGCTTACGTCGAGCCCGCCAAGAATTTCGAGCGTGGCGCCGAAGTCGCGCCCAATGCTGATCGGGCGCAAGTGCACCTTGTTATCTTTATCGACAACCGCGACCTGCGGACCCTCGGCGCGAAAGAGCATGGCGTTTACCGGGATCGTAATCCGCGGGACGGAAGCCCCGGTCGCAAAATGCACCTGGCCGAACGAACCAGGCAACAGCTTGCCATCTTTGTTGGGAACATCCACTTCCGTGTTCAGGGTGCGCGTCGCGGGATCGATGGCATCGGCGGTGCGAGCGACCGTTCCCAAGAATTTCTGGCTGGGAAATTCCTGCAGCGTAACGTTGGCCTTCATCCCAACCTTCATCGACGGCGCATACGCCTGCGGAACACTCACGTAAACGCGAAGCGGATCGACGCGCGCAACATCGAACAACTCTTTGCCAGTCGCTTGCGCCCCGGAATTGATGAGCGCGCCCGGATCGACATTGCGCTTGGTAAGCACGCCGGAGAAAGGAGCGTACACGTTCTTGAAAGACTCGAGTTCTTCGAGGCGGCGAACATTCGCGTCCGCCGCTGCCAGATTGGCGAGCGCCTGCTGGTACCCGCTCGCCTCCTGGTCGGCTTCCTGCTGCGAAACCGAGTCGGTCTTGAGCAAATTCGCCCAACGGTCGGCGGAGATCTTCGCCAAGTCCAACGCCGCCTTGATCTGCTCGCGGCTGGCTCGAGCCTGGGAGAGCTCCTGGTCGATTTCCGGAGTGTCAATCGCCGCCAGCAGTTCTCCCTTCTGAATCTTGCTTCCGATGTCCTTGTACCAGCGTAAGAGGTAGCCGTTGGTTCGGGCAAAAATTGGCGACTCTTCAAAAGCAAGCAAATTTCCGGGCAACACAAGCTCGTCGTTGCCGGGCTCGGATGCGGGTTGCACCACTGCGACGGTTGGAACCGAGACGGCTTCGGTTTCTTTGGCCAGCGCGTTAGATTCGGTGTGCCGGTTCAGAAACGTAACTGCGCCCGCCGTGATCAGAACGAGCAGCGCGGCGCCAATCAGAAGCTTTGCCCGGCCTGCCGGATTAGGGCCCAAGTCGGAAGGCTGATAGTTGTCTGCACGCACGGCCTCCGTCTCGTTCTGCTCGGTCGTCACGGGCGGCGGTTGTACTGGCATAATTGCGGTCTCCAAAAAATTCTCTGCTTCTGTTCTTCTCTACTTTTACTGCGGTCTACTTCCGTTCCGACTGCAGCCGTGCCTCACGGCGGCCATGAATAATCGTGAATACGCTGGGCACGAAAAATAATGTGGCTACGGTTGCGAAGAGCAGGCCGCCAATTACGGCGCGGCCTAACGGTGCGTTCTGCTCGCCGCCCTCACCGAAGCCCAACGCCATCGGCACCATGCCGATAATCATGGCGAGCGCCGTCATGATGACAGGCCGTATGCGCGTGTGGCCCGCTTCGAGCGCCGCTTGCCGTGCGGGCGCTCCCGCATTCATGCGGTCGCGAGAAAACGAAACCAGCAGAATCGAATTCGAGGTCGCCACTCCCATGCACATGACCGCGCCCGTCAGCGACGGAACACTGAGCGTGGTGCGCGTGATCAGCAGGAACCAGCAGATTCCCGCCAACGCTCCCGGCAACGCTGTAATGATGATAAAGGGATCGAGCCACGACTGAAAGTTGACCACGATCAGCAAATAGACGAGCACGATTGCGCCCAGAAGGCCAACGCCCAGGCCGAAGAACGAGGACTGCATGGTCTCAATCTGCCCGCGAACCACGATTTGCGTTCCGCGCGGCAGATGGTCCTGGACTGGTTTGAGCGCCTTCATGATGTCCGTCGCAACCCCGCCCAGATCGCGCCCCTGGGTGCTGGCATATACATCGATGACCGGCTGCACGTTGTAATGGTTGACCACGGCGGGACGCGCCACCGGCGTGAGTTGCGCCAAATTGCCGAGCACTTGTGGGGCCTCGGCACTCGTGGCGTTCACCGGGGTGTTCATCAAGTCCTGCAACGATGTCATGCGGTACTGCGGCGACTGTATGGCGATGGGATAGGTAACACCATTCTTTGGATCAAGCCAGAAATTGGGGGCCGTCTGGAAGCTTCCGCTCAAGCTGATCAGCACGCTCTGTGCGACTTCTTGGGCATTCAGTCCGACCTGATTGATGCGCGTGCGGTCCATACCGAGGTAAAGCGTGGGCAGGCTCATCATCTGTTGCACGTGCACGTCCGCCGTGCCGGGAATCTGGCGCAGCCGATTTGCGATTCCCTGCGCGATGTAGTAGTTCCCGCGCATATCGGCGCCCATTACCTGAATATCGACCGGCGCGGGCAATCCAAAATTGAGAATTTGCGACACGATATCGGCGGGCTGGAAGAAGAACTCCACGCCCGGAAACCGCGATGGAAGGTCACGGCGCAACTGGCGCACGTATTGCGCCGTCGGATGATGGTGTTCCGGATTCAGCGAAATCAGGATTTCCGCATCGCTCGTCCCAATCACACCCGAGGTGCTATAGGAAAGATTCATGCTGGAGTACGGAACGCCGACATTGTCCAGCACCGTTTCCAACTCTTCCTTCGGAATCTCGCTGCGCAGCACGCGCTCCACTTCATCGCACAGACGTGCCGTCTCTTCCACGCGCAGGCCGGGCCGGGCGCGGACGTGCAAGCGAATCAGGCCCGCATCCACCTGCGGAAAAAAATCCCGCCCCAGAAAGAACGCCAGCCCCAGCGACAGGAAGCAGAAAGCGGCAAAACCGAGGGAAAATAATTTCCGGTGTTCGATCGTGGTTTCCAGCAGTTGCCGGTAGCTGCCGCGGAACCTTTCAAACCAGCGCTCGAATTTCCGCTGGTATTTCGCCAAAAAAAAGGTCGGCTCGGCGGCGCGATGCTCATGCCCGCGCATGATAAACATCACCAGCGTCGGGATCAGGGTCCGCGACAACAGGTACGACGCCAGCATGGCAAAGCTCACCGCTTCCGCCAGCGGAACGAAAAGAAACTTCGCGACTCCCGTCAGAAAGAACATCGGCACAAACACAATGCAGATACTCAGCGTCGATACGAACGCGGGCACAGCGACCTGTTGCGCGCCGTCGAGGATGGCCTTCTTCATTTCCTTGCCCATGGCCAGATTGCGCTCGATGTTTTCGATCTCCACCGTGGCATCGTCGACCAGGATTCCGACGGCGAGCGCCAGTCCTCCCAGGGTCATGATGTTGATGGTCTCGCCGAGCGCGCTCAGCAGAATTACCGAGACGAAAATGGACAAAGGAATCGAGACCGCGATGATCAAGGTCGGACGCCAATCACCCAGAAAAACCAGGATCATGATGGCGGTAAGACAGGCTGCGGTCAGGCCTTCCCGCAACACTCCCTGAATCGACGCCCGCACGAACAGAGACTGATCGAACAAGGCCTTGATGTTAAGATCGCGCGGCAGAGACTTTGCCGCCTGCGGCACCATCGCTTTTATGCCATCGACAACCGCCAGCGTGGAAGAGCCGCCCAGCTTATACATCGACATCAGTACGCCGCGCACGCCATCCTGGCGCACAATGTTGGTTTGCACCGCAAATCCGTCGCGCACGTGCGCCACGTCGCGCAGGTAAAGCGTGGACGAATTGGAGGTCTTCACCGGCAGATCGTTCAGTTCGGCGATGGTCTGCGGAGTGCCGTTCATCTCCATGTAGTACTCGGTCGGCCCGATCTTCGTCGTCCCGGCCGGCAGAATCAAGTTCTGCGCGGACACTGCATTGACGATGTCGATGGGCGCCAAACCATAGGCCTGGAGCTTGGCGGAATCGAGGTCCACCTGTATTTGGCGCGGCTTGCCGCCGTAAGGATAGGGAGTGGCCACGCCCTGGACCGTAACCAATTGGTTGCGCAGGAAATTCTGCGCCAGATCGAACACCTGCTGCTCCTCAAGCGTCTTGCTGCTCAAGCCCAGTTGCACAACCGGCGTCGTGGATGCCGAGTACGTAATGACCAACGGCGGAGTCGTGCCCGGGGGCAGTCCGCGCAGCACGGTCTGGCACATCGCCGTCACTTGCGTCATCGCCATGGAAATGTTGACGCCAGGCCGGAAGAAGATCTTGATCACAGCTTTTCCGTTCAGCGACTGCGACTCCTGATGTTCGATGTCGTTGACCGTGACCGTCAATCCGCGCTCGGAGTTGGTCACGATCCGGTTCGCCATCTCACTCGGCGACATACCGTCATAGCTCCACACCACGCTGACCACGGGAATGTTGATTTCGGGGAAAATGTCGACCGGAGTGCGAAGGATGGCGATCGGCATAAGAATGATGATGAGCAGTGCCATCACCACAAACGTATAAGGACGGCGAAGCGCTAATGCGACAATCCACATAAGACTGGCAAAAACTCGTGACGCTGAAATTCGATACTAGCTGACCCCATAAATGGCTTTGGGAAGGGCACGGCTTCAGCCGTGCCACCATCGGCTGAAAAACATGCGGGCTTTGGCCCCTGAGGGCCGGACAGCCCGGTTGGATAGATCCCTTCGCCGGCGATCCTTCACGTTAGATTCAAAACAGTACGTTTCGGAATTAAATTATATTAGACTTCAGCCATGGCTCAAAATCATATCCGGAGCGCCGCGACCCGGAACGGAAGTAATGGGGCCGGCGAGAAACGTTCCCCCGGGCGGCCACGCAGCGAGGAGTCGCGTCGGTCGATCCTGCACAGCACCGTGAAACTGCTCAAACAGCAAGGTGGATTCCCGGAACTAAGCATTGAGGCCATTGCCGCCGATGCCAACGTTGGCAAAACAACCGTCTATCGTTGGTGGCCGACCAAGGCCGCCCTGGTCGCCGACGCTTTCTCCGCCAGTGCCGACGACGAACTTCGCTTCCCGAACACTGGCTCCGTGCAAAAGGACATGAGCCTTCAGATGAGGCAGCTGATTCGTATCTTCCGCTCCAAGCGCGGCAAGGTCGTGGCGGCGCTGATCGCCGGAGGGCAATCGGACCCAGAGTTGATCGAAGCCTTTCGCGACAGGTTCCTGTGGCCCAGACGCAAGCAGGCCTATCAAACTCTGCAGCGCGGCATCGACCGCGGCGAACTGCCCGAGGACTGCGACCTCGACCTTATTCTTGACTCGCTCTACGGACCGATCTACATGCGCTTTCTGATCCGGCACGACAAGCTCGACGAAAGCTTCGCCGACGAAATTTGCGGACTGGTGCTGCAGGGGCTGAAACGCCAGTCGCAGGACTGAAAATTGGGCTCACCGGAGCGCACCGCGAGCTGCACGGCATTCCAAAGGCCCGCACTTTCTAGCTGCTAACTTACGGAAGAATTCCTTCCGAAGTGCCCGTCAACCGCCCTCGATCCATGAGCGAGTCCGATAGGAGCCCAGTGGCGGTGTTCCTTGGGGATGAGAGCGGAGAACTGAAGAGTTTTTTGCTTCATGCGAGTCGCGGCGACGGTGGGAACTGCGCGGCAGGTTGTTTCTGTCTCGTCCCAGTGCTGTAGCTCCGCAGAGGCTATCGGTTGGTGAACGGGCAGCGTAAAATCCAGAAATCGGTGGCACAAACATGCCTCGGACTTCAGTTATTCGACCTTATCGATGGCTTGCGCAGTATTACGACGAAATCTTTTCGTCTTCTCGATTCCCGATAGATGCAGCGCGCGCGCGCGTGCTCGGCCGGATATTGCCACAAGTTGAAACCGCTTGCGATATTGCGTGTGGCACGGGAACGACTGCTCTTGCCCTGGCACGCAAGGGCATCAAAATGTACGCTGTGGATCTATCTCCGCTGATGTGCCGGCTTGTCCGGGAGAAGGCTGGTCGCGCCTACCTGCCTGTACGCGTATTTGGGGCCGACATGCGGCATTTCCGGCTCCCGGAATCAGTCGATCTGGTCACCTGCGAATATGATGCGCTCAATCATGTTCCGCGTAGGGCCGACCTGCGGTTGGTCGCAAAGGCCGTACTACGAGCACTGCGGCCCGGCGGCCACTTCTTCTTCGACGTCAACAACTCGCTTGGATTTGAACGATACTGGTCGGGCACTTCCTGGATCGAGAAGCCGGGCGTGGTGGTCGTGATGCGGACCGGCCATAACCGCCAGGCCGACCGGGCCTGGAGCGACATCAATTGGTTCATCCGGGACGGAAGTTGCTGGCGACGGCGTCACGAACGGGTCGAAGAAGTCTGCTGGGATCCTGGCGAGATCCGTCGCGTCTTCCAAGAGACAGGCTTTGACCAGCTACGAGCATGGGATGCTGCTCCCTTCTTCAAGGACAATCCGTTGATCGGTCCCGGTTGCCGCACAGTTTATCTGGCGCGCAAGTCCCGAGGCTGAAGGCTTTCTACGAAGTCGCGGTGCCGGAAGGTGGCCGGCGAAGCGTTGCGTGAAGGTTGCGTTGCACATTGACCCGCGTTGCGGTTGGATGGTCGCCTACCCGGAAGCCACTCTCTGGGACTGCCGCACTTCGACATCACGTGCCGAACATCGACTTCTAGTACGGGGACTAAAGTTAGGGCTTATGGTGTGTGCGAGGGAACTCGGTCGTCCCTCCAGGACTGGATTCTCCCGTGCGGGGCTGGATTATCCCGGGTTTCGCTTAACCGGGTTGCCCGAAAACGAGTTCTCATACACACGCTTATGGTGGGCACCCCTAAGCCGTTTGCCTGCTGAAACTTACCGTTCGGCCCTAGAATCTGCCCAATGGCTGATTGCTCTTGCGCGAACCCGCCGCCGGGGTTAAGATTAAATTGCGACTGAAACAGTCGGAGTTTAATCCGATCATATAGGTCGGCATTCGGCCCCATGCTCAAACTCACCAAAAAAGCGGACTACGGGCTCATGGCCATGAAGCATCTGGCCGAGCACGCCGACCAGGGCGCCTGCAGCGCAAAGGATGTGGCCGAGGCTTACGGCATTCCGCAGGAAGCGCTGGCGAAGATCCTGCAACGGCTGGCGAAGATCGGCTTGATACGGTCGCAGCATGGCATGAACGGAGGTTACACGCTGACGCGCGATCCGAAGATGATTTCCGCGTTCGAGGTGATCAAGGCCATTGATGGTCCGCTGTTCATTACGTCGTGCGTGACCGTGCGCGGCGAATGCGGGCAGAGCAATCGCTGCACGATTCGCGAGCCGCTGCGGAAAGTGAACGAAAGCATCGAGCAGGTGCTGAAGAACATCATGATTTCGCAAATGAAGGAAGAGCCGGAAGTCATCCAGGTCGACAAACTGGAGACCAGGAAGCCGGCGGAGTTAGTAAAGATTTTGTAAGGACCCGTAAGGAGAAGAGCAATCATGAGCACGAATGGCAACAAGGCGACCCTAACCAATCACGATGAACATAAAAATGAACAACGCGCTGTTCCCAATGGGATCAAGCTGCCGATTTACATGGATAACCACGCGACCACGCCGATGGATCCTCGGGTTCTCGACGAAATGCTGCCCTACTTCATGGAAAAGTTCGGCAACGCGGCCAGCCGCAATCACCCATTTGGATGGGTGGCGGAAGAAGCGGTCGAGTTGTCGCGTGAGCGCATCGCAAGGCTGATCGGCGCCACTTCGAAAGAAATCATCTTCACCTCGGGCGCCACCGAAAGCGACAACCTCGCCATCAAGGGCGTGGCGGAGATGTACCGCGAGAAGGGCAACCACATCATCACTGCGACCACCGAGCACAAGGCGGTGCTCGACACCTGCAAGCATCTTGAGAAGCTCGGCTTTCGCGTGACCTATCTGCCCGTGCAGAAGGATGGGTTGGTTGATCTCGACGACCTGAAGCGCGCCATCGGCGACAAGACAATTCTGGTCACGATCATGGCGGCCAACAACGAAATCGGCGTGCTGCAACCGATCGCGGAGATCGGCAAACTGTGCCGCGAACGCGGCGTGATCTTCCATTCCGATGCGGTGCAGGCAATCGGCAAAATTCCGATCGACGTAAACAAGATGAACATCGATGTCGCCTCCATCACCGCGCACAAACTGTACGGGCCCAAAGGCGCGGGCGCGCTTTACGTGCGCCGCAAGAATCCGCGAGTGCAGTTGGTGGCGCAGATTGACGGCGGCGGCCACGAGCGTGGCATGCGTTCCGGAACCCTCAACGTTCCCGGCATCGCCGGCCTGGGCAAGGCTTGCGCCATCGCGCAGGAAGAGATGCCGCAGGAATCCTGCAAAATCGCTGGTTTGCGAGACCGGCTGAAAGACAGCATCATGAGCCGCCTTGACGAGGTCTATATCAATGGCTCGGTGGAGCATCGCCTGCCCGGCAATCTGAATATCAGTTTTGCCTACGTGGAAGGCGAGTCGCTGCTGATGGGCATCAACGATATCGCGGTTTCGAGCGGATCGGCATGCACCTCGGCGACACTGGAGCCATCCTATGTTCTGAAAGCGCTCGGCACGGGTGACGATCTGGCGCACAGCTCGATCCGCTTCGGCATCGGGCGCTTCAACACCGAGGCCGAGATCGATTACGTGGCCGACCGCGTGGTCGAGACGGTGTTGCGTCTGCGCGAATTGTCGCCACTCTACGAAATGGCGAAAGAGGGTGTGGACTTGAAGAATGTGAAGTGGGCGGCGGAAGCGCATTAAGCTTTGAAGGGGCGCGGCTTCAGCCGCGCCGTTTCGAACCGGATGAACTGGGGCTTTAGCCCCTGAGGGGTCGCGTTTAAGTTTAGAGTTCCCAAGGAGATTGCAGATGTCATACAGCGATAAAGTGATCGACCACTACAACCGTCCACGCAACGTGGGCTCAATGGACAAGAAGGGGGCCGATGTGGGCACCGGCCTGGTCGGCGCGCCCGAGTGCGGCGACGTGATGAAGCTGCAGATCAGGGTGAATCCGCAGACCAACATCATTGAAGACGCCAAGTTCAAGACCTTCGGCTGCGGTTCGGCGATTGCGTCGTCTTCACTGGCGACGGAGTGGGTCAAGGGCAAGACCGTTGACCAAGCCCTCGAAATCAAGAACACTGAGATCGTAAAGGAGCTGGCCTTGCCGCCGGTGAAAATTCACTGCTCGGTGCTGGCCGAGGATGCGATCCGAGCCGCGATCGGCGACTGGAAGAAGAAGCAAGAAGCCGCAAAACCCGCAGAAGTGCAGGCGGCGCAGTAAACCAGGTCCCGTAGAGACGGGGCTTGCCCCGTCTCCGCTGCGAAGGGAGACGCGGCAAGCAGCGTCTCTACGCGAAATCAGCTCGCAGTCCGAGGCCCGAAGCTTCTAGAATCAAATCATGGATCAAGCAGTCAAAGACGAAGCAGTCAAAGATCGAACCACTAAGGATCGAACCACTGAAGATCAGGCACTCAGACCCGCCGTGCCCACGGCTCCGGCCAAGGGCATCCAGGTGACCGAAAACGCGCTCAAGAAAATTCGCTCCGCGATGGTGAAAGAAAGCGTTTCGCCGGAGCAGGGTGGGCTTCGTTTGGGCGTGCAGGGCGGCGGATGCTCGGGCCTGACTTACAACCTACGGTTCGATACGCAGCCGCGCGAGCGCGACCGTGTATTTCAGTTCGGAGATGTGCGGATTTTTGTGGACCCGAAGTCCTTCATCTATCTGCACGGGATGACTCTCGATTACCAAGAGACCCTGATGAAGCAAGGATTCGTGTTCGTGAACCCGAACTCAACCAAGTCCTGCGGCTGCGGGAGTTCTTTCTCGTAGTAGCGATGGTGTGGAGACGGGGCTCCGCCCCGTTTGGACGGGCCAGAAGCCCGTCCCCACATAACCAGCGGTCAAAGGGCCAAAGGGCGGGCCGCGAGCTCGCCCTGAATCTTGTATGGCAAACATAGAATCCAAATCGTCTTTGATCATGCCCGGACAAGCGCCCGGAGACGCAACCCCAAGTTGCTGGTCGTGCGGCACCATGCGCGCGGTGCACTTCTGCAGTTCGTGCGGCAAAGTGCAGCCGCCGGTCCCGGTGGACTACTTCACTTTTTTTGGATTTCCGCGCAAGCTCAACCTGGACACGGCTGAACTGGAAAGGGAATTCTACGCGCTGAGCCGCCGGTTGCATCCCGATGTGTTTGGGCAAGCTGAAACCCAAGAACGCACCTGGAGCCTGGAGCAAAGTTCCATGCTCAACGACGCGTACCGCACGCTGAAAGATCCGATCAAACGCACCGAGTACCTGTTGCGACTGGAAGGCGTAGAACTGGAAGAGCAATCGAAACAGGCGACGGAAAAGGCTCGCGCAACCGGGGAATTGAAGAAGCAGGCCGTGCCTCCCGATCTTTTAGAGGAGGTCTTCGAACTCAATATGCATCTGGAAGAATTGCGAATGCAGAAAAAAATGGGCGAAGACGATCCTGCTTTGCTCGAGGAAATCGGCAAGGCCAAGCTTTCGCTGGAAGAAAAAAATGGCGCGCTGTTGAACGAGCTGAAGGCCGAGTGGAGCAAGTGGGACAAGGCCGTGGAAGAAAGATCCGAAGACAACGGAACCAAATCCGACCGGCGGAAGATCCTCGACCGGATGCTCGATGTGCTGAACCGCAGGAACTACGTCCGGAACCTGGTACGGGACGTCAATGAGGCATTGGAGTCTTAACGTGTTCGAGAAGATCGGCCCCAATCATGTGCGTAGCTCGTGGGGATTTGAAGTATCGGTCCGGTGGAACACGCCTCAGATTTACGTTGAGTATCTTGAGGGTGATCGTATCGTACGTTTTGACAACACTATGAACGCGGTCTCTCTGGGATATCCACTGTTTACTTTACGCCCCAAGTACATAACGCATTGGGCTGCGCCGTTCGAAAGGGAGCTGCTCAGCCCAGAAAAGCGCAAACAGGTTATCGAGAATCTGGCAGCCGCATTGGACTTCATGGGTATTACAAGTGATGCCCGCGATGAACGAGCCAACGTGATCGGCAACTTTGATTCGCAAGGTTGGGTTTGGAAAGACGAGAAATGGCTGAACCAATAGTCGGCATCGATCTCGGCACCACGAACTCGCTCGTAGCCTACATGCAGGGGGATTCTCCCGTCGTCATCCCCGGAGAAGACGGGCTGAACCTTGTGCCCTCGGTGGTGGCACTCGACGAAAACAACCAGGTCATAGTCGGCAACGATGCGCGCCGGTATCTGATCGAGACGCCGGAGCGGGCGGTTTACTCGGTCAAGCGTCTGATGGGGCGCGGCGTCGAGGACATCCTCGAAGAATTAAAGCTGTTCCCTTTCCGCCTGGCGGACGACTTGCAATCGGGGGAAGTCATCCGCATCAAGCTGGGCGCAAAAACATTCACGCCACCGGAAATCTCAGCCTTCATACTGCGCCAACTGAAACGCAATGCCGAGCGGTTTTTCGGAGGGCCTGTAACCAAGGCGGTCATCACCGTCCCCGCATACTTCAATGACGCGCAGCGGCAGGCGACAAAAGATGCCGGCCGCATCGCCGGGCTAAATGTTTTGCGGCTGGTGAACGAGCCGACGGCGGCATCGCTCGCTTACGGCCTGGACAAAAAAAAGAACGGCATTGTTGCGGTTTACGATCTGGGCGGCGGCACGTTCGACATCTCAATTCTCAAGCTGCACGACGGAATTTTCGAGGTTATTGCCACCAACGGCGACACCCATCTCGGCGGCGACGACATCGACAATCTGCTGATCGCTATTGCGCTCGACGACATTCGCGGCGATCTCGGACTCGAATTCGGGAATGAAGTCCGGCGCAGTGGCGAAGCGGTGGCGCGCATCCGCCAGGCCGTAATCGAGGCCAAGATTGTTCTTTCGTCGCAGCCCACGGCGAAGCTCGATGTCGATTTGCCCGATGGAAAAAAATATCAGCGGGAGATTTCGCTCGAAGTTTTCGAGCAGATGATACAGCCGATCATTGACCGCACCGTCGGCCCCTGTAAGCAGGCCCTCAAAGACGCACGTCTGAAGCCCGAACAGATCGACGAGATTGTGCTGGTAGGGGGCTCCACGCGCATTCCCAAGGTGCGGCGGTTGGTTCAGGATCTGTTTCAACGCGTGCCGCACACGGATTTGAATCCGGACGAAGTGGTTGCGCTCGGCGCGGCCGTGCAGGCGAATATTCTAGGCGGCGGCTCCGACATCACGAAAGAGATGCTGTTGCTCGACGTGACCCCACTTTCTCTGGGAATCGAAGTGGCGGGCGGCGTGACCGATAAAATCATCCTCCGCAACTCGACGATCCCGGCTTCGGCAACGCAGTACTACACAACCCAGGTGGATGGCCAAACCAACGTCGCAATTCATGTGCTGCAAGGCGAACGCGAACTGGCGCGGGATTGCCGTTCGCTTGCGCGATTCGATCTCAAGGGCGTTCCACCCATGCCCGCCGGCCTGCCGCGCATTGAAGTGAAGTTTCTGATCGACGCCAACGGCATTTTGCGCGTCTCGGCGCGCGAGCAGCGCAGTGGAAAAGAAGCTGAAATCGACGTCCAGCCCACTTACGGCCTCACCGATGAACAGGTCGAGAACATGCTGCTCGCGTCGTTCGACTACGCGGAAGAGGATTTCCGGCAACGGCAAGTCATTGAAGCACGCCGCGAAGCCGATACGATCCTGACGGCGCTTGCAAAGGGAAAGAAGAATCAGGCCTGGCAGGAGCTCACAAACGACGAACGCCGCAACGTCGAGACGCTGGAGAAGGCTCTGGTTGCGGTGAAGGATGGCGACGACCACCACGCGATCCGTGGGGGCATTGACGCGCTGAACGAGGCCACGATGCGTTTGGCGGAATTGATGATGGATACTGCCGTCTCGACCGCGCTCAAGGGAAAGGCCATGGACGACACCGATCTCGAAGAAGGCCCGCAGGCCGGCCATCCGGTGGCGAAGGCAGAATTTAAATAAGGCAGGCGTTCATACATGTCTGAAGAAAAAACGCAGGGAACCGGAGTAACCACAGTGGATGCTCCCAGTGAAAACACCGTTGAGGTCACGTTTCTGCCGGAAGGCAAGACGGTGACCTTCGAACACGGCAAGTTGCCTTATCAGGACCATGGCAAGGAAGAGTCGCTGCTCGATGTAGCGCTGAACTTCGGCATTCATCTCGATCACGCCTGTGGAGGAAACTGCGCCTGCACGACCTGCCACGTCTGGGTGAAAGAAGGCGCGGACCTGATCTCGGAGATGGAAGACGACGAAGCCGACAAGCTCGACATGGCGGCCGATCTTCAGCTAAACTCGCGCCTCGGATGCCAGACCGTGATCAAGAAACCGGGCAAAGTGGTTGTGGAAATTCCCGCGTGGAATCGGAATTACGTTTCGGAAGAGCATTGAGAACCGGCTGTTCGTTGTTCGCTTTTCGTCGTTCGCTGTTGGCTCTGCTCCGCGAATGAACGAAAGTGAAGTGAAGTTGACCAAGCGAATAGCGAACAGCGAAGGACGAATAGCGGGGTTATCATGCCAAAAGAACTCACCTGGAGCGATTCTGAAGACATCGGGATTCTGCTCTCTGAAATCCATCCGGAACTCGAACCGCTCTCGGTCCGTTTCACCGACCTGCACAAATATGTGATCGCGCTCCCCGGCTTCAAAGACGACCCCACGAAATCGAGCGAAGCCAAGCTGGAAGCGATCCAGATGGCGTGGCATGCGGAGTTTCGCGACCGATCCCATTGATAGACTCAGCAGTTAGCCCAATAAGAAAAAGGCAGAGCCGGCGTTCGCCCCTCTGCCCCAATTCCAGACTCCGATTCCAGCAACGCAAAAACTCAGCGAGCAGCCACCGCACTGGGAGCCGCATCTTCCACGCTCGCCTCGCGCAAAAACCTCGCAGCCTCTTCGGGCGGTGTGGGGTTGATGTAGAAACCGGTTCCCCACTCAAATCCCGCCGTCTTGGTCAGTTTGGGCATGAATTCGATATGCCAGTGGTAATACTCGTTGGTCGGATCCTGCACCGGCGACGAGTGCACCACCAGGTTGTACGGTGGATTGTCGAGCACGCGGTCCGCCTTCATCAGCAGCAGCTTGAGCGCTCTCGCGAGATTTTCGAACATGTGCGACGACGAGTTCTCGAAGGCAGATTCGTGGCGCTTGGGGAGGATCCAGGTTTCAAAGGGAAACCGCGGAGCATACGGGGCGAGCGTCAGAAAATCTTCGTTCTCAGCCACGACTCGGATGCCGCTGTCGGTTTCCTGCCGAATGCCGTCGCAGAAGACGCAACGCTCTTTGTAGATGTAATACTGCTTGGCTCCCTGCAGTTCCTCAACCACGTAAATGGGCAGAATCGGCAGCGCGATCAGTTGCGAGTGGGCGTGCTCGAGCGACGCGCCGGCTGCTTCTCCGTGGTTCTTGAAGAGCAGAATGTACTTGAAGCGCCGGTCTTTCTTGAGATCGAGAATGCGATCGCGGAAGGCCCATAGAACGTCTTCGATTCTTTTCGCGGGAAGCGTGGCCATGCTGGCGTTGTGGTCGGGCGTTTCGATGACGACTTCGTGGGCGCCGATGCCATTCATCTTGTCAAACATACCCTCGGCCTGCTTATTCAAATTGCCTTCGATGCCGAGCGCCGGAAACTTGTTCGGAACCACGCGGATCGTCCAGCCCGGACTGTCTTTCTGAGGAGGATTGCCGTTGCTGCTTGGGCGATACGCCAGGATCTCCGGTGGAGTCTTGCTTTCATTGCCATAACAGAAGGGACAGAATCCGCCCTTGATCTTCACAGCTTCGCGCACAAAGTCGGTAGGCCGCTTGGCGCGATCCGTGGAAATAATCACCCACCGGCCAACGATGGGGTCTTTTCTCAGTTCAGGCACGGACTAAATCCTTTCAGTAGGAATCCGCAAACCCACGATTGTACGCTACGGGAAACGCATTTTGAAACAACTCGAATGAGGGTCGGCTGTGTCCGTGTTCATAATATACGGCGAGCACGTCGAATCGCCACTCGGACAAAGGGGGCATCTGGCGCAGGAAGTCGCGGGCGACCAGCGACAGCTCCCTTTGTTTATCGCGATCTACGGCGGTTTCGGCGGGTTTGAGGTCACGCTTCGTCCGAGTTTTCACCTCGATAAAACTCAGGACGTCCCGATCCCAGCCGACGAGATCGAGCTCGCCGCGATGATTGGGGGAGCGGTAGTTGCGCGCGATGATCGTGTAGCCGCGCCGGCGAAGGTAAAAATAAGCGTCCTCCTCGCCGCGCCGGCCGGTACGCTGGTGCGCTGGCATGTTCTCGGGCGGAAGCGTTCTTGCTGCCAGCCAGTCCAGTGCGCGCAATGTGGCTTGCGTCAGGCGTCCGGCGAACATGAAAAACTCCACCTTCACCCTAGCTCGAACCACACCGCGCCTTATGTGATCCGGGTCACCGCGCGTCCGGTACAATTCGCCGCCGGCGCTCTCCTGATCGCTGGCGGACCGCTGTCCGCGACTTCAGTTCATGGGAAACCGGTCGAAGCATCTGACTTGCTTGTTTCGGATGTCACGGTCCTTGCCGCTGAGGCCGGCCGGGCCACGCAAGCCGAGCTTTCCAACCTGCTGCGGATCTGAGCAAGTGAGAGCCGCGGCTAGCCGCGGCTCTACGGCATGAAGCTAACCACGTCCCCGGCGCGAATCGTACCTGGCGTGAGAATCTGAGCGCGCAATCCCCCGCGGTGAAGCAGGCCCTTGATCACCGGCTTCCCCGTTAACTTCTGCAAGTGATCGCAAGGCTCGCACAGGCGGATGCCCCGAATACGCACATCGCCGATGGCAAACTCCCTCCCCACCAAGTGATTCAGCGGGACGTTGCGCGTCACGATGTTGCGTCGGGTTTCGCCCGCAGCAAGCTCGACCTGATAATCCCGCCGCAGCGCCTCAATCGCCTCCGCCTCAATCAGCGTGAGTTCGTAATCCGGCTTGGGCTTGTAGAAGGTGCCCAGCTTCAGCGCGTACCGGTCGCCTTCAAGCCCCTCGCCCGGAATTGCCACCACCTGAGCCAGAGCTTGCATCGGCCCTTGCGCGGCGGAGGCGATATAAATCGATTCCACAGTTCCGTTCCACATTACGCACCTCCCGCGATTACGCGCTCTTTTCAGTTTCAACGATCTAAGTTTCAACGATCATGATCGACTCTTCCAGCGCATCCATGGCAACGTCGGCTTCGTCCCTGGTAACGATAAGCGGTGGCGCGATGCGAATCGTGCTCGGACCGCAGCCTAGAAACAGAATGCCGCGCTCGAACGCCTGCTGCACGATGCGATCGCGATCACTGGCGCCGTGCTCGCGGGTCGTCTGGTCTTTCACGATCTCAACGCCGATCATGAGGCCGCGTCCGCGGACGTCGCCGACGATCTTGTGCTTCTTCGGCCAGTCCGCCATGCGCTTAACCATGTGGTCGCCGACCTCCTGCGAGTTCCTGAGCAGTCCTTCTTTCTCGATCACATCCAGCGTGGCAAGCGCTGCGGCAATGCAGACGGGATTACCACCGAACGTCGACGCATGCGAACCGGGTATCCAGTCCATGACTTCGGCCTTGCTCATGGTGACGCCGAGCGGCATCCCGGACGCGATCCCCTTCGCCATGCAAACGATGTCGGGATGCACTCCAGTGTGTTCGACGGCAAACCATTTGCCCGTGCGGCCGATGCCGCTCTGCACTTCGTCCACCACCAGCAGGATGCCGTGCTTGTCCGAGATGCGGCGCAGTTCCTGCATGAAGATCATGGGCGCGATGACGTATCCGCCTTCGCCCTGGATCGGCTCGACAAAAATAGCCGCGACTTCTTCCGGCGCGAGCACGGTCTTAAACAGTTTGTCTTCGATGTAGCGGGCGCAGCTGAGCGCGAATTTCTCGGCATCCTGCGGACCGCCCGCGCAGCCCCGATACACATCGGGATAGCGGATGTGAGTTACGCCCGGCACGAGCGGCGCAAAGCGGCGCTTCTGCTGTGGCTTCGAGGCCGTCAGCGAGAGCGCGCCCATGGTCCTTCCGTGAAAAGCGCCAAAGAACGCGATCATATGCTGCCGCTTGGTGTGATAGCGCGCCAGTTTCAAAGCGCACTCGATGGCTTCGGCTCCGGAATTTCCGTAATAAATCCTGTGCGGCCCCGGCATAGGCGCAATCTTCGACAGCCGCTCGGCCAGCGTTACCATGCCTTCGTAATAAAAGTCGGTGCCCGACATGTGGATCAGTTCACCCGCCTGCTTCTGAATGGCGGCGACCACTTCCGGATGGCAATGGCCGGTCGAGGTCACGGCAATGCCCGCGGAAAAATCGAAAAACTCGTTGCCATCCACGTCCTCGACCACAATGCCGCGGCCGCGCTTGGCCACCATCGGATAGGAGCGTGTGTAGGAAGGGGAAATGTATTTGTCATCGCCCGCGAGAATGCGCCGGGCATTGGGGCCGGGAATCGCGGTCTTGAGCTTGGGGCCGGCAATCAAAGTCTTGGTGGTCATGAGATCCTCCAGATCGGTTCGTAAGTTCTTGGTTTTCAGTGGTTCTTAGCCCGCGGTTCGGGCAGGGTCCACCGAGATGGTGCATGGGCTAAAAGCCAAAAGCGAATAGCGAATAGCGAAGAGCGATCAGCGGAGCAATCAACAGGAAAGAAAATTAGTCGCTGCCAAAGAGATTGGCGCGCACGCGCGAAGGCAGAACGGAAAGGTACCGGCGGGGACAAGCGCGTCCCTCGATCCAGCACGTCTGGAGAAGCGAAATGTAGCCGTTGAAGCGCATAGCAACTGCAAGCATTATATCCCCGGTTCTATCGCAGCGTAACCCCCAAAAAGACGCGCCCAAGAGGTCGCCTTGCCTCACCGCGCAGTTCGGCAAACCGCTAGGTCGGGATCGCTTCCGACTCCGCCTTTGCATCGAAAACAAAGCGATCGCCGAGCAGGAAATTCACCAGCGAACACAAGATGATCGCAACTACATTCGACGCGACATAGTTCAATTTCAGTTCGCCCACCAGCAGCCGCATCAGCACAAGGTTCCCGACAAGAGAAACCGCTCCATTACTGGCATTGAATTTGGCCAGCCGGACCAGCGACTGCACTGGCCGCACAACCGGCCGGTCCACCCAGGTGAAGCGCTCGTGCCATACGAAGTTGTGGATCACCGCGATCTCGACTGCCAGCCCCGTACCCAGCAGATAATCCAGTTTTAGCCAGGAACGAAAAACGGCCAGCGCCGCCAATTGCACGCCGATGCCGATTCCACCCACAGTGTTGAACTTCATCCAACGGAGAAAAGTCCGATTCCGATCCCCATGAATAACTGAGAACCGGGAACTGAGAATCGGCAACTGGGAGGCATCCGCTTTCATCGAATTCTCTCTTCCCGGTAAAGGCGGATCGTGTTCTTCAGGCTGACGACAACCAGCATCAACAGCATTCCGGCCAATCCAATCGCGCCGCCAATATCAAACAGCCGGTAGCGTCCGTGAATCACCCACGCCCAACGGAACAGCGCCAGGTTGCCGGCCACCAGCAGAACGCGTAACTCGGTCGGGCCGAAGTGCCAGAACGAAAGCTGAAACTCGCCGAGGGTATAAGTCGCCAGATACGACTGGATGGAAAGCAGCAGAAACGCAATCAGCAATCCAATCGCAATCACCGGATGCATGTAGCCGGAAAGCGCCAGTCCGCCCATCATCGCGACCGCGCCGATTGAATCGATGATGTGGTCCACGTAGAAGCCGTAGCGCGGTCTCTGCTGCTGGCGCACGCGCGCCAAGGTTCCGTCGAGGCTGTCGCCGAACCAGTTCACCGCGAGACACACAATGGCGGCGAGCAGCATGCGCCGGTCATGGACGGCGAGTGCATAGCAAACGCCAGTCGCGATCTGGGCGGCAAAGCCGAGCACGGTCAGATGGTCGGAATTGACCCGGGCCGGCATGCGTTCGGCCATCCAGACGAGCGCTCGTTTCTCGGCGGCAGCCAGGAAACTCCCGTGCACGCGAGTCGCCTGCCGGAAGTTGGCAAGGCGCGCCTCCGCCAAAGTCTTGGGGTTGATTTGCTCAGCAAAGTCTGCCAGTGAAGTAGCCACAATTGCCTCCGTAATGGCGGCACTATGCGGCACAAGCCTTGGGATGACAATGCAGCGCGGGTAAAACGTGGATCAACAGGTAAGCCTAGATATTTCAAATATTTACAGGATGGTCTCACCTGGAATCGTGTGGACACGGGCCATCCTGCCCGCGTGCAGGCCGCGGCTTAACGCCCCCCACTTGCCATTCCCGATTCCAGCCTTCCAATAACTCTCCCACCGGCCGCCAGATGCGTTAATCTGCGAAGGATGCGTCTCCTCCGCTTCTTCCGTCCGTCACATCAGCACACGGCGTTTTCGGCGACGCTGCTGATGATGACGACCATCACGCTCTCGCGCGTGATCGGATACATTCGCGAGGCCTACATCGCCTATGCCTTTGGCGCCGGAAAGCTGACCGACGCCTACGTCGCCGCTTTCACCCTCCCCGACTGGCTCAACTACATCGTCGCCGGCGGCACCGCCTCGATCACATTCATCTCCATCTACACCCGGTTCCTCGCCGAAAAGCGCGAGCGGGACGCGCAGAAAACTTTCTCAATCATCATTACCGTGATGGCCACGGTGCTGGTCGCTGGCACCATCCTGGCCGAGATCTTCACGCCTCAGTTCGTCGGCTGGATGTTCGGTGGCTTCAAGCCGGAGGAGATGCAGCTTTGTGTTCATCTCACCCGCATCCTCCTGCCCGCGCAGATCTTCTTTTATGTTGGCGGAGTCGTTTCGGCGGTGTTGCTTTCGCACCGCCTGTTCCTGCTCCCTGCATTCGGTCCGCTGATCTACAACGTGTTCATCATCGCCGGCGGAGTTGTCGCCGGCCGCCAGATGGGGATTGCCTCCCTTGCCTTCGGCGCGCTCGCCGGCAGCGTTGCCGGGCCATTTCTGTTCAACGCGATCGGAGCGGCCAAAATTGGCACCGGATACCGGCCCTCGTTCGATCTAAAGAATCCCGCTTTCCGCGAGTGGGTGCGGCTCTCCATCCCGCTGATGCTCGGCGTTTCGCTGGTCACCGCCGACGACTGGATTCTCCGGCACTATGCCTCAAAGGGAATCGGCGACATCGCGCGGCTCAACTATGCCAAGCGCCTCTTCGCCGTTCCGATCGCCATTCTCGGACAGGCTGCCGGCCAGGCGTCGCTCCCGTTTTTCTCGCGCCTGTTCGGAGAAAAAAAGTTCGAGGAATTCGCCGCTACCGTGAATGCTTCCGTCTATCGCATCACGGCTGCTTCTCTGCTAATGACCGGCTGGATGATGGCCATGGCTTTCCCGCTCATCGATCTCGTCTATCGCCGCGGGCGCTTCACCTTTGCGGATTCCGAATCCACCGCCCTCTACTTTTTCTGGTTCTCGCTTTCACTGGCTTTGTGGTCGAGTCAGGCGCTTCATGCCCGCGCGTTTTACGCCTCCGGCAACACCCTGACTCCGATGATCGCCACCAGCATCATCACTCTCGCTTCTCTGCCCGTGTACTCGCTGTTGTTTCGGACCCTGTCGGTCACCGGACTGGCCATCGCCTCCGACCTCGGCATCGCCGCCAACGCAGTCGCCATCGCCCTCCTTCTGCAAATTCGTGGGATGGTGCCGCTGGCCGGTTTGAACTGGAAAGAATTAGGCAAGGCTGCGCTGGTGGGCGCCGTTTCCGGCGGATTGAGTTACGAAGTCATGCGCACCATACCGCTCGACGGCAGCCGCCGCGCCGATCTCCTCGCCCTCGCGCTCGGCTCCTTAACCTGGGCTGCAGCCGTCGCCGCAGGACTCTGGTTGCTGCGTTCGGAATTACCAGCGGATCTTCGCAGAAAAAAATCGACTTCATTCCCGAGCCTTGTCGAAGCCCAAACAGCGGAAACAACGGCGACCGGCAAGGAGCCGTGAGAGCGCTATTCGTCGTTCGCCATTCATCGTTCGCTGTTCGCGTTTGCATCTGCGTTTCCCCGCCTCGCTTCCCTCTGAAATGCTGAGAACACAAGACCTTCGATGCCGTGCCCAAAAAGAAAACGGGCCCACGAAGGCCCGTTCCACGATCCTACTTGTGCCGCTGCAAAACCAGCGAAAAGCGAACGACGAATAGCGTCTTACGCGAACCACGAACAGCGCTTCTACGCCCGCACCGCAATCGCCGGTTCCGGCGACGCAGTCGAAACACTCTTCGTCGCTTCTTCCGGCTTCGAGTCTGTCTTCCCCGCTTTGCGGATGTCAATGCCGCCCTTGAAGAAGGCGCCGTCTTCAATCGAGATGCGCGCCGCCACCACGTCGCCGGTCAGCGAACCGTCACTGCGGATATCTACCCGGTCGCTCGCCGTCAGGTTGCCCCGCACCTTGCCGAGCACCACGATTTCCCGCGCGCTGATGTTGGCCGCGACCACTCCGTTGCGGCCGATGGTTACGCGATTGCCGGAGAGGTTGATCGATCCCTCCACCCGGCCGTCAATATATAAAGACTCGGAACCGGTGACTTCACCTTTGATCACCAACGACTTGCCAATCGTGGCTTGGTCCGAAGTAGTGCTGATAACCGGCCGCGGCACAGCAGCGGGCTCGCTCACAAGCGGTGCCGTCGTCGCCGTGGACGTGCTCGGACGCTCCGGCTCAGACGGCCGGCCGGGTGTTGCAGGTTGATTCGTGGGCTTCCACATCGTCGAAATCCTTTCTTTATTAACGGATTCTGAATCACCGCCGCATTTCGGGGGCCAAATTGAATTGTACTCCTCAGTAAACGCCCTGCCCTGTGGAAATCCACCTTTCCTTATTGATTTTCATAGTTCCCGTCGTGGTTCCCCCAACGACCGCACCATCGGTCGTGCCTCCGACTGTGTAAGCCCTGCCCAGCCTGCGGTAATTCCGCGATACTATGGAGCCGTGGGGGCACAACCGACTCTGTGCAATCCCTAACGAGGAATCCATGACTTCAACCGTGACGACTTCGACCGCGACTGCCTCCCTCCGGCCCCAGCCCGGAGAATACGCTCCCTACTACGACCGCTACATCTCTCTAGTTCCGGGCACCGACGTTCTTGCCGCGCTCGCCGCCTTAGAAGACCAGCGCCGCCAGATGCTTCTGCTGCTCTCTGGAAGAACCGAATCCGACGGCGACCTCCGCTACGCGCCTGAGAAGTGGAGCCTCAAGGAAGTTCTTGGCCACATCAGCGATACTGAGCGCATCATGAGCTACAGGGCCTTGCGCATTTCGCGCGGCGACGCGACTCCCCTCGAAGGCTTCGAGCAGGACGACTACGTCCGCAATGGCCCATTTGCGCGGCGTCCGCTGGCGGACCTGATCGAAGATTACATCGCCGTGCGCCGCGCCACCATCTCGCTGTTTCGTAATCTAGACGAGGCCGCCTGGACCCGCCGCGGCGTGGCCAGCAAGAACGAGGTGACGGTGCGCGCCCTAGCCTTCATCATCGCCGGACACGAACTGCATCATCGAAAGATTCTCGAAGAGAAATACTTGCGCTGATTCTAGTTCTCAGTAACTGGATCAAAGACTGAAGACTACTGAATACTTAGGGCAGGTTTCATAAATCGGGTTTGGGTAGGGCACGGCTTCAGCCGTGCCGTTTAGGGCCAAGAAAAATGCGGGCTTTAGCCCCCGAGGGCCGTGCCTTCCGACCTGAATGGTATTGATCAAACAACCACTAGAGACTGAGAACCGAGAACTGGGAACTGATGTCTAAAGGACGCAACCTGCTCATCGGCCGCCTGACCATGCATCGCGACGGCTTCGGCTTCGTGATTCCCGAAGCCACTTCGCTCGATGCCAGTCTGAAGGCCCGCCTAGCCGGCGATGTCTTCATTCCTCCGCACGCCACCGGATCCTCCATGCACGGCGACCGCGTTCTGGTCGAAGTCTCCGCCGTTCGCACCGATGGCCGCGCCGAAGGCCGCATCATCCGCTCACTCTCTCGCGCCCATCCAACCGTTGTCGGTATCTTCCACTACGGACATCGCCACAACTACGTCGCTCCCATCGACGAAAAAGTAACGCAGGAAATCGTAATCCCGACGGGGATGGAGTACCCGCAATCCTCTGTGGCCCCTGTGGTTGGGGTTTCTCCAAATCAATCAAAAACGATAGAGCAAAAGAAATCCCGGGACCGTGTAATAGGCGACGAGGCCGCAGTCTACACGAACCGGCAAGACCTCGAAGGCGTGGTGGTCGATGTCGAAATCACCGACTGGCCCAGCGCCACGCAGAATCCGCGCGGCCGCGTCATCGAAGTTCTCGGCGAAGAAGAAGATTTCGGAGTCGACGTCGAGATCATGATCCGCAAGTTTCACCTGCCGCACCGCTTCCCGCCCGAAGCGATCGCAGAAGCGCAGGCGATCGAATCCGATATTCCCGCCGGCGCCTTGCGTCACCGCCGCGACTACCGCCGCCTTCCTATCGTCACCATCGACGGAGAAACCGCGCGCGATTTCGACGACGCCGTCCACGTCCGCCAACTCGAAAACGGCAACTACGAACTGCAAGTCCACATCGCCGACGTCGCCCAATACGTAACGCCTAACTCGCCGCTCGACCAGGAAGCCCGTCTGCGCGGCACCAGCGTTTATTTCCCCGACCGCGCCGTTCCTATGCTGCCGCTAGAGCTCTCGACCGACATTTGCAGCCTGCGCCCGCAAGTCGACCGCCTCGTGCTCTCCTGCACCATGGAAATCGACCACCAAGGCGAAATCGCCAGCTACGAAATCAATGAAGGCGTGATTCGCTCCGCTGCGAGAATGACCTACACCGACGTCAATGCCGTCATCGAAGGCGACGCCGCCGCGCGCAATGAATACGCCAGTCAGATCGGGCACTTCGAACGCATGCGCGATCTCGCCATGATCCTGAACCGCAAACGCAAGCGCCGCGGATCGATCGACTTCGATCTCCCCGAACCTGTCATTGAGTTCGACGAATTCGGCATGATGAAGAGCATCACGCGCTCCGAGCGCAACATCGCTCATCGCCTCATCGAAGAATTCATGCTCTCGGCCAACGAGTGCGTCGCCCACTATCTCGAAAATAAACGCATCGCTTCGCTCTACCGCATCCACGAAAAGCCCGACGCCAAACGTGTCTACGACTTCGAAGTCATCGCCGCCACTTTCGGATACTCGCTGGGAGTCGGCGCCCTGCCCATTCAGCGCGTGCAACTGAAAGCTGATCGCCGCGACGCCCGCGGCACCGGCAAGCGCGTCCGCGAAATCGAAGTCCCCAAAGAAATCCACATCACCCCGCGCATGTATCAAAAACTCACGGAGAAAATCGCCGGCAAACCGGAAGAAAGAATCTTGAGTTTCCTGATGCTGCGCTCGCTGAAGCAGGCCCGCTACTCCGAAGAAAATCGCGGACACTTCGCCCTAGCCGCCACCACCTACACCCATTTCACCTCGCCCATCCGCCGCTATCCCGACCTGATCGTGCACCGCATCCTGAAAGAAGTGCTGCGCGACTCGCCCGAAAAGATGGATAGAGAAGTCCCGGTAGGAACGTCGCAATCCCCAGACATCGTGTGGAAGCGGGGCTCGGCCCCGCTTGGACGGGGCGAAACCCCGTCACCACACGAGCCGCCCCCATCCCCCTGGTCCAAGCGCCGCGACCACGCCGCGCATCAGCACGCGCTCGCGCCTCTCGGCGGCCCCATCGCCCTCGAAGAACTCCACAACATCGCCGAGGAATCCAGCCAGTCTGAACGCCGAGCCGACGAAGCCGAACGCGGCCTGATGGAATGGAAGAAAGTAAAATTCATGGAGCGCCGCATCGGCGAAGATTTCGACGGCCTAATCATCAGCGTAACCAAGTTCGGCTTCTTCGTGGAACTCACCGACCTCTTCGTCGAGGGCCTGGTCCCACTCAACACGCTCGCCGACGACCGCTACACCTACCACGAAGATACACGCCAGATCATCGGCCAGCGTTCGCGCAAAACCTACAGCCTGGGCAATCGCGTGCGCGTCTTGGTGGATCGCATCGATCCAGTAGAAAAGAAAATCCAGTTCGCGATACTCGAAGAGCAGCCCAAGCCGTCAGGGAAAAGCCGGCGCAAGTGATCGTGTGGGGACGGGCGCCCTCGCCCGTCCAAGCCGAGCGTAGCTCGGCCACGCATCGCGCACCGGGGGACGTCTGATTTCCCGTAGAAACGCGGCAAGCCCCTTCTCTACGGGGCGGAAGAATGCCATGCCCCTTCAGGAACGTCGCCGATCCCATATAGAATTCAACTGTACAGAGGAGCGAAACCATGCCAACACCGAGCGAACCCAAGCCCGAGCAAGATCCAACCCAGGCGGCGGAGCATGTTGCCAGTGCTCACCGGATTCTGAAGGAACTGCAGCAGAAGGTCGGGGATCACCCAGAACTCGGCGAGGCCATAACGAAACTGGAGATGGCGCTCAACATCCTCGCGATAAAGACCGGCGGACTGCTGTAGCGGCGAGCGCGTCTTCCCCGCTCCGGCCTGCTAGAATTCTCCGTTACAACTCTTGGCGCCTGCCTGGGAAGTCAATTCCATGTCTAGCAGTTTAGAGTCCAGCAATCCAACTCCACGCACCCGCGTTGTTCGCCTGCCGCAGCGGGGGGTTTACGACCGCGACGCCGTCAACCAGATTCTCAACGAAGCACTCCTCTGCCACGTCGGCTTCGTCGCCGACGCACAGCCCTTCGTCATCCCCATGTCTTACGGACGCGACGGAGACACGCTCTATATCCACGGCTCGCCCGCCAGCCGCATGCTGCGCCATCTCGAACAGGGCGTCCCCGTCTGCATCACGGTCACGCTGGTCGATGGGTTAGTGCTCGCCCGCGCGATTTCCAATCACTCTATGAACTACCGCTCGGTGGTAATTCTCGGCACGGCAACCCTGGTTGACGATCCGGCGGAAAAACTCGCGGCCCTGCGCGCGATCAGCGAGCACATAATCCCGCATCGCTGGGACGACTCGCGCCAGCCCAACGAAAAAGAGCTGAAGGCAACCTCTGTCCTGCGTCTTCCGATCAACGAGTTTTCAGCGAAAGTCCGCGTAGGCCCGCCCATGGACGAAGAAGAAGATTACTCGTTCCCAACCTGGGCAGGAGTGATTCCGCTCGAGATGACGGCCGGGGCCGCGATTCCCGACGGCCGCTGCGAGCAGGAACTGCCCGCATACCTAAAGAACTACTCGCGCAAGAAAAAGTCTTAGCCTGTAAACGCCCGCGGCTCCGCTCACCCCGGCAGCAGCAGCAGCTTCCCCGTGGTCTTCCGTCCTTCAAGGTCGCGGTGCGCCTGCTGTACTTCCGCCAGCGGATACACGTGCTCGATCCGTAACTTAAGTTTGCCATCGCGAATCATGCCGAAAACCGCTCCGGCGCGCTGTTGCAACTCCTGAGCGGTAGCAACGTAATTCCCCAGCGACGGCCGCGTCAAAAAGATCGATCCCTTCTGCGTAAGCACCAGCGGATCAATCGGCGCGACCGCCCCGCTCGACCCGCCATAAAGCACCATCATTCCGCGCGGACGCAACAGATTCAGACCCTTGTCGAACGTCGTCTTGCCCACCGAGTCGTACACCACATCCACGCCTCTGCCGCCGGTCAGCCGCTTCGTCTCCGCCTCAAAATCAGCCTGCGTATAAAGGATGACTTCGTCCGCTCCCGCCGCTCGCGCCAGCTTGGCTTTTTCCTCGGTCGAAACCGTCGCAATCACGCGTGCGCCAATGTTGTGCGCCATCTGCACCAGCAGTAATCCCACTCCGCCGGCAGCGGCATGAATCAGCGCCGTCTTGCCTTTCTTCAGCGGATAAGTGTCATGAGCAAGGTAATGCGCCGTCATCCCCTGCAACATGGCGGCCGCAGCCTCGCGCTCTCCCACTCCCGCCGGAATCTTCACCAAACGGTCGGCCGGCACCGCGGCATACTCGGCATAGCTACCGAGCGCCGATGTGTAAGCCACACGATCCCCGACAGCAATCTCTCGCACCTCGCGCCCGACCGCCGAAACCACGCCCGCCGCTTCCTGTCCCAGCACAAACGGCAGCGCCGCCTTGTAACGCCCTTCCCGGTTATAGACATCGATGAAGTTGACGCCCGCCGCCTGGATCTTCACCACGGCTTCGTTCGATTTCGGCTGCGGAACCGGCAAGTCCACCAGCTCCATCACTTCCGGCCCACCTGTGTGCTTTATCTGTATGGCTTTCATATTTCCTTTCGATGAATCTGGAGCCGCGAAAGACTCGCTGGCGGCACTTCATTTTCTGCAAAGATCCGATGGCGTTTCTGTCCGAGCGCCACTGCCCCATTTGCCATCCCTGCAACGTTCGGGTAATATGCCCAGCCGGTACCCAAAGTAACGAGGTTTAAGTGTCTTCAGTAGCGTTGACCCAACGAATTTTGCGATAGTACCATCTAATCGGAGATGTGGGTTGGGCTCGTGACCGGTTGCGGTAAGTTTGTGAAAATATGAGATTTTTTCACTCGCATCTGGCGATCATTCTCTCCGCCGCATTATCGGCAACTTTGGCGGTCACTCTCGCTTGCCAGAGCGCCCAGAAATCGTCGTCTTTCATGCCTCCGCCGCAGGCCCAAGCTCCAGCCTTGGTCGCGGCCAGCACGCCGCCTGATCCGCACCAGCAGAAGCCCGCCGCCGCTGAACCGCAATCAAAGGCGCCGGTGCCGTCGGCGCTCCAAGTCGATCCCATCGGCGACCTGATCGCCCGCGTCGAAAAAGAATACCAGTCAGGGCAGGATAACTATCGCGCCGGACATCTCGAAGCCGCGAAACAGAATTTCGACTCGGCTTTCAACCAACTGCTCGGCAGCGGATTCGATCTCCGTTCCGACGACCGTCTCCAGCGTGAGTTCGACCGCATTCTCGACGGCATCAACGGACTCGAACTCGCCGCCTTGCAGCAAGGCGACGGCTTTGCCGAGCAAAAGTCCGAGCCAGCGCCGATCGACGAAGCCAATGAACTCACGCCCACCGTCGACGAAAACGTCAAGGCAAAAGCCGAAGCCGAGATTAAATCCACCCACTCTGACCTGCCCCTGATGATGACCGACCAGGTCGCCGGCTACATCAATTACTTTTCCAACCGCGGTCGTGGCACCGTCGAGCGCGCTCTGGCCCGCTCCGGCCGTTACGAAGACATGATTCGCCGCACCCTGCAGGAAGAAGGCGTGCCGCAGGACCTCATCTATCTTGCCCAGGCTGAGTCCGGATTTCATCTCCTCGCCGTTTCCCGCGCCGGCGCTCGCGGCATGTGGCAGTTCATGGGCAGCCGCGCCAAAGGCTACGGACTCGAGCGCAGTTGGTGGGTCGATGACCGCCAAGATCCCGAAAAGGCGACCCGCGCCGCCGCTCGCCATTTGAAAGACCTCTACGACCAGTTCGGAGACTGGTACCTGGCCATGGCCGCCTACAACTCCGGCCCCGGCACCGTCCAGAGCGCCGTCAAGCGCACCGGCTACGCCGATTTCTGGGAACTCTACCGCCGCAACGCACTGCCCAAGGAAACCCGTAACTACGTTCCCATCATCCTGGCCGTCACCATCATGGCCAAGAATCCCGCGCAATACGGCCTCGATTCCGTGGTCAAGGACAAGCCCGTTCCCTACGACACCGTCAAGATCGACTATCCCATCGACCTCCGCCTAGCCGCCGAGTGCGTGGATGCCACCGCCTCCGACTTGCTCGACCTGAACCCCAGCCTGCTCCGCCTAACCACTCCGCGAGTTACTGAACGAGTTACTGGAAAGGACCAGGAATTCGAACTCCACTTGCCCGCCGGAACTGCCGGCAAATTTCAGACTGCGGTCGCCTCCATTCCCACCGACAAGCGCGTCTCGTGGCGCTATCACAAGGTGCAAGCCGGAGAAACTCTAGCCTCGATCTCGCGCACTTATCGCATACCTTCGAAATCGATCGCCGCAGCCAATAATCTGGACGACGATACCCTCGCGCCCGAAACCCGTCTCATCATCCCGATCACTCCGGGCAAAGAGAAAGACAGCGACACCAGCACCTACGCCCACGCCATCACACACTACAAGGTGCGCAAAGGCGATACGGTCGAGTCGGTAGCCGAAAATTTCGGCGTCTCCGCCAAAATGCTTCGCGGATGGAACCACCTGAAAGGCAGCAGCCTAGCCGGAAGAAAAGTCTTGTATCTCCACCTTCCCGTCACTCGGGGAGCGGGCGAAACCCAGGTCGCCACCAAGCATTCAAGCCGAACCCACCACCAAGCCGGAACCGAAACCGCCTCGGCCAGCGCACCCGGTCATTCTAGGGCGAATCGTTCTACGGCGAATCGTTCCGCAGCGAATCGTTTCACGGCGACCCATCCCACGACGAATCACACCACGGTAAGTCATGCCACGCTGAAGCACCACAAAGTCAAGCCCGGCGAAACCCTGTATTCCATCGCCAACTCGTACAACACCACAGTGACCGCCCTAAAGCACGACAACCGCAACATCGCAGCCCTGCGCCCAGGAATGATCCTGGTAGTCCGCGACGCCCACTAACTGTTAGCTTAGCGAGCACTCGAAATTCTGCGCCATAAATTCATGTTGTCATCCTGACCCTGAGCGGAGCGAAGGGGAAGGACCCCTACATTTTGAGCGCCGTGGGTGCCCCATCCTTCGCGTTCTTTGCGAAGGGTGGGAGGGGCAGCGCCCTCCCAGGCTGCGGAAAAACTCCGACCTTGACCTTGTTTTGAAGGGGCGCGGCTTCAGCCGCGCCGTAGGTCCTTCGAAATCAACCGCCCCTTTAGGGGCTGCCGTTGCGATTTCAACTTTTTCCGCAGCCTCTTCCGCCGCGATCCCCTCGAACTCTTTCATCCCCATTCCCACCCGCCAACCCACCCAGCACCAAACTGTCCTATGTGTCTTTATTCGAGACAGGTAGATAATGATCCCGACCGAGGGGGCGTGGGAAACCCGCTGGACACCAGCCCCGAAGGGGCGTCCGAAACTAGCCCAGCGCTTCAGCGCTGGGTAACGCCAAACCCACGATTAAGTCCCGTAGGGACGGCCGAGATTACCATGAACTCATCAGCTCTGCATTTGGGGGGCGCGGCGGTTTACCGCTGCGATTTGGCCGATAAATTCGGACACCTTGAGCCGCTGAGGTCAGACTGTGGCGCGGGATATTCTCTAGCCGCATTCTTAAGGAGTTTGTCATCCCGAACGAAGTGAGGGATCTGCGGGTGCCCCACGTCTCGCGCTTTTCGAGACGTGGGTCTCTTCCGCCGCAATCCCCTCGAACTCTTCCATCCCGTTCCCACCCGCCAACCCACCCAGCACCAAACTGTCCTATGTATCTTTAGTCGAAACAGGTAGATAATGATCCCGACCGAGGGGGCCATGGGGAAATCCATGGCCTTTTTTCATTGGTGGAATGTCGTTATAGAGATTCGTGGTAGGGCACGGCTTCAGCCGTGCCGTTCAGGACCAATGGAAATGAGGGCTTTAGCCCCTGAGGGACTGTCTAATGCGAGGCTAACAGCAAATGGGAAAGCATCCTGGGTACCACTACCGTTGAAAATTCTCTAATTTAGGAGAGGGAACTCCAGTGATCAATCGTCTACAGCTTTTGCGGAACATCGGTCTATTTGAATCAGTATCGACGATCCCGCAGATCCAGCTCTCGCGGTACGCCGTTATTTACGCAGAAAATGGTAGGGGTAAGACAACGATATCTGCGGTACTTCGCTCTCTCGCAACTGGCGACCCGGTTCATATCCTCGAACGTCGACGATTGGCGTCCCAACATCCGCCGCATGTCGTCCTGGATTGCTCCGGTGGTCCACCATCCGCAATATTTCAAAACGGCGTCTGGAACCGCACTTTGCCAAACCTGGTTATCTACGACGATCGCTTCGTTGACGAAAATGTTCACTCTGGCTTGGCGGTCGCGCCCGAGCATCGTCAAAACTTGCATCAGCTAGTGCTCGGTGCGCAGGGTGTGAGGCTGAGCCAACAATTACAGGATGCGGTGAAACAAATCGAATTAGATAACGCGGAGATTCGTGCGCGATCTGCGGCAATTCCGACCGCAGAGATGGGAGGAATGTCGGTAGATGAGTTTTGTGCCCTGCCAATGCGTTCGGATATTGAAAACGAGATCGTGGTAGCCGAGCGAGCCTTAGCTGCGGCCCGCGAGCAGGGCCCTGTGAGGGACACCCCCTCTTTTGACCCGATATTGTTGCCAAATCTCGATACCGGCCCGCTAACTGAGATCCTACAAAGGGACCTACCAGCACTTGACACCCAAGCAGCAGCCCTTGTACAGGCTCACATTGCCGAAAATGCAAGGAACGGAGAATCATGGATCGCTGATGGTGTGCGCATGTTGAGTAGCAAGGGGGAGACACCGGGCAAATGCCCGTTTTGCGCACAAGATCTGGCTGGCTCCCCGGTCATAGCTCATTACCGCGCATATTTCAGCCAAGAGTATGCCGCTCTGAAGGAATCTATATCCGCATCAATCGCCTCGATTGATCGCCTTCATGGCAGAGAAGCTCCAGCTTCTTTCGAGCGTGCTGTTCGAGTGGCAGTTGAGCGCCAACAGTTTTGGGCACGCTTTGTTACGGTGCCGGAAGTTACCCTAAATACCGCAAGTATAGTAAAGGATTGGCAGGCTGCGCACGACGCCGTCATCGCTGTACTTGAAGCAAAACGCGCTGCGCCTCTGGAGAGGATGGCAATCCCCCAGAGCACGCTTGAGGCGATTACCCGATTCGAGGCACATCGGAGGACAATTGCAGCGATTAGCAATCAACTAGCGGAAGCAAATCGCCTTATACAAGCCATAAAGCAACAAGTGGAAATCGCAAACCTTCGCGAGCTTCAGGAGAACCTGAATCGTCTGAGAACAGTCGAGACACGGTACCGTCCCGCTATGGTGAAATTATGTGGAGAGTACCTGGCGGCCAAGGCAGCAAAGACAAAGACCGAAACTGACAGGGATCAGGCAAAAGCTGCACTGGAAACATATCGCACGACCGCGTTTCCCAGATATCAAGACGGAATAAACAGCTATCTCACCCGTTTCAATGCTGGATTTCAAATCGGCCGGGTGACCCCAGTGGACACGCGGGGCGGCCCAACGTGCAATTACGATATATTGATAAACAAAACTCCGGTGCCGGTATCCAGTGCTGAGGACAAGAGTGGAGAACCGTCCTTTCGCAACACGCTGAGTGCCGGAGATCGAAATACCCTGGCACTAGCTTCTTCTTTGCATCCCTGGATCAGGCACCCGATCTGGCAGATAAAATCGTTGTCATTGACGATCCGATCTCTAGCTTGGATGAACATCGCTCACTTACGACAGTTCAGGAAATCCGGAGACTTGGACAGCGCGTATCTCAGCTCATCATCCTGTCCCATAACAAGCCGTTTCTCTGTCAGATGTATGAGGGGATCGACCCGACCATGCGAACGCCTCTCAAGATTGATCGGGATGCTACCGGATCGACATTATTGCCCTGGGATGTAAGCCAAGACACAATCAGTGAACACGACCGCCGTCACCAGATACTGACACGGTTCTACACGAGCGGCCCTGCCAACGATAGTCGTGAGATTGCGCGTTCAATTCGACCGCACCTGGAGGCGTTTCTTCGAGTTGCATGTCCGGAAACATTTCCGCCTGGAACGTTGTTGGGCTCCTTCCTGAACCTCTGTGAGCAAAGATATAGTTCATCAACTCGCAGGATTCTGGACGCACAGCATATCACCGAACTGCGAGACCTAGTTGAATACTCGAAGCGATATCACCACGACGACACCAACCCGGCTTGGGAAACTGCCGCCATTAACGATGGAGAACTGCGCAGCTATGTTGGAAGAACCCTTGCTTTCACGAAGCCGTAGAAGCTGAGTGTCCGGCCCAAGTTTCGTTTGGGCGGGACCTGACCTTTTTCATCACACCCAAGCTGTGAGCGCCATCACAGACTTCCAGCCCGACCGGTGCGACAATGTTTCCTGATTAGGGCAAGAACAAGGCGTAAGTGTGCCCGTCTCCAGAGACGGACCTCGAAGCCGTCCAAGCCCGTTTGTTAGTGGCTCTTTGATAAACAAAAGTTGAGGCGATTAGCGGGCGTGAGCGAAGCGGGAGTCCGCTGCCGAAATCCTGAGCGAAGCGAAGGATCTACCGAGGCGATGAGCGGCCGTCATCCCGCCGCCAAAGTCCCAAAAGGCATGGAAAAGCCAAGGATTTGTAGCTAAGTCCTTATTCCGGAATACTTTAATATAAGTCCTTTGGAATCAAAGACCATAGGTCGTTTTTGCCCGTAACTCTATGATTCCATAAGACCGTGGGGGGAGGGGGGTAGTGGTAAACACGGGTTAATACCTTAAGAGTAAACATTGTCCGCTCCAGCTCTCAGTTCCCAGTAAGTGCGCCGAACCCTGAGAACCGAGAGCCGAGAGCTGGGGAATTACCCCATCAGCATTCCGCCGTTCACGTTGAGCACATGCCCCGTGATGTAGGACGCTTCCTCCGAAGCCAGGAAGCACACTGCGCTGGCAATGTCCTCAGGCAAGCCAACTCGCCCCAGCGGAATCGCCTTCACCGCATTCTGCTTGAATTCTTCGCTTAGCACAGCCGTCATGCTGGATTCAATAAATCCCGGAGCGACCGCATTGCACGTGATATTGCGCGACGCCACCTCGCGCGCCATCGCCATCGTCAGCCCAATCAGCCCGGCTTTCGAAGCCGCGTAATTCGCCTGCCCCGCTTGCCCCATCTGCCCGAAGACGCTCGTGATGTTGACGATTCGTCCCCAGCGCTGCTTGAGCATCGAACCAATCACCTGCTGGATGCACAAATACGCGGAAGTCAGATTCGTCGTCAGCACTGCGTCCCAATCGGCGCGCTTCATGCGCATCACCAGTTGGTCGCGCGTGATTCCGGCGTTGTTCACCAGGATGTCGATCTTGCCGAATTGCGCCAGCGCCGACTTGATCCCGGACTTCACCTGCTCTTCGTCCGAGACGTCCATAACGACGACGAAAGCTGACGCCTTCGCTCCCGCTGCCGCGATCTCGGCGACCAGTTCCTCCAGTTTCTGCCGATTGCGCGCCGCTACCGCGACGCTCGCGCCCTCCCGCGCCAGCGCCAGCGCACAGGCATGGCCGATCCCTTGCGACGCTCCCGTAACCAGCGCGACTCGCCCCTCGAATTTCATGCGTGCTCCTTTAGGAACCGAACTTAGGAAGGGAGGATTATAAACGTCGCGGAAGCTCGCCGGTGGGCAAGGGCTATACTAGGGAGCACAGGGAAGTACGCAGAGAGACTCCGAACCTGGGCTAGGCGCTGGAGTCTATGTCCAATAAGAAGTCCCCCGCTAGAGTCAGCTTCCCCTTTGCCGATATTCGTATAGGAGTGCACTCGCTCACCCGATGCTCGCGATCGCTTGTTGGAGGAGGCGGCATCGGGCTTATTCGGCTCCG
>PLIC01000028.1 GCA_003139995.1 Candidatus Acidiflorens stordalenmirensis | reverse complement strand
GATTGTCGGGTCGGAGGAGGCGCGCTTGCGCGCTAGCCTCCGTCCGCCGCCCAAACTGCCCGTACACATTTCGCGTAGGCAGCTTTCACGAGGACTCAGCAACGCCGGGATGCAAGAGAAGGAATTAAATCGATCAATCGAACAAGCTCGTACTCGCCGTAAAGCTTGGTCGCAGGCAGCCGTTTCCAGCCAGCATTGCGCCAACGCCGGTACCGATGCGACCAGATGCGTCGCCGGATCCAGCCGTCGAGACGTTGGAAGAGCTTTCGGACGTGGGCGCGTTTGTAGTACTCGCCCCAGCCCCGCAGGAGCGGATTAAGTTCCGCAATCAGCTCCGTGGTGTTCAGAGGTCGCAGCCGTTTGGTTCGTTGCCGGACCTGATCCATGAAACGACCGATCGACTTCTCCTTGGGATACGCATACAGCGCACCCTGTCGGGCCTGACTACGAATCTTACTCGCAGGCAGATGAAGCTTCCTCTGCCCACGCTTGATTTTGTAGCCAAGGAACTCGAAGCCCTCGCGGACGTGAACAATCCGCGTTTTCTGCGGATGTAACTCCACGCCCAGCTGTCTCAGGATTCGGCCAGCGGCCTCCACCGCGGCGCGTGCCTCTGCTGCCGATTTACAGGTGATCACCCAGTCATCGGCAAACCGCGTCAGCTGATATCCTCTCAGCCGCATCTCCCGATCGAACGGCGTCAGAAGTATGTTGCTGAGCGTTGGCGAAACTACACCCCCTTGCGGAGTGCCACGCTCACTGGGAAAGAGCTGCCCTTTGCCGTAGCTTCCCGCTTTGAGCATCGCCTTGATGAGGCGAAGCACTCGGCCATCTGCTACTCGCTGGGCTACCAGCGTGAGAAGCTTCTCGTGATCCACGGACCCGAAAAAGTCTCGGAGGTCGGCGTCCACGATCCACTCCGACCCGCCTTGAATCTCTTTCCACACTTTGCGCAGCGCATCCTTCGTCGATCGCCCTCGCCGATATCCGAAGCTGGCATCATCGAATAGCGGCTCGAAGATGGGCTCCAACCGATTGAGCAGCGCTTGTTGACACACGCGGTCATAGATCGCCGGTATGCCGAGCATTCGATACTCGCCGGGTTTGTCCCGCTTCGGGATCGGGTGTTGTCGCACCGGCAGAGGCTGGTAGGTATCCTCTTTCAGCTCTCGCTGCAGCCGATCCAACTGCTGGTTCAGCTGCGCTTCGAACGCCTCCAGATTCTGCCCGTCCACACCTCCACTGCCCCGGTTTGCCTTCACCTTCTCCCAGGCCATCTCCAGGTTCTTCCGCTTGTACACCTTGTCGATTAATGAATGGACCTTCTTGGCACCCGTCAGGTTGATCCAGTCCACCAGTCTCCTCCGACGAGAATGTACGGGTTTTTCACTCATGGAACTGTTCCTCCTTCTCGCCTTTACTCATCTGGCTTTCTTTCTCTTCCTGACCATCTTCGCCGGCTGCCTTCCCCGACCCAGTTCCGTCGCCGGTTGCCCGGTCACGTGGCTTTCACCACGCTTCATAGGTACTATTCAGCCGTCCGACTACTGACAGAGCATCACTCGCCGCTTCGCTTTCGCTTATAGGTTCGTTTACCCCGGTGCCACCCGAGGACTCTGCCAGTTCTCCTGAGGTCACGCGCTGTTCTTCCGTACCGTGCCGCCCGCAAACACCTTGGTGCGGTGGGTGAATGAGAGCGCCTTCGTCTCAGAAGTGCAGACTCGACCTTGCCCCACCTTGGGCCGACCGGTTCATCTTGGGAATTACCCCATCGATTACGGCCCGGTACTTCTCCTCATGCCCTTCGGATTCCACCTCGCGATGGACACCCTGCCCTCCGAAGTACAACAAGCGATGGCTTCAGGTCGGTCTTGGCTGTGTCCAGCTTTCGCCTTCGTGCCCGTTTAGACGTCTCCATACCTTCCGCTTTCTCCGGCCAGCGAGGCTACGAACCCCGCTTCTTGGATATAGCGCCCCTCATTTGGGCGCCAGAGGGACTTCAACCCTCCTGAACAGCGCGCTGCTCAGCGCACACTTCCAGTTTGCCGACGACACGGGAGTTATCGTGTCGTGGCTCGAATCGAAGTGCCGAGGGTGGCTCCTTCTGCGGATGAGGAGTAATGTTGAGTGGCCACGTCTCGCGTTGAGGTAAGCGTAGTCACGCGACGGGAACGTGAAACAACCTTCCCGTGAGCAACATAGGCTCTACTGAAGCTTTTGGGCTGCTGCCACCTGCATCCTGGTTGCGATAGCGACCTTGCGAAGCATGTAATACAAAGTTCCCAGTCCGGCTATGAATAAAAGCACGAAAAGCAAAATGATGCCCCACTGCGGCGCAACTGGCAGTTGACTGGGGCTGAAGCATGGCGCGAGCGCAAGGTTTCGCAGCACGTCGCGCATGACGACCATGACTGCCACGGTCAGCAGGCCGCAGCTTACGCCGATCAGCAGTTGCCGCTTCGGAGACTTGCTAGCTTTCGCCATGATGAGATGCGCAACCGCGGCCAGTGGCAGAAGCAGTCCAGCTCCTAACAATGCGGTCGCGAATCCATTGCCACCGACAAAGGACAATCGCACCGGACCGGGCAATTTCACTAAGAACCAGAACCCCACACCAAAATTGAGTAGCGTGGTGCCCGTAAACAGCAAGGATCCCTGTTCGATGAGCCACTGGCGATAGCCGTCTTCCCGCTGGCGGAGACCCAGCACTACTAACCCCAGTCCGAAAACCGCCAAAGCGCCTAACACAAAATGAAGGTACCGTGGCAGAAGGGAAGGTTCTGACCAGTTCAGGTTCCAGCCGCTGGCATGGCTGTGATAAAGGTCCAGCCATCGCTCGGGCGCCAGCATCAGGGTGAAGTTATTGCTGTAGACGAAGGCAATGGATGCAAGCAGGAGCACCACCAGGGCCAGAGCTACCGTCGTCTTGCCGTTTGGCTCGTGCCCCTTCATGGAGAAGAAGTAAATGCCGTAGTACGCGAGAACAACCATCCCAATAATGGCAAGCCAGGGCACCCCGATCAGGATCGAACTGGCGTAAAGGAATTGCCCATACATCACCTGGAGGAACAGCAACGGCGCCACACCCAGGGTGATGGTAAAGGCAAAACCAGAGGGCAGGAGGCGGCCGAGATCGCCGGCAAGCCGTGCAGAAAATGACGAACTCTTGCGCCGCATCGTGCAGACCAGGGCGACGGCTGTGCCTCC
>PLIC01000162.1 GCA_003139995.1 Candidatus Acidiflorens stordalenmirensis | reverse complement strand
ATGGTGACGCTTCCCGAGTCGGCGCGGGTCAATCCGCCGAGTAGATAAAAGAGCGTGGACTTGCCGCTGCCGGAAGGGCCTACGACGGTGACGAACTCTCCCTTTTGCACGCTGAAGGAGACGCCGCGCAGGGCTGGCACATCCACTTTGCCCACCCGGTAAGTTTTGCGCAGTTCCCTGGCTTCGATAAAGGCCGGCATCCAGTGAAAACGATATCACACGCGGACAGCAAAATTCGGGGGCGGTCTTACTTCATGCCACGGTCGCGTGCTCCACGGGACAGGCGTGGAGTTCAGCGTGGCGCTTGGGGCCGCGCTTGCGCACCAGCAACAGGCGAATGCGTCCCAGCAGTTCCGCGGGTTCGTACATTCCCTTGGGCAGAAAAACATCGGCGAGCGTTTCGCGCTCGTAGATTTTGACTCGGCCGGAGATCAGCACGGCCGGAGTCTGCGGAGAAATCCGTTTGATTTCTTCGATCAGCCGCGAACCATCCACTCCCGGCATGATCAGGTCGGTGAGCACCAGGTCAACGCCGCCGCGGCGGAAGGCTTCGAGGGCCTGTTCGCCGCTGTTGAAGGCGAGCACGCGGTAACCCCGCGTTTCAAGCATGATTTTATGGATGGAAAGGGCCTGTTCGTTATCGTCCACACAAAGGATCGTTTTCTTGGGCTTCATTGGCCTGACCGGGAGACTGTCGTCGCAAATTTTTTGTGAATTTTCCAGCTAACTTCTTTTTCTGAGAACCGGGAGCGAGGTGAATGCTAAATGGAATTGGAGCGCCGGTAAAGTGCCGCGCTCGCCAATGGCACTCTGGCGTAAGGGGAGACCGTGCCGTGGGCCTCGGAGCCGCGACTGTCACGGTGTTTCGATCCGCCAGATGGCGATCGTGGCTTCACCGCGGAGAATGTCCACACAATTTCCACCGATACGCACAGTGACCACATGGTTATCCCGCTTCGTGGCGTGAACAGAAATGTTGCTGGGACGGCGCACTTCGCGGCCTTGCTCGATCAGAACCTGCTCATCGCTCGGAGCAACGGCGTGCGCGACCATCCAGGCGGAGCAGCACCCGGCGGCGGAACCGGTGGCTGGATCTTATCGGTCCTTATTTCGCGGGCCATTTCACGGGCACAGGCGTAAACCGCAGCCCGATGCGATACCATAATTCCTAGTGGTAGCGCCGCTGAAGTAGTTCGCGGCCGGAAGCGCATGCGGTCCGGTGATCGTCCCGGTCTTCAAAACCGGCGGGCGGCATCTTCGATGTCGTCGGTGTGTTCGACTCACACACGCTTCCGCCAAAATAAAGGACTTAACTAGCCTTCCCTGCCATCCACCTGCCGTTAAGGGCTAAACCTGCCACTTTTCCACACGCTTCGACCATTTCATCGGTGACCACATCGCCGTAGGTGTTCATCGTTGTGCGAATGTCCGCGTGCCGCATCAGCTTTTGTTGAACGGCTATCGGAGTTCCCACGGCGTCAAGCCATGATCGGTACGTGTGCCTCATACTGTGCGTGCTGACGCGTGCGATTCCAGCGGCTGACGCGGCCTTCTTGTACGCGTCGTTGACGCTATCCGCTGACCACGGCAACCGGCCTAGCTGTGCCGGGGATGCAAAAATCCAATCCCCTTGCGCGGAAAACTGAGTTATCTGCTTCCACGTCTTGAGGGCTTCGAGCATGGTTTGGGTGACCGTGATCGCCTTGTGTGAAGTTTCGGTTTTCACGTCATCCACCCGCTGACGAACGATGCCACGCTGAACGCACAGCTTCCCGTTGAACCAATCCACGTCCGACCATCGCAGCGCCAATGCTTCACTGATACGAAGACCGAAGCAAACACACACAAGAGCGATGGCGTGAAAAGGTTCGCCAAGATGAACAACGAATCGTTGGAACTCATCCACGGTCAAGCTACGCGGTTTGCTAGTCCGTTTCGATGCGCCTTTGATAGTAACCAGTTCCATCGGGTTTCGCTGTGTCGGCACGTCACCGCGCCACATGGCAAAATCCCACAGAATACGAAGCAAACCGCGAACGGCTGCTCGGCTCCGTGGTGTCAGTTCGAGAGATTCGAGCCACAACTCCGCAGGACGCGCTTGCACGGCTGTAATCTCACATTGTCCAAACTTCGGGATCACATGATTCTTCAGCCATGCGTCGTATGATCTGCGAGTGCTGTAGCGTTTCGGCATCTTCTCTACTCGGTACTGTTCGACTAGCGTGCCCACGGTCGGTACGCTGGTGCTGACTCTGACTTTATTTTCTACCGCATCGCGCAGCAACTTCGCGGCCCGCCATGCTGATGCTTTCGTGGGATATTGGCTCATGGTGCCGATTTTTTTGGAACGCCGCTTGCCATTCTCCCAGAAGAAAAAGTTCCAAGTTTTGATTCTCCTGTCGAGTACCACACTGCCTTGCTTTGCCCGTGCTCTCTTCACTGAGTTCTCTCCTTTTCGAGAGCAACGGACGGCCCGAGAAGCATAGCATCCAGATCAGCGGAAAGAAATCGCCAGGTCTGGCGGCGAGTGCCGGAGAGAATGTATCCCCTCACCTTCCCCTGCCTCGCCCACATCAGCAACGTGCGAGGCTCGATTTTCAGATACGTGGCGGCTTCTGTAGCCGTCAGCCAGATCGAAGACGAGTTAATCATAAGATCACCTATCGCCGTTTCCATCTACTCGAACCATCCGTTCAGCACGGCGCGTATCTTCCGCATGAAATTCATCGCGCATGGCGGTAGTCAGAGCCCGCCATCCCGCCGCCGCATACGCTTCGGGCGCGGTTCCGCCCGCCGCGCGGATCGCTTTCTTGAGATCAGCTAGGCAGTACCATGCGCCGCGCCACAGATACACGCGCCGCGTCTCATGCCCGCCCGTCCCGCACAGAAAAACAGTTTCCTGGTAGCGGATCACGCGCGTCACCGGCTCGCTCGCGGGCCCCCCGGCCTTCGACTTTTTCTTCGCCGTCATTTCGTCACCGCCTTTGCGAACATTGGATCGCTGGCCACTCGCCAGTTAGTTCTATAAGACTCGTTCACCCCGGTTCACCCCTCGCGCCGACATCGGCACGCGACTTTTCCAGTTCAAAATCAAGGCGAGACAGCCGCTGCAACAAAGTTTTTCCGTGCGGACTCGAAAATTCCTCCGGATTAGCAGGCAAAGATGCACCTACAAGACACACCTTCGCCGTCGCGCGCCGAGAGAGTTTTAATTGTTTCAGTTGACCCATGATCCACCGTCCTTCTGTCGAGACGGACTGCCACGCTCCCGAACTTCATCAAGATCAGAAATCCCGCGCTCCTCAAAATAAGAAAGTGGCTGCCACCCCAGCTCTCGATTCGGTTTCAAAAAACACTCTGAGTCGCCACAAGGACAGCGGAGATCGGCTTCGATGTCCTCTTTTGGAAGGCGATTAAAAAACCAGCCCAAGCCATCCACACGACGGCAACCCGCGAAGGCCAACTCCAACTCGAAGGCGCGCTCGGCGTCAGGCGCAGCGTACTTTCCTGTGTACTCCAAGGCGTGCTTAATCGCCGCGTCGAAACTGTAGGCTTCTGCGATCAACACACGCAAACTGCCATCATTGCGAATCTCTCGCCATCGCTGACTAAGCCATTCCTGCTCGATGTACGGCGAAAGCAGGACACCGTGGCAATGCAGATTGTTGTTATCGAATCCGAATTCCAGGCAGTACAGATAGCCCGTCAACTGCTTGGAGTATGGCAGGCCGAACTTTTCCGCGACGTGGCGATTTACGCGCTCAATTAGCTTCTTCACGTCGACTTTGAACTTGCGAACATCCTCAGGAGAAGGCATCCGTTCGCCGCGTTTGATGGCGGTGATGTCGAGGATGTGAAGGCGGTAAGATGGATGCCCCGCCAGAAATTCTGCGATGGGTTTTTCCAGGCCAAGGTACTTAGCAACTAACTTCTGATGGACATAAGGCCCACAAACAGGACAGTAGCGATTGTGGCAACGAAAATGCCGGAAATACACCCGCCCACACTTCTCCGCGTCGTACTGCTTCCCGAACAGACCGCAAGCGACCTGCCGCTGTGCTTTCAGTTTCCAACCGCGCGCCTTCCGATCCTGTTTTCTGATCTGTTTCAAAACTTCCACTAGGGCTAACTCGCGCTCCGATGCTGTTGCAGCCAATTCCAGCACGGCCTCGACATCTGGACGCAAAGCCCGGATGCGTGAGTCAAGACTTTCCAGCAGGAAAGGATTTGGAGCAGGGCATCGTTCCTCGCGTTCAAGAGCCCTACATAGAGCGTTCTGTTTCCGAACCGTCTCAAGGCCAACCATGATCGCCTCAGCCTTTGAGATTTCGCCAGACAAATGTTGACACTGCACTTCGTGCCAGCGCCGCGCATTCACGAGTCGCGTTTCCTTCAAACCTTGCTCATAGAACAGTCGCGCCTGTTCACGAGATCGGCCCGAAGCCCGAAAGGCCATCTCTGCGAAGACAGGCTTTCCGTCACTGCCCTCCGAAATCAGGGGATCGGGTGCAAACTTCCCCTTACTCTCAGCCGTGTCCACGTAGTCCGTGATCGTGCCCTCGGGTGCGTGCGCCAGAATGCCCTCGGGTGCCGGTATGTAAGGAACGATCTCGACGCCGAGACTCATCCGCGCTCACCCTTTCAAAAAACCAGTTATTCGACGTTGTACAAGCATAGAAACCACCGCCTCCGCAGCCAGGTCCGCCGCATCGAAGAAGCACGGCGGGAGTGGTGGACGCGGTTCAGGACAGAAAAGCGCAGGCTTTGGCTCATCCCTTCGCTGTGCCCAACTAGCAGAGCGCGCCGCCTTCGGCGGCGCGGGCCGCGCCTTCGGCGCGGTAACCTCACCGAGAATGAATCGCACAACCTCTCGCACTGCATCGGAAAACCCGCACCCGCGCTGATACATCACGAACGAAAACACATCACCGCCGCGCTGGCAGCCGTGGCAGTAAAAAATCTGGCGCGTTGCGTCCACTTGAAACGACGGATGCCGCTCCCGATGTCCGGGCAGCGGACAGAGGCCGACGTATTGGCGACCACCCAGGCGTAGGCGGGTGAACTGAGCGATATAGTTCACCAAGTCCACGCTGGCTTTCACGCTGGCCGCGTCCGGGTGCCGTAAGGACAAGGGATCAGGAAGTTTCATGTGCGCTCACTTTCAGAGCCGCGCATCAGGAAAAAGGGCTTGTAAACAGGCGGGGAACTCGGATATTCTGGGGTTGCTAGGTCCACAGATTCCGAGATCGGTTTCCCCGCCCGCGCCTCTTTCCGGTGCGGGCTTTTCTTTTCCTACCCTCCGAACAGTTCCGTCAACAAATCCTTCTTCGGCGGTTCCTTCGATTTAACTTCCTCAGCGGCCTTCGCTTCGCGTTCGTCCAGGGCTGCGGTCACGGCATCCTGGACGATCTTTGCGAGTTTCTCGGCGCGAAGCCGTTCCGCGCGCTCCTGATCGTTCTCGTAAACGATCTGCTGTTCCGGCTTTGGTTGCGCTTCGGCTTTGGGTGTACTCGTTGTATTCGGTTGAAACGTGGTAGTCATTGACAGCACCTCAGTTTGAAATAATTTAGTTGCTCAACACCGGAGTTACTTCCAGGTAAGGCGCGTGTGTTCATCTCACTTCCCGCTTTCTGAACGCCAGAAAAGCCAGATCAGCACAATGATCTCGGCAACGATGACGGGCTGTTGCCATTCTTTCGGAACCGGCATTGCCAGCAACATCCCCTCACCCTCATCTCACCGCTGCCCGTTCCGCTCGCCGCTTCCGTTCTGCGACCAAAACCCGCAACCGCTTACGCAGTGAAGGAAGAAGCCAGATTGGGCCGCTCTTGCGAGAACTTAAAGTCGAAACAGCCCGACGTACGCCCCGGATTTGCTCATCGAGACTCATGTTAGGCATCAGCTTTGCAGACATCTTCCCCTCCCGTGTTGGACGCGCCATCGTTTCCATCCTGTTCCTCAGCAAGAAAGTACACAAGGTCTCGATGGTACATACCTCACCCCCAATTAACGCTTATGAAACCAATACAATCAAGGGACCCATTGAGTTTTCTCCCCACGTTTTGTTAGAATTATTCGATCATGGGTTTACGTGGACCGAAACCGAACGCAAAAAGGTTGCTCCTGGTGACAACCGCCTATCCGATCTACGATGATTTTTGGGTACTTGCAAAAGGCGGAAGAAGGGGCATCGTGGTCAGCCAAGTGTGCAAGACCACAATCAGCAAGGGTGTAAACCTTCCGGCAGAATGGGACACCGTGGAGGCATTGCTTGAGGCCAAAACAGCGAGGCAGATACGAACTGCTTGCGCCCGATCAACATGGATGAGGAAACAACCAGACGCTTCCCTTACACGCTGTCTGCCAAGACTCGCACAACAATTTCTGGACGCAAAGGAAGATTCTCACTATCCCGACTCAGATCGCCCTAGCAGTGTTCCGAAAAAGTTTTGGTTTCTAGCGTGTGCTCTCGCTGGCGCGATGTACGGGCTCAGCCCGCGCAGGTCTATCAATCTTGTTGGGCCAGGGAAACCGGAAGAGATTTTCGAAAACCTAGAGCAATCGTGAGGAGGAACATTATGATTCCTGAATTCGATCTAAACAACATCCCGAAGCGGTTCCTTCGAGTCGGCTTGATTTACCTCGACCAAGGTGAAACGAGCTACGGATTCGGAGTGCTGTGCGAGGAGACCTTGGCCAACTGTCCTCAAAAGGAGCGCGAGCTACTCATTGATGCGCTGGAAAAGTTCTGTACATGGGTCCGCCGCGACTCCACACAACAGTCAGTCCAGTGAACCGGAACCGGATTGGAGCCAGACGAGCCGACGCCGACCTCGCGCCGACATGCGGTATCGGAGCCGTCCGCGAATGTCCCGCCCGCGATCCAGCAAGCCAAACCGATGAAGCCTGAGAAGGTAACCGACTCATCAAGCGATGGCAAGTTCTCTCGTTGACGGGTAGTGTCCTAATTTGGATTTTGATTCTACTTGTATTTGGGGACTTGACAGGAGTCTATGCTTTCGCCGCTTGCCGTGGCGAAAAATCGGCCTTTGATCGTCTGAGCTGGAACCGGAGCTTGCAACGAAACAGATCTGCCAGCCTCATCCTTAAACCCCCACATGAACTTGGTACGACACAAGTACCCGAATTGATCGCGGTAGCCGATACATCCTGCCAACCATATTCCAATCAGGCTATTGTCGTGCTTGACGCTGATCTTCGTCGTGCTCGGGTAGCTAGAGCGTTTTCTGAAATGGT
>PLIC01000008.1 GCA_003139995.1 Candidatus Acidiflorens stordalenmirensis | reverse complement strand
GCGCTTCTTCTCGCTCGCCTTCGTGATCGAGATGGGCGTGGCCATCTGGAAGGTGCATTTTAAGAACGGGCTGATGGGCAGTAACGGATACGAATTTCCGCTGGCGCTGGCGACAATCGCTTTCGCGCTGCTTTGTTTTGACGGCGGCCCGTGGGGACTCACGTTTGGCGGGAGGTCGCGCGGCGCGCGGAAAACGAAAAGCGGCTGAGATTCAGAATTCCGCCAACTCCTTCATCGCCCGGAACAGGTCGCTGGCCTGGGGCAGGATGGCATTCTCGAGAATCGGCTGATAGGCGACGAAGGTGTCGGTGGCCGCGATTCGCTTCACCGGGGCATCGAGGTGATGGAAAAGTTGGTCGGCGATGCGGGCGGCAATTTCGGCGCCGTATCCCCAGCTTAGCGAGTCTTCGTAAGCAATCAGCGCGCGGTTGGTCTTCTTCACCGAGGTGGCAATCGCGTGCCAATCGAAGGGGTTCAAGGTACGCAGGTCGATCAACTCGACGCTGACGTTATGCTCGCGCTCCAGTTTTTGCGCGGCCTGCAGCGCGCGCGGAACCACCGCGCCGTAGGTGATAACGGTGAGATCGGTTCCGGGCTGCACGATCTTCGCTTTTCCGAACGGAACCATGTAGTCGGGGCCGGGATAGGGCGCGCGTCCATAGGTTTCGCGGTAGAGGCGCTTGTGTTCGAGGAACAGCACCGGATCGTCGCAGCGGATCGCCGTGCGCAGCAGGCCGGCGGCATCGAGCGCATTCGAAGGGAACACGACGCGCAATCCGGGAATATGAGTGAAGATGCTCTCGCCGCACTGCGAGTGGTAAATCGCGCCGCCCGTCAAATAGCCGCCAATCGCCACGCGAATCACCAACGGCGCCGAGAAGGCGTTGTTCGAGCGCCAGCGGATGAGCGGAAGTTCGTCGCGCAACTGCATCATCGCCGGCCAGATGTAATCGAAAAACTGGATCTCAACCACGGGCTTCAATCCGCGTGTCGACATGCCGGTGGCGCGGCCGACGATGTTGGCTTCGGCCAGCGGAGAATTGAAGACGCGGTCGGAGCCGAACTCGACTTGCAGGCCCGCCGTTAGTTTGAAGACTCCGCCCTTGCCTTTGACCAGCTTCTGCTTGACGTACTCTTCGCGGCTGGCGTCGGCGACGTCTTCGCCGAAGATGATGACGCGCTCGTCGCGGCGCATCTCGTCGCGCAGCGTGGTGTTGATGAGGTCGGCCATGGTTTTATTCTGGGACGCCTTATTCTGCGACGTCTTGTTCTGTGAGTCGGCGGGGGGCTTCCCATCCGCGGCGGGCTCGGGAGCGGCAATTGCGGACTGAGTTTCGAACGCCGCCGAGGTGGGATCGAGATCGGGCGAGTATACGTAGTTGTAGATCGTTTCCGGCTGCGGCAGCGCGGCGTCGAGCGCGCGGTCGGCGTCGGCCTGGATCTGCTCTTCGATTTCCTTCTCGATTTTGTTGATCCCATTTTCGTCGAGGATTCCCTCGCGCAACAGGAACATCTGCAGGCGCGGCACCGGATCGCGCGCGGCATCGGCCTGGCGCTCGGCGTCGGGCCGGTAAAGGCGCTCGTCGTCGGAGAGCGAATGGGAATAGGGACGAATCACATGGGCATGGACAAACGCCGGCCCATTGCCCGCGCGGCAGTAATCGCCTGCGCGCTTGAACGCCGCGTAGGCGACGACGGGATCGGTGCCGTCAATCTCTTCGAAATGAAAGTTGGGAAAGCCGGAAACCAGGCGCGAAATGTTGGCGCCGGCGGTCTGCACTTCCACGGGCACGGAGATCGCGTACTCGTTGTCTTCCACGGAAAAAATTACCGGCAAACGGAGGCAGGAGGCGGTATTCAGCGCCTCCCAGAATTCGCCTTCGCTGGTTGCGCCGTCGCCGAGCGAGACGTAAGTGATCTCATCGCCCTGGAATTGGACATCCTTGAATTGGCGGTAATCGCCGTCGGCCTTCTGCGCTGCATTCGGATGCTTGGCCAAATAGCGCCCGGCTTCGGCGCATCCCACGGCTTGCAGGATTTGGGTTCCGGTCGGAGAAGACTGGGTGACGACGTTGAGCCGCTGGAAAGCCCAGTGCGAAGGCATCTGACGGCCTCCGGAACCGGGATCGTCGGCCGCGCCGACGGCGCCGAGCAGCATTTCATAAGGCGTCGCGCCCAGCGCGAGGCAGAGGGCGCGGTCGCGATAATAAGGATAGAACCAGTCGTAGCTGGTTTTCAGCGCGAAAGCAGCGGCGACTCCGACGGCTTCGTGGCCTGCGCCGGAGATCTGGAAGTAGATCTTTTGCTGGCGCTTGAGCAGGATCTCGCGGTCGTCGACCCGCCGCGAGGTGAACATGATGCGATACGCGTCAATTAACTGCTGACCCGTCAGGCCCTGATAAGTCCTGGCCTTTGCCGCAATGTCGTTTTCGTTCAGCTTGGGATCGAGTTTGGTCGTGGCCATGCCGCGTTCTTCACCCCACAGAGTTTCCGCCCCGGAACATTGTAAATCAGGTGTCAGTTCTCAGTTCTCAGAAAAGGCTGACCTTCACACGAAGGTACAGTCAGTAGCGTGCAAGATGCTCACGAAACAGCCAGAGACTCAAGACGAAGAGATTCTACTGAGAACTGAGAACTGACAACTGCGTTATCCTGAACTGTCCATGATTCGTTTCCTCCGCGCGTTCGATCCGCATCGCGTCCGCTTGCTCGTGTTCGATCTCGATGGCACCCTGATTGACTCGCGCCTTGATTTGATTCAGGCCATCAATGCGACGTTGCGCCATCTTGGGCGTCCCGAGCTGCCCGGCGACCTTGTTGCGAGCTATGTGGGAGACGGCGCTCCCACGCTCGTCCGCCGCGCGCTCGGCGACGCGGACGCGGATAACGAAGCGTTGCTCCAAGAGGCGCTGGAATATTTTCTCGCCTACTACCGCCTGCACAAACTCGACCACACCACGGTTTACGAGGGGATTCCGGAGACGCTGGCAGCTCTGGCTAATTCGCCAAATGGGTTGCAGCGGCAGATGGCCGTGCTCTCGAACAAACCGGTCAATCCTTCGCGCGACATCGTGCGGGCGCTGGGCCTAGGCGACTTCTTCGTGCGCATATACGGCGGCAACAGCTTTCCGACAAAAAAGCCCGATCCTCTGGGGGTGCAGACCCTCCTGCAAGAAATTGGCATAGCGGCGGACGAGGCGCTGATCGTTGGAGACTCGTCGATTGACGTTTTGACGGGCCGCAACGCCGGTCTGTGGACCTGCGGCGTAACCTACGGCTTCGCTCCGCGCACGCTGGAAGAAGTGCCTCCGGATGTACTGATTGAAACCCCTCGCGAGTTGGGGGAGCTGTTGCGGTAGCGGCGCGGTGGAGGATTGGAAACTGTTTCCCAGCCATCTCTCAAGGTGAGGAATATGGATATCGAGGATAAGGGGTGCGCCGATGAAGCCGATGTAGCTATGTCTTGGGCCGTCGAGAAGGTGCGCCGACTGTACCGAAGTATTCAAGGAGCAACCGCCAACGAGGAAGAGGTATGGTTTCGCAATTTGCTTTTGGGAATCCTCCACTGTGCGCTGCTGGATTACTACTCCGTCGAGATCGGCGCTAAGAAGTCTGTATATCTGGCAGCGTGGGGACGTCGGAATCTACTGGAGTTGAAAGTGATCACCACGTATGTCCTAGCGTCGGAGAGCAATGCCATCGAATTTAGGAACGATCTCGTAATTGACGCGAAGGAGTTCTATGAGGCGTTGACCAAGCACCATCAGGCTTCACACAAGAATCTGATTGCCATGTTGTCGGAGATGTCTAAACGAGAAGAAAACCCGATTAAATCAATCCTGGAGCACGCGCTGCGAAAGGAAATTGAGCACGGCCCGGAAACGGATGCGACAGATGCGGAAGCTGCAACCTACAAACAACTGATGGTTGATTTTGGTCTTCCGGAGAATGCTCAACCCAAGAGGGCCAGCGGAATTGCTCGCCTGATCAGCCAGGGCGAGGACTTCGACCCTATGTTCAAGATATGCTCGAAGATCATGCACAGGACGGTTTTTTCAATTGCCTCCAGCATTACACCAGGAAGCTTGGATGCGACAATTCCGTTCCTCTCTAGTTCGAGCGTGTGCGACCTGCTATCGATATACGGATCAATCGATGATCATTTCAAGAAAAGGGGGATTCGGCCTCCGGAAAACTAAGGGAAAATTTGGGATGAAGAATAACGACTCCTGGGGCCTGACCCCTGCCGAACTGCGCAAGCTGCGCGCTCTGAAGACTCCGCACGGCATTCAGCGACTGCTTGACGGCATGCCGTACCACCTTGCCGACAGCGCCTGGTCTCCGCGACGGGTGCTGCGCGAAAACACTTCTCATTGTTACGAGGGAGCCTTGTTTGCGGCGGCTGCGCTGCGCGTCATCGGGTATCCTCCGCTGATTGTCGATCTGGAAGCCGAGCACGATACCGACCACGTGATTGCCGTGTATCGCAATTCCACTGACGGACACTGGGGCGCCGTGGCCAAATCGAACTACACCGGCTGCCGCTATCGCGAGCCGGTGTACCGTTCGCTGCGCGAACTGGCGATGAGTTACTTCGACACCTACTTTAATCTGCGGGGAGAGCGCACGCTGCGGACTTTTTCCCGGCCCGTCCACATGCGGCGCTTCGATGCTCTCCACTGGATGACCACGGAGCAGCCCGTGTGGTTCGTGGCAGAATATCTGCTGACGATTTCTCATTATTCGCTGATCACGCGCGCCCAGGCTAAGCGGCTGCATCGGCTGGATGGGCGGTCGTTTCGGGCTGGGTGTTTGGAGCGGGCGGAGAAGTAACGGAAGGTCATTTTCCTTTCATTTCGCAGGTGCAGCATGGGTATGTGTCTTCGCCAAACGATGGTGGCCTTGCTTGTCCTTGTCGCAGCCTGCGGACTCGCGCAGGAGCAGACCCGTCCCGCGGCATCGCTCCCTTCCGCGGCCATTGATGTGAAGCGCGACGATCTGAAGCCCATCGATCTAAAGCCCGATACCAGGGGCGCCGTGCCTCCGGAGCAGATTCGAGAGCTTCTGCGGCGCGCCGAAGAAAAAGACCTGGAAAACGACAAGCAATTGCGCGATTACACCTACGTCGAACGAGAGGAAGAGCACAAACTCGATGGACGTGGCGGGGTAAAGAAGATCGAATCGCGGACCTCGGAGGTGCTTGAGATTTATGGAGAGCCGGTCGAGCGGCTGACTGCGAAGGACGACAAACCGCTGTCGGCCGGCGAGGCGAAAAAGGAAGACGACAAGATTCAGAAGATCATCGACAAACGCAAGAACGAATCCGAAGAGGAACGCCGCAAACGGTTGGAGAAAGAAGAAAAGAGTCGCGAAGAGGATCGCAAGTTTGTGCTTGAAATTGCCGACGCGTTCAACTTCCGGCTGATCGGCTCGGAAGCGATCGATGGGCGCGATGCCTGGGTGCTGGAGGGCGAACCTCGTCCCGGCTACGAACCCAAGCAGCGCGGCGCCAAGATACTCAGCAAGTTCAAAGGCCGCGTCTGGATCGACAAAACCGAGGCGCAATGGGTGAAGCTCGACATTACGGCCATCGATACTATTTCGTTTGGCTTCGTACTTGCCAGGATCCACAAAGGCACGCGTGTCATCGCCGAGCAGACCAGGGTGAACGGTGAGGTTTGGCTGCCCAAACATGTTCGGATCCACCTCGACGCGCGAGTTGCACTGTTCAAAAGCTACGACGAAGATCTCGAACTGGCCTTCCATGATTACAAGAAATTCCGGACGGATACGAAGATCACGGTGGTGGGAGAGGAGACTCGCGAGCAGTGAGGGGCGAGTCTATTTCGTAACGGAAGCACGCGGAGCAGATGATTAAAGCCAACGGGTGAATTCCCGATTTGGGTCGACGTTACTACTTGGTACCCCCACCCCCCTCCCCCCCTGTCTCCTAGAATCATGGGGTTAGCCGGAATTTTCGGACTTGGTCTTTGAATCTAAAGGACTTAGAGTAAAGTATTCCGGAATAAGGAGTTAGCGGTTATCCGCGCTCGAATGCAGCGATTTCTTCCTGTTGCAAGGCCGCTCGCCTCTCAATGAGAGTCGGGGCGGGCTGCGGCTATTTTGTCAAAGATCGAATCCGGGAAAACGGCAAACACTTGATTTGCTATGAGTCTATTCTAACAGGTTGTGTCAAGGCTCCAATTGTGGGCTGCCTATCGCGCCGCCTTTGCTATCTCGTGTCCCTTGTCGCTCTCAAGGTGCTCCGGAAAAGATGGCGGGAGTCCTGTCTCTTCGCCCTCAAGGCACTGTGAGGCGGCAAAACTTGTCGAAGAAGCCTACCGCGACTACAAGAAATTCCGGACGGACACGAAGATTACGGTTCTGGGGGAGCAGTATGGCGGTCTCCTATTGCTGGTTTCAAGGGAGCAACAAAACGTAATGAGCGGGAGACCGGCCCATTGCTGCCCGTCATCTTCCGTTGCTCTTCCCAGGAGAGACCAGAGTAACCAGCCCCGAGCCGAGCATGGCGTGCCATAACGCGACCTGCCGAGGCTTGTTTTCCTCTTCCGGGTGATTTCCCATGTAGAGGATGAAGACTTTTGCCACTTGAACATTTGTTACCCCGTCCTCAATGGTGATAGTTTGCAGGGTGCCTTTATCATCAGTAGTGAGCATGCCACTTATCCCATCTAACCAACCGTCTATATAGCTTAGACATTTATATGCGGGCGGCAGGACTTTAGGGGACTCGGCTGTGGTAAAGGTTAGAGTGTTGCACTGCGCAAGCAGACCTCTGGCCGGATTGTCAGCTTGGGCGATTCCTGAAAGCACGAGCAAAAACAACGGCCAAGCAAACTTCATATACCTCTTCATTTTCTTCTTCTTCGGGCAGTAGGATGTGCAAAACCGATGCTACGCATTTGATTCTTGGACACCGGTTCCTTCCTAACAGCTATTCCCACAACGTACTCACGCGGGATGTAAACATCCTCAATAAGTGTAGGATCGTGCAGCGCCGCAAGTCCGAACTTGTAGCAGCCGGCCACAGGGTCATAGTCACAGTTAGTAGAGTGAAAGAAAACGGGCAAATCTTTCTCGCCGGGCTTTCGTTCGTTGAAATACATCCACAATATTCCAGTTTCCCAGTAACCCGGACGCAAGAACACTGCTACGACTCCGTCGGTAACGATCATGCGCAAAGAGTAGTGCTCAGCACTGGGCGCTGTCAGTCGGCGAAATCCCGCTCCAGTTACTCCATCCGATACTCAATCTTGATGCCCCGGCGCTCGATTTCTTCGAGGAAGGCTTCGGCGGGGACGTCTCGTTCTTGCAAGACTGCGCCACGCTTGCATACCGCGCCCGTACACATCATCTGGAGGACGATGGACGCCGGAAACGCGGTGGTGCGCATCATGGCGCTCATGTCGCTCTTGGGATCGTAGTGGTCGACCATGGTGAAGGTGGCCACTCGGCCTTTGAGTTTTCCGCCGAGCAGGCCGCGGACTCCGGGAGCCTTGATGGATTCGTGGGCCTCGATCCGCATGATGCAAACGTCCGGGCCCTTGCCGGCAAATTTTTCCTCGAACACTTTTGACATGAGCGCGCGCGGCGCGACTTCCACGTTGCCGACGCGCATTTTCTCGCTCGAAAACAGGCCCAGTTCCTTCAATTCGCAGAGCAGATCGTAGTGGCCGGGATAGCGCAGGGTCTTCTCGAAGCACTCGCCAACTTTTCCTGCAAAGGTCTCCGGCATGGTGGAAGTTCCGCCAGAAGTTTGAAAGGCCACAAGTGGCGCGAAGCCATCCATGTGAAATTCTTCGGGCTCGGTAAGCGGGTCGATGATGGTAATCTTGCCCTTGCGCAGAATGCGCGCCGGTTCCACGAATTCGTTGATCAGTCCTTCGACGGAAAACACCAGCTGATAGTGAAACGGAGGCATGGGTCGTTCGGGCAGACCTCCGACATAAAGCTTGAGCGCGTCGGCGCGTCCGTCGAGGCGGCGAACCAGCTCTCCTCCGAGAATCGAGGCCATGCCGGGAGAGAGTCCGCAATCGGGAGCGATTCCAATGCCGCGTTTCTCGGCTTGCTTGGCGAGCGCCAGCTCCTGCAGCACGACCGTGTTGTTGCCGCCGAGATCGGCGAAATGGCAACCCGCGCTGATGGCGGCTTTTGCCAGGCCGAGGTTCAGGAAGTAGGGAACCGCGGAGAGCGCGCCATCGTGGCCTTTCATGAGGCGAGCGGCTTCTTTTTCTTTGGAGGCGTCGAGCGCGACGGCGCGGACTTTCTTATCGGCGGTGATGCGGTTGACGCGGGCAGCGACGTCTTTGGCGCGCTTGAGGTCATTGTCGGCGAGAGTGACGGAGTCGACTTGGCCTTGGCGGGCCATATCGCAGGCGGCCGCTGAACCCATCATGCCGGAACCAATTACGAGTAGTTTCATGAATGCTCCTTGTGTTCGAAAACAGATCAGGCTACAGGAACTTGACCAAACGAGAAGTGACGGAGATCACGTAGTGCGGGTGATCGGAGCACGGCGAGAGACTCGGGAGACGGCACATCATTGTTCAGGGAGAGCGAGATGGCTACAGTTAACGCGAAAATACTTGTGATAGGGGCCGGCGTGAACGGCTCGATTTGTGCCGTAGGCCTCTATACCGCAGGGTTCGATGTGACGATCCTCGCCCGCGGCAAGCGTTATGAAGAGATACGAGATGGAGGGATCGTCATCGAGGATCCCTTCAAAAATACACGCAGCCATACGAAGGTTCCGGTCATCAACCGCCTCGATCCAGAAGATTCCTACGATTACATCCTCGTTGTCATCCGAAAAAACCAGGTACCGGACGTTTTGCCGGTCTTGGCCCTCAACCGGTCTCCAAATGTCGTCTTCATGGTCAACAATCCATCCGGCCCCGATGAATTTACCGCGGTACTGAGTAAGGAGCGGGTCATGCTGGACTTTGTCTTCGGTGCGGGAAAGCGAGATGGAAGCGTTATCCGCGCGATCAGCGGGCTCGCAGGGATGGCCACGCCCTTTGGGGAAATCGACGGTAGGATAACGCCGCGGTTGACGCGGCTGGTTGGCATTTTATGCCAGGCAGGTTTGAAATCGAAAACATCAACCGATATTTCAGACTACCTTGCAACCCATGCCGCGAACGTCGCCCTCTTTGCGCATCTCCTTATTAAACATGGCTGCGATACCTATGCCCTGGCCCGGTCGAAAGCCGATCTCAGGCTGCTTGTCGATGCTCTGCGCGAGGTACTCGATGTACTTCGCGCAACTGGGTTCAAAATAGTCCCGTCGAGCGCAAACATGGTCAGAATCATCCCGCGTTTCGTTTTGGTCGCTGCTTTGCGTCCTTTGCTTTCCACTAAATTCGCAGAAGTCGGCGCTGGCTGGCACTGTTCCCAGGCGCCCGATGAAATGCGCCAGCTTGGCATGGAACCGATGGCGCTGGTTGAAAAATCCAGTCTTCCCGTTCCGGCAATCAGAAAGCTGTTTGCGCCAGACTGATAACCCTATATCGAATCCTGGCGGTCATAAAAAGGGGAGTGCATGAAAGATGCATGTTGGTTATGCCCAGTTCTGCAATCGTGAATTGGCTGGAGGCGTTCGATGGCGGCGGGAAAACCGCTCATTGACATTTCGCGGTTTTTAGTCAAAAACACCCAAATTGAAAACCCGATGCGGAGTGGAAAGCAAACCGATTTCCGCGTTTCGGCGGAGGAGGGACTTGCCGTATTTTCAGCGGTTTGCGCGTCCGTCCAAGTACTTCCGTACCGTCTCTAGTACCTTAGTTACTCCAACTCGTGTGACCGGCACCTTACTTGCGGAGAGACTACTGTATATAGCGGTATAGCTACATAAAGATACAATTAGTAGAACCGAACTGCAAGTCCACTTTTTGTGGAATCCAGAAAAACCCCATAAAACCCAACAAAACCGGAAGATTCAGGTGGAGAGGCCCGCGCTTGCGGTTGAGATATGCTCAGCACACCAAAATACACTCGACCGCGTTTGGATCGAGGATTTGGTTCTCCCAATTTTCTCAGCGTTGCCGGGAAGAAAAGGCTGGGCTGAGAGCTGGATTCGGTGGGAGGGAGAAACGTTATGGCCGACTCGCGAGAAGTAATGAACATTCGCCAAGCTTCGCAGTATCTGGGAGTGAGTTCGGACACGCTGTACAAGTACGTGAACGAACAGAAGATTCCGGCGTTCAAGTTGGGCAATCGCTGGCGCTTCAAAAAATCGAAGCTCGATCAGTGGATGGAAGAGAAGTCGATGGAAACGGAATCGCGGGGCAAACAGAAAATCAAGGCAGCGGTGAAAGCTGCCGGAACTCCGTAAATAAAAGGCGGGCACATGTTTGGAATGGGATCGAAGACGATAGTGGGTCTGGATGTGGGCTCTTCGAGCATCAAGGCCGTCGAGCTCAGGAAGACACGCACTGGAATCGAAGTGGCGCACCTCGGCCTGGAGCCCATCGCACCCGACATCGTGGTCGATTCCATGATCGTGGACTCGGGCACGGTTTCAAGCGCCATCTCCAAGCTGTTCACGGACACTCAGATCAAGTCGAAGTCGGTGGCCACCGCGGTAAGCGGACACTCGGTGATCGTGAAGAAAATCTCGCTGCCCTCGATGAGCGATCAGGAACTGGCCGAGACCATTCAGAAGGAAGCGGCGCAGCACATCCCGTTCGATCTGGCGGATGTGAACCTCGACTACCAGATTCTTTCCGACGACGCGACCAGCCCGCAAATGGACGTGCTGCTGGTGGCTGTCAAGAAAGACAAGATTCTGAACTACACCAACGTACTCTCGATGGCGGGCAAAACTCCGTCTATTGTGGATATCGATGCCCTGGCCTTGCAGAACTGCTACGAGTACAACTATGAGCCGGCGCCGACGCAAGTGGTTGCCCTGCTCAACCTGGGTGCGAGCGTGATGAACATCAACATCGTCAAGGGCACGACGCCGCTGTTCCCGCGCGACGTTTCGGTGGGTGGTCATCAGTACACCGACTCGCTGCAGAAGGAACTGGATTTGAGCTTTGACGACGCGGAATCGCTCAAGCTCGGGCGCAAGGTGGGCATGGTGCAGGACGACGCGAAGACGCCGATCCTGCAGCAGGTGACCGAAATTATCGTGCTGGAAATTCAGAAGACCTTCGATTTCTTCCGTGCCAGCGCGGCGGGCGAGCACATCGAAAAGATTTATCTGGCCGGGGGGTCGGCCAAAGTGCCGGGCCTGGTGGAAGCGTTGCGCCAGGAGTTCTCGATGCCGGTCGAGTTGTTCAACCCGTTTCAGAAAGTGGTGGCTCCGGTGGAAGGCGCCGGGGCGGAGCTGGTCGAACAGAACGCCGGCCAGTTGGCAGTGGCCGTGGGTTTGGCCCTGAGGAGCTTTGAAAAGCTATGATCCGAATCAATCTGCTGGGCTCTCCGAAACCGAAAGGCAAGAAGAACGTTGCCGTCAGCATGCCGAGTATGGATCTTGGCAACCTGGGCGGGCCGCTGGTTCAGGTGGCTGCCGTGTTGCTGATTGCCGGCGCCGTCAATGCCGGTTACTGGTACACGCTCGACCGGGAAAAGAAATCGATCGAGGTGCAGAGCCGGCTGGCGGAACAGAAGAATCGGGAACTGGCCGACATCAAGGTGCGGTACATGGAGCGGCAGAGGCAAGCCGAGGTTTATAAGCGGCGGGTAGATGTGATCGACCAGTTGCGTAACAACCAAACCGGCCCGGTCGCCCTGTTGTCCATGATCGCCGATACGGTCAACGGCACCGAAGCGGTGTGGCTGAATAGCATGCAGGACCAGGGCGCGAACGTGGCCATTGACGGCACGGCCCTGTCGAGCGATGCGGTGGCTAACCTGATTTCCAACCTGCAGAAGACCGGGTTTTTCCGCAACATCGAGATTAGGGAAAGTTATCAGGACGAAGGGGTAAAGGACATGCAGGCGTTTCAGTTCACACTGACCTGCGAAAAGGCGAAGTCGTAAAGGCGGAACCGACTATGAATCTTGGTGAATTAACAGGGGTGAAGCTGCTGGGCGTTCTGCTGCTGACGGCGGTGGTGGGCACGGGCGCCCTCTACTACACGGTCTACAAGTCGCAGCGCGATCAAAATGATGCAGCCCGGGTCAAACTGCAGGCCAAACTGCGCGAGAACGCGGAACTCGAAGCCTACCGGCCGAAACTGGCCGACATCGAGCGCCAGCTGGCCAGCTTGAAGCAGCAGCTCGAAATCGAGCGGCGCATCGTGCCCGATGAAAAGGAAGTGGACAATTTCATGCGCATGGTGAGCGGAGAAGCGCGCAAGTCGGGTGTGGAAATCCGCCGCTACACCGCGCGCCCGTACGGCGCGAAAGAGTTCTACACCGAAGTGCCGTTCGAAGTGGAACTCGACGGCCCGTACTACTCGATGCTGGGGTTCTTCGACCGGTTGGGCAAAGTGGAGCGCATCGTAAACGTTTCGAACCTGCTGGTGGCCTCGACCCGCAAGCCGACCGATGCCAAGGCCAAGCATACCTACCAGTACGCGCCCAGCGAGAGTGTGGTCGCCACTTGTCTGACCACCACGTATTTCAGTCACGACCTGGATCCGGCGGCGGCGCCGGCCAGCAAGCCCGGACCACCGGTGAAGAAGTAGGAGGGACAGGATGAAGATGAAGCCAGCAATCACGATGACGGCGGCAATTCTGGTTTCGGTACTGGCCGCGGGCTTGGCCTCGGCCCAGAGTCCCAGCATTATCCAGAACACGCGCAGAAGCATGAACACGGTGAACGACAATGCCACGGCTGCCTCGAATGAGGCTCTGGGCCTGCACCAGGCAACTCCAGCGGCAGCGAGCGCCAAGCAAGCTCCGGCCAAGTCGGGCGGGGCGAAGCGGGGTCTGGCAGTCGCGGCCCGGCACAGTGCGCAAGCTAAGCCCGCCGTCGTGGCTCCCAAGGTGAATCCGCCAGCGGCCGGCAAGGGCGCTGCGGCAAGCACAGGCGGCGAGAATGCGGAGAGCGAGCAGTCGGTCGTTCCCGACAGCAAGTACAACTCCAACGGCCGACGGGATCCTTTCATCAGTCCGGTGGTGAGCCGCGCCGGCGGTTCGGGTTGCAGCACCGGCAAGAAGTGTCTGGAAATCGGCGCCATCAACCTGCGCGGCGTGGTGCGTGCCGAAGGCGGTTTCATCGCCGTGGTCAGTAACAGTATGAATAAAGCTTATTTTCTGCGGGAGAACGATCCGGTGTTCAACGGTTACGTGGTGAAAATCACGGGCGACTCCATCGTTTTCCAGGAAACACTGCAGGACCGGATGGGCAAGACCTTTACGCGGGAAGTAGTAAAGAAGATTACGACTCCGGCGGTTTAGCCCCGGAGATAACAAAGACTTCGAAGAAACGAGTTCGAGAAACACATGGAGGCGAAACGGCCTCGCATGGGGAGATAGGGAAATGCGAAAGCAACTGCTGGGTCTCTTAGTTCCGCTGCTGGCGTTCGTAGTGATAACGATCGCAGCCGCGGCTGACACGACGGGCAAGGGGGTGGCC
>PLIC01000294.1 GCA_003139995.1 Candidatus Acidiflorens stordalenmirensis | reverse complement strand
CCATTTCCGCTGACGTGGGACACCGCAATCATATCTAAGTAGTTAACAGCGTTGTGGTCGCGGTGTAGTTAAGTGCTTGCTGGGCTTGCACTTAGCTTATTCTGAGCTTCCCCTTAGCACAGCTGGGGAATGCCTCGGGGCCCCCGATTTTCTCTGGCTCATCCCTCGCGTAGCGCGGAAGCCCTCGGGTAGCCCGGACCTGTCCGGCTGTGCTGCGATCCGGTGTGTCTCCTCCTTCACGAATCGTGGCAATGACAGGCTAGTCCGAACCGATCCGAACTGGCGTACTTGCGCACGTTGAAGGGTTGGAAATCCTGCGCGGCAGGGATCGGAGCGTCCGGTGTAGGGCGTGGTCGAATTGCGCTCACTGACCCGGATCAGCCAATTCTCAATGAGTGTAATCGCCTGGTTTCGTCAACAATCGAGATAACCGTTTCTAGCGCTGCGGAAGGCGATCACGTTCCTCTCCTTAGGCGGTGAGTGTAACCGCCGAAAGGGAACCACGCCCACGCTGGAGTTGGGCGGGGTAGGGTTGAACCGCATCTGCTTGATACGTCCTCGTTTCCCTGCGTTGGTTGAACGGGTCGATGGTTAAGGATTACCGGTTGCGCTCAGCCGGTTGGTATGCGAGCGATAGTCATCCAGCAACAGTAAGGCCCGACGTAGCTGTAGTTTCGTAACGACGGCTTGGCCTAGCACCTCAAGGCCCTCTATTTGCGCTGGAGCTAGCTTTCGAGGCGTTTTATCAACTACACACAGGGTGCCTAGACCAAAGCCGTTCTCGTTCTGCAACGGCATTCCCGCATAAAAACGGATGTTGGGATCAGAAGTCACTAGGGGGTTTTCCGAAAAGCGTGGATCCTTGCGGGCGTCTGGAACCACAAGCAGTTCAGATTGAAGAATGGCGTGAGCGCAGAAGGCAACATCACGGGGGGTTTCCGTAATGTCCACACCGACTTTGGACTTGAACCACTGTCGCGTCGCGTCGACCAAGGTAATCAGAGCAATGGGCGTTCCGCATATGTAGCCAGCCAGGCGAGTGATGGCGTCGAACTCTTCTTCGGGATCCGTATCGAGAATCCCGTAGCTACGGAGAGCTTCCAGCCTCTCGGCCTCATTGGGAGGAATCGGCGCTGACATCACGTTCGCCTCAGTCCTGCTCGTCGTTCTTGCCTATCTCATCCGGTATTGCAAAAAGGAGCAGGTCGCTTCGTGATTACCTCGGCAAGCCAGATGTGGTTGACACAATGCTCGCAAGACTGCCAACGATGACAACACATTTCTACTTAAATAGCAAACTCCACCGCAACAACATCCCGGAAACGTGGCTGCCGGAGGAGCTTTGTGTGCCTTCGGATTCTGTGGTCAGGAGTACGACTCGATTCTGCTTGAAGTCAATCAAAACGGCAGGACAGCGGTTGTTTTCTGATAACTGTCGAAATATGGCGATCGCACTCATAACCCCAGAATCGGCTGGTCACTTGGCAAGTCGTCAGCCACACCGAAGTAATCCACTATCGCCTGAATATTTCCTAAACCAAGTCGAAAAGGCCGATTCGCGTTCGATAAGCTGCTCGTTACCTGGAAAGCCGCGCAGCACCGAAAAATCAATACTCACCCTTTCTGCACAAACCGCAAGAACGTTCCTCTTAGGGCCTGTCGCAGCCCGCCGGTTGAGTACGCTGAGATTCGGATGTTGCACCGGAACGTAGCGAGGTGCTAGGCTGGACGCGAAGAAAAGACGAATACGTTCGCGGAGGGTTGCATGACCCCGTCCCAGCAAGCCCTGGCCCCACGATTAAGCACGACTCTCGACACCGTTCAGGAGGTTCTAGGGACGCTGGTTGCACGCTACCGCACAGACGAAGTGCTGACCTCCGTGCGGCAAATCCCAGCCCGCGAGGCGAAGTTTCGGCCCGTGCCGGACTGGGTGAGAAGAGAACTGTCTGAGGCGTACCGCGCAAAAGGAATCAAGGAACTGTACTCGCACCAGGCCGCCACAGCCGAGTTAGTCCACAACGGCAGGAACGTTGTCGTGGTAACTCCGACGGCATCGGGCAAAACACTCTGCTACAACCTGCCAGTGTTGAATGCAGTGCTGGAGAATCCCGATACCCGTGCTCTTTACCTATTTCCAACCAAGGCCCTAGCCCAGGACCAGCTCGCCGAATTGCACGACCTTGCCAAGCGGCTCGATGACTGCTTTGGAGTGTTCACTTACGATGGCGACACACCGAACGACGCACGCAAGGCGATCCGGGAGCGCGGACATATTGTCCTCACCAACCCGGACATGTTGCACACCGGAATTCTGCCGCACCACACAAAGTGGATGCGGCTGTTCGAGAACCTGCGCTATATCGTGCTGGACGAATTGCACAGCTATCGCGGCGTGTTCGGGAGCCATCTTGCGAATGTGCTGCGGCGATTGCGACGCGTCGCGCGGTTCTACGGTTCAGATCCGCAGTTCATCTGCTGTTCCGCCACGATTGCAAATCCAGGCGAATTGGCCTCGCAACTGATCGAGGGCGAAGTTGACGTTGTCGAGGAGAACGGCGCGCCCGCTGGGGAAAGGCTTTTCGTTTTCTACAATCCGCCCATGGTCAACCGGAACCTGGGCATTCGGCGCAGCTATATCAATGAAGCGACACGTGTAGCCAAGGAACTGCTTGCACGCAAGCTGCAGACGATTGTTTTCGCCAACAGCCGATTGCATACGGAGGTCCTGCTCACCTATTTGCAGCAGGCGAATCCGCCGAAGCCTGGCCAAGCGGAACCGGTCCGCGGCTATCGCGGGGGTTACTTGCCGGGGGAACGGCGCGAGATTGAACGTGGACTGCGCGAGGGCCGGATCCGCGGAGTCGTGACCACGAATGCACTGGAGTTGGGGATCGATATTGGGTCGCTCGACGCTTGTGTGATGGCGGGTTACGCGGGATCAATTGCTTCCACTTGGCAGCGCGCCGGGCGTGCGGGACGCCGCAGCGGGACCTCCTGCGCGGTGTTCGTCGCATCTTCTGCGCCACTCGACCAATTCATCGTGCAGCATCCGGACTACTTTTTCGGCAGTTCGCCCGAGCACGCTCACATTCAGCCAGACAATCTCGAAATTCTCGTGAATCATTTGAAGTGCGCAGCGTTCGAGCTGCCACTCTCGCCCGAGGAGCGATTCGGCGATGTGGAATTGCCCGAGCTCTGCGAGCGACTTGCGGAAGCAGGGTTCCTGCAGCGTAGCGGAGGCAACTGGCATTGGGTCCAGGAGGGCTATCCGGCAGACACCATCAGCCTGCGTTCGGTGACCTCCGACAACTTCGTGATCATCGATACCACGGGCGACGACGATGGAGAGCCGGAGGTGATCGGAGAGGTGGATTTTTCGTCCGCCCTCACCACCGTCCATCCGAAGGCGATTTACATTCACCAGGGGCAGCAATACCACGTCGAACGGCTTGATTTCAGCCAGCGCAAAGCGTACGTGAAGCGCGTGAACGTGGACTATTTCACCGACGCCATCCGCTACACGCAGGTGCGGTTGCTCGAAATCGCGGAGGAGCAGAGTATCTCCGGCCCAGCAGCGCGCGCGCATGGCGACGTGCTGGTGCGCTCGCAGGTTGTCGGTTTCAAGAAAATCAAGTTCTTCACGAATGAGAACGTGGGCTCCGGAAAGCTCGAATTGCCGGAGAACGAGATGCACACAACGGCGTTTTGGGTGACGCTCGACCACGAACTGCTGGCGGGATTGCCATTCACGCTTTCGGAGCGGCAGAGTGGCATGTTCGGGCTAGTCTACGCGATCGCATCCATGGCGACGCTGTTGATGATGTGCGACCGTCGAGACCTTGGCACCGCGGTCGGCGAGCGTCCGCCGAGTGCGGGCGCCGACACTAATATTGCATGGCAGGACTGCGCGACTGCGACGGTTACTTCCCCGGAGATGAAGGAATTCTTCGAGCCAAACTTGTACTTGTATGACGCGTATCCCGGAGGGATTGGATTCAGCGAACCGCTCTACCGCATCTGCCACGTGCTTTTGACGCGCACGCGTGAACTCATCGCGGCCTGCCCGTGTGACAACGGATGCCCAACGTGTGTAGGCCCCGCCGGTGACAAGAGCGAGCGCTCCAAAGAAGTAGCTCTGGCGTTTCTTGAGCGGCTGTGTTCCTGAAAGGCCGCGGCGCACCCAATACTAACTAATGACAATGGCTATTCAACTTAATGTGAGTCGCACGACAGCAGATCGCTTTTCCCGATTGAAGGCGCTGCAGCCCCCTTCGACCCTGCCCTTATCAGGAAACGAAGTCGGACCGCTGCGGAACCCGGTCGAAGAGGAATCATTCGGCTGTGCTTCGGGCGTTACCACTGGATCAGAGAGGCTTGCGCTGATTCTGGGGGCCTCGGTGAAGCGGAACGGCCATGGCGAGCATCTGTCACTGCACTGTTGGCATGGTGACCATGCCCCGTGCGCTCCAGATGCGGCGGCACTGCGGTTGCTCGCACCCGATGCTCCGCAAGAGGTCGCGGACGCTCAGCAGTGGCTTTTTCTCGACACGGAGACAACGGGACTCGCCGGCGGCACGGGAACATATCCGTTTCTGGTCGGCCTCGCCTGGTGGGAAGGCGGGGGCCTTGAGGTCGAGCAGTTGTTTATGCGTGAGTACAGTGAAGAGCGTTCGCTGCTCGCGGCGCTTGCAGAGCGGTTGGCGGAACGTCCGGTGCTCGTCACGTTCAACGGCAAATCATTCGACTGGCCGCTGCTCGAAACACGTTATCGGATGACGCGGACCATTCCTCCGCCGGCGCCGCGGGCTCACCTCGATTTCCTTCATCCCGCACGGAATCTCTGGCGTCCGCGGCTGGGCTCGGTAAGACTGTCGCAACTAGAACGTCACGTGCTCGGGTGGAACCGGGGCGCTGATGTAATGTCGGAGCTGATCCCAAGTATTTATCTCGATTTCGTGCGCAGGGGGCACGCGGATCCGCTCGTCCCTGTCTTCCAGCACAACCAGATGGATCTGCGCGGGCTTGCCGGGCTCTCGGGGCGCATCCTGTCACTGCTGAGCGATCGGGAACCAACTAGTGGAGATGGACTGGAGCTGTACGGTGTGTCTCGCATTTGCGAGCGGCGTGGCGAGTTAAAGCGTGCGCGCAAACTGTACGAACAGTCGATTGCCTCCGTGCTGCCGATGGAAACCGATCATGCTGCTCGCGCGGCACTCGCACGGCTGGCAAGGCGCGACGGGGACCTCGCACGCGCGCGCGAGCTTTGGGAAAGCACGCTGGGAAACTCTCGCGAGGGCTACGAAGCTTATGAGCAGTTGGCAATCTACTATGAGCACGAAGCCCGGGAGCCGCGACGGGCGCTCACGATCGTGCGTGAAGCGCTCGCCCACCTCCGTCGCGCGAACCAGGTGGGGACGATCACGGCGACCACGTATCGCAGGGCCAAGGCGCGGTTTGAGCTTCGGCTCGTGCGCCTCGAACGCAAAGCCGGCCGGACGCTGCTCGACGCGTTTGACGGATAGCAAGAGGGTCGGACTGGTCTTGGCTGATTGCAGTTGCTCAGAGTCAGAACAGGTGAATGCCCAAGAAGGCAACCCCATCCGCTCGCGATGTCCGCGTTTCAGATCTTCGTCAGGCACCTGGACGAGCCGTTCCGCACGATAGCCTGTGTATGCGTCTGCTTCGGGCTCCGCATCAGTGAGTGTCTCGCGCTGAGATGGAGCGACATCAACTGGCTGGAAGGGAAGCTCTCGATCCAGGAGCATCGTCCGAGTGATTTCGTGGTCTGCAAGTTGGTGAAAACTGGCGGAAGCGTGTGTGAGTCGAATCCGCCTAGAAACGTACATTCAATGAGATACGAGGCAACGGACGGCGCAAAAGACAGTCTTAATAGATGGAAGGTCACACTATTGGCAGGTGAATGGCAGGTGGTTATATGACGGTCAAGATTCGCATTCCTGATAGCTGGGCTGGTCGCGTGCATTCGCAGGATGCCCGCGGTCTGTTGCAGGATTTTTTGCAGAGCCCGCGGGCTCTTCCGCCTGATCCCGGTGCGGGTCGCTGTCGTGTTTCGTTGAACATTCCGCCTCGCGCGGTGAAGATACTGGAAGGCATCACGGGCGATTCGCCGTCAGTTGCGCTGAGGCGGTTGCTCGCATCGCGGCGTGCTTTGCCATCGTCGTACAGAAGCCCTATTCCGATGCTACAAGCCGCGCCCTGGGCGCGTTCTTCGCCTGGCGTGGCTCTTGAGCCTAGGCGTTCTGTTTCGATGGTTTCTACGCCCTGGGCGGGCATGGATTCCGAGCCTGTTGAAGACATGTCCTTCGATGCAATCGTCAATGGCGGCGGTTTGCTAGAGCTGGAGCCGGAGCCGGTACGAATCGCGTTTCCCGGTACCAGCAGCGTGTTCGACGAACAGTCCGATTTCAGCCTTGCGCTAGACGTAATGGTTTGGATGTTTCTCGGCGGCGTGGCCGCCTGGTTTTTGGTTAAGCTTTTTTCGCCATCACCGGCAGCGGTCGCAGCATCTTCCGAAGTAGTTCAACAGTTGCCCCAGTTCAAGGAGTGGATTCCGATAGGAGGGTAATCGGATGGAATTGCAAAATAGAATCATCGGGGTCGTGGGTCGCAAGGGTTCGGGTAAGAGCGCGAAGGCCCGCGAAATTATGGGATCGTGCCCGCGTCTGTTGGTCTTCGACTCGATGGCGGAACACGATTTCGTGCCAAACACTTTTACTGATCTCGACGAGCTAGATCAGTTTCTCGCTTGGGCGACTTTGCGTCCGACTTTCGCGGGGCGCTTCATCCCGCAGGGCGATCTTGAACAGGAATTCTGCGAGCTGGCCTCGATGATTTATGACCAGGGCAACATGATGCTTGCGATTGAAGAAGTGCCCATGCTCACTCGCTCGCCCGCTTACTTGCCTCCGGAGTTCGATAGGCTCGTGCGTCTCGGTCGGCATCATTGCGTGTCGCTACTCTGGACAGCGCAGCGCATGGCGGAAGTCGCGAGGCGGCTCACGGCGGCCACTGACTACTTCGTTTTGTTCTCGCATACGGAGCCCCGCGACCTGGACGCAATTGCGGATCGCTGCGGGGATGAGATTGCCGAGCAGGTTTCGAGGCTTCCTTTGCACGGCTTATTGGCTTGGGATGCGAAGGACCGGCGGGTGCTGGAACCGGGCGAAATATCCAGTTTGGGGCTTATGCGCGTGGCTTCACCGGAATGCACGCATGGGACAATTTAGGGACGGGGTTTTGTGGTCCTCTAATCGAAAAACCGTCGTCACCGTCAAGTTTATGCTGCCACTGTCCTCAGGGAATTGTCCTCACCGGAACAACCGGGGGTGACGGGTATCGGGAATGAGATTGGTGCAGAATGCCGACGCGTGGGAAAAAAGCCGTACAACGGGAAAACTCGATGATTTAATCACTTGGAATAGAATCCTAGTTCAGCAGAGGTGCGTCTCGTGTTTAGTGACCGAGAGAGTGGGTTTAGCGATTTCCTGTTGGCCTGCATTATGGCGATCATGCTTGCTATCTCAGCTCAGAAATGGGTCCAGCGACTCTTTCGCCTTGTCGTACTCTCCGTTTCCTATGCAAAGGTGATTTGGGATTGGTCTGCCAGATGGCAGTGGGAAACAATATTTGGTGTTGGTTGGGGCGTGATGCTCGGTTCTGGAGAATATTTATTATCGCTCATCTTCCTTGGGCTTGCTACTTTTGGCGCGATTGCGAGGGTTCAGCATTGGTAGCCACGGTCACGGATTATAAAAAGTGCCAGCTTAGTAGGTGTTCTGGGGGCTTGCGGACTAATGACATTGGTAACGTTGGCAAGTAAAGGCACTAAACCATGGTCCGGAATACCGGATTATCTTGCGTCACGGGTTCCGTTGCCGCCAGCGCCGGAATCAATTTCCAAAGTGCAAGCCGCACCTAAGGTGACTCATACATCAAAACAGGCTTTGCTTGAGATCCAGAGAGAATTAGAAGAATTTCTAAGAGCAAAGCAATCGATGCCGAGTGCAGCCCCCAGCGACAAAGCGCACTACGAAATCAGTTTCTATCCTGTGATGATGAACGAATGGCCGATAGGCGAGAAGAAGATTGCCTTGGTAAATGGTGTCGCAAACGTCGCTGTGACATTTATGATTAAGGATCACACAGCTAAGCAGACTAGAGTTTGGGTTCGTTTGTGTACCGGCTGTAGATATGCCAAGGAACCAGTGGGGCTTGAAAATCTAAATCCGCGCGGCGAGGACAACGACCCACACGAACGGACGCGAGTTGTTGGCGACATTTTACCAGGTCCCATTTATCCTCCGGTCGATCTACAAGTCATTCCTCCCCCCGGCTCGACAGCATTTATGATTGGCATGGAGATCGGATGTGATAATTGCGAACCAGTTACTGACAAATTCAAGACTTTACTGGTGGACATAGAACAGTGAGAGGCGCGATGTCAAGTGATTTATTGCCGTACAACGGGCTTAAACGGAAAACGTTGGCTATTTTTTTGAATCGGGGATGGCTCAATGTTTCGGCCTTCGCTGCGCTAGTGGGTTTTTATCCGATCCGGGCCGCCCACACGTACCTGCTCAGGCTGCATCGGTTTGGCTTGCTGGATCGCGGGCGGGACATTCGCGGACGGCTTCGGTATCGCATGTCTGCGCGGGGTCGGCGGCGGCTGCTCTGGCTTGAAGATCGTGGAAGGAATCATGCCCGATAAAGTCCTGGGATGGTGTGTAGTCGTTTCTCAACCGTCGCCGCGCCGGTGGCGTGCCAGTTGGGAAGTAATCGAGCGCGTGCTCAACGTTCCACGGTCCCGTGCTGAACGAATGCGTGCGTGTGCGCATTGTGGCAAAACATTTTTAGCGTATCTGTATTGCTTCTGGGCTACCGATTCGTTCTCTTTGCCGGGTATGGGATGTGCTCGACACAAACGAACCGACTGGCAGTAATTCGACTATAGAACCCATCAAACAGGAGTATATTTTATGTCAACCACAGACAGGATTGGGGATGACCTTATCCTTGAGCGAATGTATGCGCGTGAACAGGTATTACTGAGTCAGGCTGATGCCTTGGACATGAAAGCTAGCTACTTTTTGGTTGTTCTTGTTTTTCTCGCTCAGCTCTCGACCATATTTTTTTCAAGTCCAAATCTGCCCTGCCTCGGTAAGGTTTCTGTCCAGTGATTTCTAAATGCGATTAGGCTCCGTACAAATTGAAAGGCAAACACAAAAAGAAACGCGAACGCCAGAAGCACCAAGAAGGGGCGACCGCCCCCACAAAAAACAATCAATCTGGCGCTGCCATAGCTGAGGCCCATCCAGAAGAGGCACTGCGCCCCCAGCCAAAGGAAATCGACATGCCAGCGTTCCGCCGATGGCTTCGCAGTTTGCAGACGAATGAAATAGCTGTAGCTGGACTGTTTGTGACGGTGATCATAGCCGCAATCTATTTCTTTCAGTTGCTTTCCATGCAGGACACTGTCAAAGAGATGGGGAGACAGACTAGACTCTCCGTTCGCCCGTGGATCGGTCTTGACGAAGGTCCGAATGCTATCGAAAACACACCGCTGCAAATCGACAAAGACGGCAACGCCAGTCTTGTTTACAAGATCGTCGCCAAGAACTACGGTAGCACTCCCGCAGCCAATGTTTGGGCCATGGCCAATCTTGTCGTTGCTGACGATCTCAACACGGTTTACGAGCAACAAGGGTACGCTTGTGGCGATGCGGTGATCGGCAAACCCGACATCGGTCTGGTGCTTTTCCAAGGGCGCGACAGACAATTCACTAGAGCATTTTTTGTATCAC
>PLIC01000191.1 GCA_003139995.1 Candidatus Acidiflorens stordalenmirensis | reverse complement strand
AACTATGAAACTGCTCTAGCCCGCAGTTTCGAGCGCTTCCGACAGCTCTTCCCACTCCTCCATCAAGCCCTGCAAATCACTCTTCCGCAGCGCGAGTTCCTGCGTCTGCCGTTGCGTTTCTTCCGCGCTCACAAAGCTCTGGAGTTCGGTTTCACACAGGGCAATCGCGGCCTCGGCGCGCGCAATCTCTTCTTCGATTTCGTGCAGACGGTCTTCCATCTGCTGGCGCTTGATGGGGTTCAGGCGCTTCGCCTTGGGCTCGGCGGCAAGCAAACCCGCGGCCACTCCGTCGCCATTCGGAACAGCCGCCGATGCTATGGCCACCGCGTCCTTCGAATGGCTCACATCCGCGTTTCTGCGCTGCACTGATCCTTCGGCGTTGGGCTGGGACTGAGAACTGAGAACCGGGAACTGAGAACTGACTGGCAACTGGCGACTGGCAACTGGCAACTGCTTCCTCCACAGATAGTCTTCGTAATTTCCCGGATAGATTTCTACTTTGCCTTCGCCGATTTCGAAAACGCGCGTGGCCAGCTTGTCGATGAAATAGCGGTCGTGCGAAACGAAGACGACCGTGCCCGTGTACTTCATCAGGGCTTCGAGCAGCACGTCTTTGGCGCGCAGGTCGAGATGGTTGGTGGGCTCATCGAGCAGCAGAAAGTTGGCGGGATGCAGAAGCATTTTGAGCAGCGCGTAGCGATTGCGCTCGCCTCCGGAGAGAACGCCGATGCGTTTGAAAACGTCGTCGCCCGAGAAAAGAAAGCAGCCGAGCAAACTGCGCAGCTGGGTTTGCGTGGAGGCGGGCGAGAGTTCGCCGAGGTCGTCGAGAATGCGAGCTTCCGGATCGAGTCCTTTATATTGGTCCTGCGCGAAATAGTCGGGCTCGACGTTGTGGCCCAGCTTGTATTCGCCGGCAGTGAGCGGCTCTTGGCGGGCCAGCAGTTTAATCAGGGTGGACTTCCCTGCTCCGTTCACTCCGACTAACGCGATGCGCTCGCCGCGCTCGATCATGAAATTCACTTTCTCAAAGACCTTGTGTTCATTCGTGCCGCGATCGCCGTAGCTCTTGGCCACATCAGTGAACTCGGCAACGATGCGTCCGCTCGGCTTCGGTTGCGGGAAGGAGAAGTGGACGGTCTTCTCTTCTTCCGGAATCTCGATCCGCTCCATTTTTTCGAGCTCTTTAATGCGGCTCTGGACCTGCTTGGCCTTGGTGGCCGTGTAGCGAAATCGGTTGATAAAGACTTCGAGCTGCTCGATGCGGTCGCGCTGCGTTTTGTACGCGGATTCGAGCTGCTCCCTGCGCGTGGTTTTCGCGGCCAGGTACTGGTCGTAGTTGCCTGCGTAGAAGTGCATCTGCTTGTTCCAGATTTCCACGATGCGTTTGACGGTGATGTCGAGAAAGTAGCGGTCGTGCGAGATGAGTACGAACGCGTAAGGATAAGTCGTCAGGTACTCCTCAAGCCAGTTACGGGCTTCGAGATCGAGGTGGTTNNTCGTCGAGCAGGAGCAGGTTGGGTTTCTGAAGCAGAAGTTTGGCGAGGGCGATGCGCATCTGCCAGCCGCCGGAAAATTCCTCGGTCGGGCGCGTCCAGTCGTCGCGGTGGAAGCCAAGACCGGTCAGGACCATGCCGACCTGCGCTTCGAGCGTGTAGCCGTCGCGGGCGACGAATTCGTGTTCGAGCTTCTGGTAACGGTCGGCGACGGCGGAGTATTCCGAGCCCGCGTGGTCGAGTTCCGACATGCTGCGAGTGAGCACCTCCATTTCTTTTTCGATGGCGTCGAGCTCGGCAAAGACGGACATGCACTCGGCGAAAACGGTGCGGCCGGTGAGGGTGAGGCCGTCTTGCGGCAGGTATCCGGTGGAGATGCCTTTGGCGCGCGAGATGGCGCCGTAGTCGAGCGACTCGCTTCCGGCGAGAATCTTCATGACGGTGGACTTGCCGGTGCCGTTCGCTCCGACCAGACCGATGCGCGATTCTGGCGTGATCAGCCAGTCGGCGTTCTCGAACAAGAGCTTGTGACCGTAGCGCTTGCCGGCGCCGGAGAGTTGGATCATGGGTGTCTCTATTAAATATAACGGACGGGAACGGGCGTCGGCTGTTAGCTCTCAGGTGTCGGCTCTCAGTGAGCGCACCCTTGACAATGTGTCACCTTTTGTGGCACAATCTTCTTATGCCCAGCGTAAACATTCGTCAGCTTCGGGACACCAAGCGGCTGAAGGCTTGGCTGCGTGCCGGCAAGACTGTGGAACTCCGGGAACGAGACGAGGTGATTGCGCGCATTGTTCCAAAAGGAGCGCCTCCTCAACCCGGCGATTGGCCCAATTTCGCTGCCTTGCGTAAGGAAATCCTGGGTGATCGCGTTCTGCCCGGGGCGGACCTGGTTATTGGGGAGCGCGGCCGCTATTGAGCACCGCATTGACCATTTACGCCGACACCAGTTTCTTCGTTTCCCTCTATCTCACCGATCGGCACACGGCGGAGGTCGAGCGCCGGCTCAGGTCGCGGCCATCCTTGTGGATGACGCCCCTGCACGTGGCCGAGTGGACGCACGCTATCGAACAACACGTATTCCGCAAGTCTATTTCACGCAGCGAGGCTGACCGTCTGTTGCAGCGATTCCAGGAACATCGCGCCCAGAATCTGTGGCGGGAAGCGCCCATGCCCGATCGCGCATTCGAAGTTTGTGCGCATCTCGCCCACCAGCATGCGGCGCGGCTAGGGGTTCGAACTCTCGACACACTGCACGTGGCTTCAGCTCTGGAACTGAAAGCTGAGCATTTTTGGACCTTCGACGCGCGGCAAGCGAAACTGGCGATGGCCGCTGGCTTGAAGAACGGCTGAGTCCGATTGGACCCTTCGGCTACGCTCAGGGCAGGCTCGCGGGGGCGACCGTCTCTCCACTAGCCCTATCGGGCCGCAGCCATCCGCGCTACACCCAGGTGCTCCAGCGCGCGGTCGATCACGGTCTGGAGTTCGTGGGCATATTTGACTTCGCGGCCCTTAGCTAGAACCACGCGCGCTTTTTCTGGACCGAACCAGGTGGGATTGCGGTAGTCTTCCTCTGGGCTGCGGGTTTGGCGGACGTCCATCAAGAAAGCTTTGACGACATATTCCTGTACGCCGCCTTCCTGCCAGAAAACGCCCTTGGAGTGAACGTAAATGTGGAAATGGCGGGGATCGATGATGCCGATAGCGCCCGCTTCTTCTTTGGCTTCGCGTTCGGCCGCCTGGCTGTGCGAGAGGCGGGGCTCCGGCGCCCCCTTGGGAAATGTCCACTTGCTGCCGCCGTTGGTATGGACCAACAGAAACTCGGCATGAGAATTCACCCGCCGGTAACAGACGGCAGCGACCTGCAACGGTAGTGCGAGGGCGGATGTGCGCACAGATCCCATATCGTTTATATCGGCCAGTTTACTGCAAAGATATTTCAGGAATGTTAAATACGAACGACAAGTGTGCACATCCTTGGTACCTGGCCTTCGGTACGAGGCTAAGGAGTGGGCGGGGCCTGTGCCGGCCCCGCAGCAGGGTTGTGCAGCGCTTAATTGTGAGTGGCTGGAGTCTTGGCGTCGGACGCTGAGAACTGAGAACTGCTCCCGAATCTCAGTCCGCTGAGGGCAGCGATTCTCGCGGGATCTATTCCTCGGCTGGCGGTCAGTACCTGAAACGTCTCTCCCATGCCTATGGGAGTTACCAGGTGTTTGAGCTGGAGGGCCACTTTCGCCCGTTCTTGCGGGATGCGGCAGTCCTCGAAGGCGTCGGCAAACTGATTTGTCTCGCCAATGCCCATCAGAAATTGCGATTGTGTGAGGAGCTTTTCACACTGCATACCGGCTTGCTCGCATACAGCGGCGAGCGCGGTGAAATTTACGTGGGCGGTGAGGTCTTGCTCGCCGGGGGCCTGATAGGGGTCGGGACTGGCATAGTGACGGCGATATGCCATGAGCGTGCCGCGGTAGCGGCCCGCGAGCTGTTGGTGGCGCGTGTAACCGTAGTCGACGATCACGAGCAAACCGCGTTCGATCGAGCGCGCGATTTGCCGAATCCAATCCTGCGCGAGGATGGGCACTTCGATGCGGTCATCATCATCAACATCAATGCGTTCACGGGGTTCGGGATGGACGCCGTAGCGGTCGAGGAATTCCAGTTCTTCGGCGAGCGGCGGGAGCCAAGTTTCGCGCAGGCTATTGTTTTCGAAAGCGATGTGGAGTTTGCCGTTCGTGCTGAGAATCTCGACCGGCAGAGCGTCAAAAAATTCGTTGGCGAAGACAATCAGGGGAGCGTCGGGTGGAAGGCTGCGATGGATGTCCGCGGCTGCCGGGCTTCGCCCGGCTGGGCAGGTGAGGGCACCTGCCCCTACGTGAGCTCTGCCGGCATCAAGATGCTCGCGCAGAGTTTCTTGGAGTTTCGCTCGCAATGCGGGCGAAGTCTCCTGCAACGTGTAAGTGAGGGCGGCAAAGAAATCGTGGAATTTCTTGTTCGACCAATCGAGCACATCGCGCGCGAACAGGCCGCGGCCGGGGCCGAGTTCGAGGATTTCGATTTTAGCGGGGCGATCGAGCGCTTGCCATATTTCGTCAAACTGCCGCGCGAGCAGGCGTCCGAAGACGGCGTGAACGTCGCTCGAGGTATAGAAATCTCCGGCTTTGCCAAATTGTTCGGCATTGGCGGAATAATAACCGTGGGAAGGATCGTAGAGGCAGATCTGCATGTAGCGCGAAAACGGGATGGGGCCGCGCTGGCGGATTTCCCGCTCGATTTGTTCGCGGAGGGACACGGCGTTAGTTTCCCTCGCTTCGTTCGGCAGGCATTTGGCCGCGGGGGACGCGATCCTGCGGGGTGCGGATAAACATTTCGATGAAGTAGTCGTGTAGGCCGTCATAGAGCTGGCGCTGCAGATGCCAGGCGAACTGGGGATGATCGAGGTCGCGCGGATGAATCGGAAACACGTAGGTGTGAACCGCAACAGTCGAGTTCTTCAGATCGATCAGAATTTCGATCACTCCGTTATTTTCGCGCGCGGAAAAGACGAGCAGCGGATGATCGTAGAGCCGCAAGTGGTCGAGGACTTTTTGCAGAGAATCAGACACGGGTTCATTGTACTCAGGCGCGGGATATCGGAGCGAGACGGGGTAAACCGCGTCTCTACAGCAAAGGAATAGGCGGCTCTCTGTCTTTATTCGTAGCGGAGGGCTTCGATGGGATCGAGGCGGGAAGCCTTGATAGCTGGCACCATTCCGCTGACGACGCCGACGAATCCAAGAATCATGGTGGACGCGATCAGAATTGTGGAATCGATGGTGAGATGGATGTCGCCTTCGGTGCCATTCTCTACGAAAGCGCTCCAGAGCGTAAGCGATCCGACCGACCAGGAGACGATGTAAGCGAGAACAATGCCGGCGAGCCCACCGAGAAACGTGATCGCTAAGGCTTCGGCGAGGAACTGGACCAGGATGTGCCAACCGCGCGCGCCGAGAGCCTTTTCGACGCCGATCTCGCGCGTGCGCTGGGTAACGGAAACCAGCATGATGTTCATCAGGCCCACGCCGCCGATGCCGAGCGTGAGCAGTCCGATGAACCCGAGCAGAATCTTGATGCCGGTGGTAATGACGCGCAGGTCGAGGAGATCGGCATAGACGTCGAAGACAAAGACAGCGCGCTTGTCCTCGGGATCGAACTCATGGTGAAAGGCCATGGAGCGGCGCACGGCCTCGGCGACTTTCTCGTGGTCGCCTTCGTATTCCATGGCGACGGAGTTGAGATAGTAAGTGTTAGTAAGGTCGCTCATGGCGCTGAACGGGATGTATAAGTGGCTATTCAAGTCGTCGTCGCCATTCTGAATGACGTGTTTGAGCACGCCGACGACCTCGTAGGAAATGCCATCGAGCCGCACTTTTTCGCCCAGCGCATTCTCGCCGGAGAACAACTTTTTCTTGACATCGGCGCCGAGGACGGCCACGCGGCTGTGCGTGTTTTCGTCGAGTTCGGTGAAGAAAGTACCTTCAGCGACATCCATGCGCCGCATGTGCTCATAGTAGGGATAGACTCCGCTGACCCCGTAACTACCGCTCCGCGTGCCATAGACGACGGTGCTTTGCTTGGCGGTTTCGGGCGAGATGCGCTTGAGCAGAGGCACTTCGGCCTGCAGGTAATCGAGATCGTTGACGGTGAGCTGGATCGCGCTGCCGGCCTTGGTGCCTCCGGCTTGCAGGGAGGTGCGTCCGGGGAAGATGAAGACCAGGTTTGTGCCCCAGGAACGGAAAGCGATCCAGAGTCCGCGCTCGAAGCCGGAACCGTAGGCGAGCAGCAACACGACGGTCGCGATACCCCAGGCCATGCCGAGCATGGTGAGGATACTGCGGCGGCGATTATACTTAAGCGCGCTGTAGGCCTGGCGAGCGAGTTCGAGAATCATAATCATTCCTTAGCCGCTGGTGGAGAGCCGGGCGTCCCCGCCCGGCCGCCGAACCGCTGGACGGGCGAGACGACCGTGCGCCTCCACCGTACGACTTCGTTACTCCTGGCGCAGCGCCTCCACCGGCTCCAGTAGCGCGGCCTGGCGCGCCGGATACAGTCCCGCGGCGATGCCGGCAACCGCGAGCGAAAGAATCGCGATGGCCGCCGACGATGGAACGATGCGGGGCGTGTCGAATCCTTCGGGCGCGGGCAACGTGGCGAGAACCGTCACCAATGCGGTGGTGATGGCCAGTCCGATGCCGCCGCTCAGAGCGGTGAGGAACGCGCCTTCCACAAAAAACTGGGTCAGGATCGCGCGATGGGTGGCGCCGACGGCCTTGCGCAGTCCGATCTCGCGGGTGCGTTCGGTGACTGAGACCAGCATGATGTTGATGATGCCGATGGCGCCCAGGGCGAGCGTGACCACACCGACCACGCCGAGGAACCAATCCATGCCGTCGAAGATCCTGGCAACGCGCTGGTTGTTCTCGATGGTGTCCCAGTCCTCGAACGATTCTTCGAGCTTGGGATCGAACCCGTGACGGCGGGCAATAATTTCGTGGACTTCCTGTTTCGCCGCCAGATGATCGGCGGGCGCAAATGGACGGTAGTTCAGGAACGAGATGGCATCTTCGCTGTTCTCCTCTTTCAGCCGGAATAGGTTGCGCATAGTCTCTATGGGAAGGAAGATGCGCGCATTGGTTCCGTTATTGCCGTCTTGTCCGACTTTGCTGAGCACACCGATGATTTCAAAGCGAATGCCGTTGAGCAGGATGGGCGAGCCAACGGCCGGGCGTCCGGGAAATATGTTCTTCAGAAGCTCCCAGCCGACGACGGCGACGCGGCGCGTTTCGGCATTGTCCTCATCGTTGAACCAGCGGCCTGGGCCGACAGGGACATTGCGGATCTGGTTGTACTCGGGCGCAATGCCGAAGACCTGGCCGTTGGTGGAACCATAATCGCTGACGGCGCGAATGTCCTCGCGGTTGAGTACGGGGGAAAGATACTTGAGGGAACGGGCCTCGCTGCGGACAGCGAGGTAATCCTCATAAGTGAAGTGGTAAGTGCGTCCGGACTGAGTGCTGCCTTCGACGGCGGGAATGCGGCCGGGGAAGGTAAACATAATGTCCTGGCCGAGGTTTTTTAGGTTCTTGGCCTGACCGCTGCGGAAGCCCTCGCCCAAGCCGACCAGCAGGAGCAGCGATCCAACGCCCCAGGCAATGCCAAACATGGTAAGAAACGAGCGCAGCTTGTGGGCCCAGAGTGTGGCCAGCGACTGGCGAACGATTTCGATGAGCATCCGCATGAGTTGGTCCACGAAGTCTGGTTCACGAAATTTAGTTCACGAAGTTTGGTCCACGCCCGGCCGCCTTGCGCGTGAGACGAAGCTACCTTGCACTCTGTTGTGTAGTACGGAATCGGGTGCGGCGCGGTTCCCCCAAAAAAGCGCACCCCATCCTTTTTGCTTAGACGCTGGAAACGATCTCTGGGTTAGCGGCGCTGGGGAGAAATGGTTCGTGCATTCCGGACTGCTCGGATGCGCTGCGCACAAGGCAAGTTCGCACTATGACAGGCGCGTTATGCCTGGGAACCCGTCAAATCCGGAATCGAAGGTCAGGATGCGCTCGATTCCATGATGTTCCATAACGGCAAGGTGAACGGCGTCGCGGGCAGACAACCGCCGATGCCCCTGGACAATCTCTTTCGCGCGCTCGGCGACGGCCCTATCGACCGGCAGCACTTGATCGACGATTCCGAGCAGCGCGTCGAACGCCGGCTGGATGGCGTCGCGGCAGTTGATCGCGACGTAGCGGTGCAGAATCTCCTGAAGCACTTCGGCATCCGTAACCAGGCGCTGGCGGTCGCTGACCAACTTCTCGAGCCATCGTTGCGCGTCGCTTTTGTGCGGATGAGGCGCGCCCACGAGATACATCGGGATGTTGGAATCGACGAGAATCACGGTTGCGCGCCGGTGGCGTATCCTCTTTCGATCTCCGCCAACATGCCGTCGATATCGCCAGCAGGATAGTCGTGTTGCGCGGCAGCGCGGATGACTTCGAGCTTCTTGCCGATGCTGCCCAGAGGCTCCTGTCGCCGCGCCATGTGGAGCGCTTGACGGACCCACTCCGCAATGGACATGTGGCGCGAGCGCGCCACGCGCTGGATTTCCCGGTAGTCGGGATCCTGCAGAATGACTTGCAATCGTTTAGCCATATAATGAGTGTACATGACTCATTGGCATGAGTCAACCGGAAGTCTTGTCCAATACAAGA
>PLIC01000198.1 GCA_003139995.1 Candidatus Acidiflorens stordalenmirensis | reverse complement strand
GCGGCTTAGTTCAAACGGGCTTGGGGGAAGTGATGACCAGGATTCCGGAAAATATCAAGTCCGCGAACCAAGACCCGCCCGGGCTAGCCTGATGAGTTCCTTGGTCAACAAACCGCAGAACGACGCGCCGGAGTGCGCGGTGGAACTATCAGCCGCCGAGAATCAGACGATGCCCCTGTGGGAATAGGGATCTTCTACTGCACATCCGCAACTGCGGAGAGGTTTCAGATCAACCGCTCAACCCTTCGCACAAGCGTCGAAGGACCAACCTTGAGCGCTGAAGACAGATTAAATATTGTTCGTAGAGATGGCGATTTCTCGCCGCGCTCCAGTTGCCCGATGTACGTCCGGTGGTAGCCAGATCGTGCGGCAAGCTCCTCCTGCGACAGCCGGTGGCTTTCGCGGACGCTCCTTAGGACTAGCCCGAAGGTGCTCTCGGGGCTTTTTCCACGCCCTGACCGTGCCAACCGCTTCGCCATAAGGCACGATCATCGAGGCAGTGAACACTATTGTGCGACCGACTATAGTATGCAAATACTCTTGATGTACTGCACAAAAGGGGAGACAATCATTCGTTATGGCTGCTCCTTTGAGGGTTGCAGTTATGCGGCATAAAAACGGCGCCTGCGTAGAAACGGAGTAATGCGGTTTGCCATTCTGCAGGGGAGATCATGAGAGGGGAAAAGCGAAGCGAACCGACCTACGACCTCCGCCTCTGCAACTCAGCAACTGGCAAGTGCGACCTCTCAGAGGAGGAGGCACGGAAACCCGAAGCCTACCGTCAGGCAGAGTCGGAAGCGGCAGATCGCCAGCGCCACGAGCGCCTGGAACGGTGGCGGAACACACCGCTCGACCCGGAAGCAAAGCAGGCACTGGGCAACGTTCCACCAGCAGCGGCCTGGCTGGAACTGCAGGATCAGGTGGCGGGAGCGTTTTGCGACCATCCGGAAGAAGCGGACGTGCTTCTGGTTAAGTACGAGGCCATGTACCAGTGCCCCTACGACCTGGAGGGCCTACTGGCGATGATGGGCAACCTCAACCCAGTGGTGGGAATCAACAATTTCCAGTACCTCAATGAGAAAGTCAACCTCAAGGATGTAATGAAGTCGAAGCCACTGGATGTGCTGGAGCAGGTCCTGAAAATGCTAACAATCAGCGACAAGTGGCAGAGTGAGATCTTCTAGAGCAGGCCGAGGCTTAAGCGCGAGGCTCAAGCTTCTCGCCCAAAGGGGCCTTTCCAGTTGACGAACGCCCAGAATCCTCGGCTACCCGATTTTGGGCAAGCCTGCAAACGCCCTTTGTGCAGTACCTTTGCTCACCCCTAGCTCGGCCTGGACTTGCGACCACGAGTCCCCACGAGCGCGAAGAGAGGCTACCCGTGAGACGTCCACAATCACGCGCGGCCTCTCCAGCCGTCTCCCTTTGGCGCGTGCGTTCCGTAGCCCAGCACGGACCCGCTCCTGGATCAAGGCCCGCTCGAATTCGGCCATGGCACCAATGATCTGAAACATGAGCCGGCCGGAAGGGGTGCTGAGGTCGAGGTTGTCGCGCAGACTGACGAAAGCGACTCCCAGCGCTGCGAGTTCGGCCAGCGCGTTGACCAGATGCTTCTCCGTGCGCACCTTTCAACATGGCGACCCACTCTGTTGAATTTGGTGTTCGCCACCAAGAACGGCACGCCGTGGGATCAGAACCTAGTTGTCAAACGGAAACTCCACCCGCTGCTGGAATCCCTCGGGATTCGGCGCTGCGGACTTCATGCATTCCGACACACGAACGGAAGCCTGATGGATAGGCTCAATGCACCCATGAAGATACGCCAGGAGCGACTCGGACACGCTCCGGGATCGGGCCTCACGCTTGGCATCTACACTCACGCCGTTGAGGAAGATGACAGGCTGGTCGCCGAACAATTGGGTGAGATGTTGTGTCCAAATGTGGCCAGGTTGGCACAAGAGAAAACCTTCGCTCGGAGCGAAGGCGTGGTGATTCAGTAGGTTAGTTGGTTGCGGGGGGTGGATTTGAACCACCGACCTTTGGGTTATGAGCCCAGGCGGTCAATCTAACTTGTTGTTGATTCGACGACTCTTACACCCCTCAATGCTAGATTTCGACCCTATTCGGGGTCGATTCTTTGCCCAAGTTTTGCCCAAGTTTTCTTTGTGAGAAGCCACGACCGAGATCGCGCATCAGCGCGTCGCACTGCGTGGTCCTAAACGTAAAGAAGATCGTGCAGCCGCACCTGTAAACCGAATTCGCCGGGCTGCATTGCGAACAAAGAAGTTATTTAAAATCAGTAGCCGGGAAGTGTCAATGATGTCAACTTTGGCAGTAATGGCAGGTTTTGCGTCACACCGGCGTCACAACTCTAGTCCCGACCTGATCACCACCTGCGGAAGCACTTTGTCGAATTAGCGAAAAAGCCCGTATTGGCGCATGCTGGCTCGAAGCGTACCCCACGTTCCGCGGCGCACCTTGTCAGAGCCTGGCACGGTTGCCAACTTAGGGTGCGAGAGCAGTAGAATTTTTCCCAGTGCGAGGGGCTTGCAGTGTGCAGAGGAAGGTTTGTAAACAGAAACCACCGAGGATTGAAAGCTAGATCATAGTGTTCTTCGGCGATCCCTGGCTACGTCAGGAGCTATACAGAGAATTAGGAGCAATCATGGAGCCAAGAAAACTCGGAAAGATCGGTCCAGAGGTATCAGCGCTTGGGCTGGGCTGTATGGGAATGTCGGAGTTCTACGGAGCTTCCGATGAAGCGAACTCGGTCGCAACCATTCATCGTGCAATCGAACTCGGCGTAAATTTTCTCGATACCGCCGATATATACGGCATGGGGAAGAACGAAGAACTGGTCGGACGCGCCATAAGGGATCGGCGAGACAAGGTGGTTCTCGCCACGAAATTCGGCAACGTCCGCGGAACAAAAGGCGAGTTTCTGGAGGTGAATGGCAAACCCGAATACATCCGTCAGGCTTGCGACGCAAGCTTGAAGCGGTTGGGAATCGATCACATTGATGTCTACTATCAGCACCGTGTCGATCCCAAGACGCCGATCGAAGAAACCGTAGGAGCGATGGCTGATCTCGTCAAAGAGGGCAAGGTTCGTTTCCTCGGCCTGTCGGAGGCCGCTCCCGCGACCATCCGCCGCGCGAGCGCGGTGCACCCCATTGCGGCGTTACAAACGGAGTATTCGCTCTGGTCGCGCGATCCCGAGAGTGGGATTCTGGAAACGTGCCGCAGTCTGGGCATTGCCTTCGTAGCCTACAGTCCGCTTGGTCGTGGCTTCCTGACCGGGCGCTTCCAGAAAGAGGAGGATTTCGCCGAGGACGACTGGCGGCGTTACCACCCGCTCTTTGTGGGCGAAAATTTCCAGCGTAATCTTCGTCTCGCCGAGGCGGTGAAGCAAATGGCGAAACAGATCGGCTCTACTCCTGCACAGTTGGCACTTGCCTGGGTACTCTCACGGGGTAAAGACATTATTCCGATCCCCGGGACTAGACATGTGCGGTACCTGGAAGAGAACCTCGGGGCGCTGAACGTTCAGCTTGCCGCCGAAAATCTCCGCCGTCTGGATGAGGCATTCCCGTTGGGCGCAACCGCCGGAGATCGTTACCACGAGCAGGGTATGCGAACCATCAATCTCTAGGCATGGTCGACCAAGCCAAAGTAGCTGTCGTCACTGGCGGTGGCCGTGGGTTGGGACGGGCTATGGCTCTGGGTCTGGCCCGTGCAGGCTTCCGTGTCGCCATCACCGCCGCGCGGAATCGCGATGAAATCGATGCCGTTGCGAAGACGGCCAGGCTTGGGCAAATCCATCCCGTTCTGGCCGACGTCAGCAGCGAACCCGCATGCACTGCTCTCGTCAGGCAGGTGGAAGATCGCCTCGGTCCCATCGACGTGCTTGTGAACAATGCCGGCCGCGGTATGCGCTATATCTCCGAGCGCTTCTTGAGCGAGCCTTCCCGCTTTTGGGATGCGGACCCGGAGGTCTGGCAGATGGTCATCCACACCAACGTGAACGGTCCTTTCTTCATGTCCCGCGCAGTCGTACCGGGTATGATTTCGCGAGGGTGGGGCAGGATCATCAACATCTCGGTAAATTACGACACGATGCGACGGCGCGGCTTCTCTCCTTATGGACCCTCGAAGGCCGCGCTGGAATCGGAGACGGTTATCTGGGCGCAGGATCTTGCCGGAACCGGTACAACGGTGAATGCGCTCCTCCCCGGCGGCGCGAGTATGACGGGAATGATCCCGGACGAAGTTCCACCGGAAGTACGGGCACGGTTAATCTCTCCCGAGATTATGGTCCCGCCGTTGCTTTGGTTGGTGTCGAACGACTCTAGTGACTTTACTGGCAAACGTCTCAACGCCTCCCACTGGGATCCTACGCTTCCAGCCAGTGAGGCGGCAGCCAGGGCATCGGAAGAGGCTGGGTGAAGCAGTTAAGCAGGCACGAGGTGCGTCGTCAGTTAGCATTGCAAACTCGTGCCGAATCCTCGTTCATCCCTGATCGGATTCCCGACGCGCTATGCGGTCCGGCAGCCAATCCCGAACCAATGGACTGATATAGAAATGCGGGAAAAGCAGATTGTCCTCTGGTGTGATAAGCCCCTCTTCTAAAGCAGTGGATGCTAACGGGGTTTCTGGATAAATTCTCAGTCCGACCGTGATCTTTAGTGCGTCCAGACGCAGGCTATCAGCAAATTCCAAGCTTTCGTCGACTGTTTCCCTTGTTTCCCCCGGCCCTCCGAGCAACAAAAAGCCGTAACGCTCAATTCCCACGCCAGCCAAAATGTCCGAAATCTCCCTGGCCTCTCTACAGGTGAACCGTTTATTAAGCTGCGGCAACATCGTTTCGGAACCGCTCTCGAACCCAAGGCTTACTTGAGTGCAACCCGCCTTTGCCATCAATTCCGCCAGTTCGGCATCCACCCACTTCGGGTAAATGATCCCCCACCAGTCCAGACCGAGTTCAGAGTCAATGAGCTTGCGACATAAATCCTTGGCATAGGATGGCGGCAGGTTAAACGTGTTATCGACAAAATGGAAATGACGGAAGCCACCGTGGCGCAGTGTCGTTAGCCACTCAACCACCGACTCTGGAGACCGCCTGCGGACTGGTCTTCCTTCGATGAGGCTGGTTGAGCAGTAGATGCAATCCAATGGACAACCGCGTCGGCTCTGGACTGGAATCCGCATTTCCGTGCTGCCGGGAAAATCTAGCCAGAATCGCGGTTCAGGCAAAAGAAAATCATCGAGGGCGGGTGCGAATGCCCTGGGTGAGTGTGAGCCATTGGGGAAATGCATGGCAGGTGGCGGTGGAGATTGAGCGCCTTGCTCAAGCCATGAGAGCAGTGCCGGGAAAGCGGTTTCTCCTTCGCCGCGAATACCCATGTCGCCACCCAAGTACGCTAAGGCGCTTTCGGGAAAGATGCTGTAACCAGCCCCACCCAGGACGATTGGCGACGACGATGCGGCACGGCAGACCGCAACGACCTGCTTTAAGCTCCCGAGCAAAAAGTGCGGCAATTGCATGTTCTGGTCATCGATGTTTCTGACCGAGACGCCGATCACGTCCGGTGCAAACTGTTTTATCGCTTTCCGAACATCGTTCTCGCAATCGGCATCCGAGCCCAGCGCGAGCAATCGCACGTGATGCCCAGCCCGTTCGGTCGCAGCCGCGACACAGGCGAGCCCCAACGGTAAAGGCACAATACTGCCTGCGTTGTTTGCTGTCGAGATGAGCAGAATTCGCACAATGCCCCTGATGCCTTCCGCAGCCTCGACCCAACACTCAGTGGCGATGAAGTTCCGCCCACGTCCTGCGTTGTAGGAAGCTGCCCTCCACGTTCTGCTCCATACTCAGAAACAACGGCCACGGCATCGTGAAGGACAAGACGTTGCTCCCGAGGGATGCGCGGACATTCAGCCGTGCCGACAAGTCGGTCATCCCCACCAAGGCGCGGGGATGCTTTCGATCCAGTTCGCGATAGGCGAAGATGCCCATGATCTGGCAGCCTGCGCCCCATGGAACTGCAACATTTTCAAGATCGGGCTCCGTATAGTTCGCCAAAACCACGAGTGCGGAGAGTTGGTCGGAATCGACGAAAAACGTGACGCTCTTGATGTCTTCCTGTTCGGGTTCCGCAAGGTCAAGCGGCTTCACGATGACGTACTGCGCCGGAATGTCGCGCATTGGCATGGTTTCAAGGAAACGGCCGGTGACATCTGCATTCTTGAGGTAGCGCTCACCGTGCGAGAAATCGTCCGCAAAGTGTCGGTCGCCCCATCCTGCGGTCTGTTCCCCCACGCGGTGTCCTTCTTCGGAATGGTCATTCCCTCCGGCGAGGAAATGGCAGAACCCGTCGATGCCTCCGGGGAAGGTCTTGTAGCAGTTGCCGAACCCGAGACCCACGCCGCCGCCCCAGCACCCATAAGTCTGGCGGTCGAAGGCTCCGACCCGCCCTTTGGCGGCGACCGTGGCAAACACGGATACTACACACCCCCATCGACCCGGTTTGAACTGTATTGCCCGTTGCCGTGCCGCGTCCGCCCACGTGAGGGCGACCGCATGCGTCTTCAGCCCGATAGCGCCCACCAGTTTGCTTTCATGTCACTGTTCACAGTATCCGCCTTGCTCCTCGCCCCGCTATGACTCTAATCACCCAACAAGGTGAGCGTATCTCCCCACTGGGGTCCCTTGTTGTCGCATCCATAATGAAAGCGTCAGGGTGTTGCCATGCAGCCGGGCAACTGAGCGGATTTGGTGGGACTAGCTCATATACCAGCCACCGTTGACCGAGATTGTCTGCCCAGTCATGTAGTCATTCACCATTCGTCGGGTTCCCGAGTTCGG
>PLIC01000204.1 GCA_003139995.1 Candidatus Acidiflorens stordalenmirensis | reverse complement strand
GTCATGGAATCAATTACACTCACTGAGAATTGCTATCCCACCCGCTCCACTCGCCCGCTCGCCGCGCCCCGCTCCACTCGCGCGCGCGCCCCGGCCCCACCTCACTCGCGTTTCCCACGGATATTACCAAATGGTAACGTGTAGCACTTTTGCCGTCGCCATACACTACCCCTAATGCTGTTTGACCCTTCTTTTCTTGCGCCTGTAAGATCAAAAGTCTAGCTCTCAGCACTCAGCCGTTCGCACTCGGCGCTGAGTATTTCTCGCTCAGGTCTGTGGAGATGCATTCTCGTCATTGGCTGAATGCTGATTGCTGAGTGCCATCAAAACATGCCGCACGAATTGCCGAAAGCTTACGAACCGGGCGCGATTGAAGCGCGCTGGGCCGAGTATTGGGTCCGGGAAAAACTGTTTCACGTGGAGACGCCGGCGACTGGAGATCCGCGACCGGTGTTCACCATGCTGTTGCCGCCGCCGAATGTGACGGGGCGGCTGCACATGGGGCACATGCTGAACCAGACGCAGATGGATATTCTCGTGCGCTGGCATCGCATGCGCGGGTTTATCACGCTATGGCTGCCGGGTACGGACCATGCGGGCATCGCAACGCAGATGATGGTCGAGCGCCAACTTGCGAAAGAAGGCAAGAAGCGGCGCGAGCTGGGCCGCGAGAAATTTGTGGAGCGCGTGTGGGAATGGAAGCGCGAGTATGGCGGCGCGATCCTCGACCAGATGAAGCGGCTGGGCGCGTCGGTCGATTGGGGACGCGAATACTTCACCATGGACGAGAACCTTTCGCGCGCGGTGCGCGAGGTATTCGTCCGGCTGTACGAAGAGGGATTGATTTATCGCGGGAAGTACATCGTGAACTGGTGTCCACGATGCGAGACGGCGATTTCGGATCTTGAGGTGAAGCACGAAGAGGTGGCGGGGAAGCTGTGGGAGATTCGTTATCCCGTGATTGGCACGAATGAATTCATCACCGTAGCGACGACGCGTCCGGAGACGATGCTGGGCGATACGGCGGTTGCGGTGAACGCTACCGATGAGCGTTACACGCATCTGCACGGGAAGAAAGTGCTGCTGCCGCTGATGCAGCGGGAGATTCCCATCATTCTCGATGAGATTGCGAAGCCGGAGTTTGGCACGGGCGCGGTGAAGATCACGCCGGCGCATGATCCGAACGATTTCGAGGCGGGAAAACGGCACAACCTGGCGCAGATCCACGTGATGGATCTGCACGCGCGCATGAACGAGAATGCGGGGCCATATAAGGGTCTGGATCGTTACGCGGCGCGCGAGGCAGTGCTGGCGGATCTGAAAGAGCAGGGCTTCCTGGTCGCGGAGAAGGATTACACGCTGCCGCTGGGCAAGTGCGACCGCTGCGGCACGGCGGTGGAACCGCGACTATCGGAGCAGTGGTTCGTGAAGATTGAGCCGCTGGCAAAGAAGGCGATTGCGGCGGTGGAATCGGGCGAGATCACGATCACGCCGGAGAACTACAAGCAGATTTATTTGAACTGGATGTACAACATCCACGACTGGACGATCTCGCGGCAGCTGTGGTGGGGGCACCGGATTCCGGTGTGGCACTGCAAGGATTGCCCGGACGTGGACGTGATTGTTGCGCGCGAGACACCGGCAAAGTGTCCGAAATGCGGCAGCGCAAGGCTGGAGCAGGATACGGACGTGCTCGACACCTGGTTCTCATCCGGCCTGCTGCCGTTCACGACTTTGGGCTGGCCGGAAAAAACGCGCGATGCGCAAGTTTTCTATCCGACGACGCTGCTGATTACGGCTTACGAAATCCTGTTCTTCTGGGTGGCGCGCATGATCATGTTCGGCTGCCACTTCATGGCGGGGCACGAGCAGGATGCGGCGATCAAGAAGGCGAGCGGCTGGGCGGAGAAGAAGAACGACAGCGTTCCGTTCCGCAATGTCTATATTCATGCGCTGGTGCGCGACGCCGACCGGCAAAAGATGTCGAAGACGAAGGGGAATGTGCTCGATCCGCTGGAGGTGATCGGACAGTACGGAACGGACGCGACGCGCTTCACCCTGGCGGCGATGGCTGCGCCGGGGACCGATATAGCGTTCAGCGAAAGTCGCACGGCGGGCTATCGGAATTTTGCCAACAAGATTTGGAACGCGGCGCGCTTCATGTTCATGAACGTGGATAGAGTGGAGCCAGGCCTGCGCCCCGGGGACCCTTCGGCTTCGCTCAGGGCAGGCTCGCGGGGCGCCCGGCTCTCCACAAGCCCTCCCCACGCGGGCATTGCGGGATTCCACGCGCAGACCCTCGAAGACCGCTGGATTCTTTCGCGCTTCAATCGGGCGGCGAAGGACGTCAACGAGTCTCTGACAACGTATCGTTTCGATGAGGCGGCGAATCGCATTTACGATTTTTTCTGGGCGGAGTTCTGCGACTGGTACATCGAGCTGATCAAGCCGCGACTGAATGAGGAAGTTGTGGGGGCGGGTCTCCGACCCGCCTTGGACGGGGCAGAGCCCCGTCCCCACACGCGAGCGGCGCGAGTTGCATGTGCGAACCTGGTCAATCTGTTCGAGGCGTCGTTGCGGCTGCTGCACCCGGTGATGCCGTTCATCACGGAAGAAATCTGGCACGCGATGTACGACGGCAAACCTCCGCTGAAGTCGATTGCGCTGGCGGCGTATCCGGCGGCGGATGAAAAGCAGATCGATCTGAAAGCGGAAACGGAGATGGCGATCCTGCAAGACCTCATCGTCAGCGTGCGCAATCTGCGGGCGGAATTGAAAGTCGAACCTAAGGTCAAGGTGCCGATTGAGGTGTTTGCACATGAACCCGAGATTCGCGCGATGATCGAGCAGAATCGCGGCGCGGTCGAGCGGCTGGCGAGTGTGGACAAGATGACGTTCGTCGACATTTCGCTCGAGAAATTGCCGGGCGCGCGCAGCACGTCGCGGTTCGATGTGCATGCGATCTATGAAAAAAAGATTGACGTTGCGGCCGAGCGCGAGCGTCTAACGAAGGAATTGGAGAAGATTGAGAAAGAGCAGGCCAACGGTCAGCGGCAGCTTTCGAATGAACAATTTTTGGCGAAGGCTCCGGCGAAGGTGGTGGAGGGCCTGAAGACGCGAGCGGAAGAACTGAGGGTGCTGCGGGAGAAGACGTTGGCGAAGTTGAAAGAGCTTGCGTAGGGACGGCCGCCCTCGGCCGTCCAGTCGAGCGAAGCGAAACAGCGGCTCTTCGAGCCGCTGGGCGGGTGAGGGCACCCGCCCCTACGCGAGCATGGACGGGCGAGGGTGCCCGTCCCTACACGAATATCGACCGACACGAACATGGACTGGAATTCACGACGCATTACCGCGATGATCGAGAACGCGCTGGCCGAAGATCGGGCCACGAGCGATGCGACCAGCTACGCCTGCATCGATCCCAACCAGCGCGCCGCGGCCACGATTATTGCCAAGCAGGAGTGCATTCTGGCTGGCCTTGGATGCGTTCCGCGAATTCTCGACGTCTATGCGGCGCTCGACGGGGCCGTCACTTCGCATTACGAGGTAACCAGCCATCCTTCGATTTTTGATGGCATCCGCGCGCACCCGGGGCAGCAAATCGCAGTGATCACTCATAACGCGCGGGTGATTCTGTCGTGTGAGCGAGTGATCCTGAATTTTCTGCAGCGGATGGCCGGAATCGCGACCACGACCCGCAAGTTTGTGGATGCGGTGGAGGGTACGCGCGCGCGGATTCTCGATACCCGTAAGACGGCGCCCGGCCTGCGTGTTATTGACAAGTACGCGGTGCGTTGCGGCGGCGGGCAGAATCACCGGCTCGATCTCTCCGACGGCGTGTTGATTAAGAGCAATCACATCGCCTTGGCCGGGGGCGCGATGCCGGCGCTGGAGCGCGCGATCCGCAACCGGCGCGGCCGGCAGCCGATCGAGATTGAAGTGCGGTCGATCGAAGAACTGCAGCAGGCGCTGGAGCACGGGGCGGAGGTGATCCTGTTCGACAATATGAGCGTTGAGAATGTGCGCAAGGCGGTCGAGATTTGTTCGCGCGTTTGTTCGAACCAGCAGCGGCGGATTCCGCTGGAGTGCGCCGGCGGAATCACTCTCGAGAACGTGCGCTCGTACGCCGAGACCGGTGTGGATTTCATCTCGGTGGGGGCGCTGACGCATTCATCGACAGCGGTGGATATGAGTTTGAGAGTCACTCCGGCATAGGGTTGGGTCGCCGGCGGCTCGCTGTACGTCGCTCGCTGTTCGCATAACCAAGGCCGTCGGCGAACGACGAATAGCGTACAGCAAACGACCCGACTGTTTATAATCCCTCCATCTCCACTTCCACGAAAACTCGCAGCCTGCTGTCCGTGCACAAGGCGACCGACGTGCGCCTGGGCCGCATCGTGCGCCTGCTCATGGACCACGCTATCGTTGTCGTCAGCGGCACCAAGATTGCCGAAGAGATCGGGACGAGCCGGTCGGAAGTTTGGCGGCTGATTCAGCAACTGCGCGGCTTGGGCGTGGATGTTGCCGGACATCCGGCGACAGGCTATCAACTGCGCGCGGTTCCAGACTTGCTGCTGCCCGAGATGTTGGCGCCGCTGTTGAAGGGCACGATCTTCGGCAGGAATTTTGCCAAGCAGGTCCATCACTATTACAAAATCGGCTCGACCAATTTGGAGGCGATGCAAGCCGCAGCGGAAGGCGCGCCAGAAGGCAGCGTATTTCTCGCCGAAGAGCAGTTGGCCGGACGCGGACGCGGCGCGCACACCTGGCATTCGGCGCGGTCGGCGGGCATCTACTGCTCGGTGATCCTGCGTCCGGCGATGCCGCCTTCGGATGCGCTGATTTTTTCGCTGGCCGCAGGGCTGGCGGTGCGCGCGGCGGTGGCGGAGATTGCGCCGCAGCTTCTGCTGGATCTGAAATGGCCGAACGATCTGCTGCTTGGCGGCAAGAAGTTCTGCGGCATTCTCACGGAGATGAATGCCGAGGCAACGCGAGTGCGCCATCTGGTGGTGGGGGTGGGGATCAACGTGAACCATGTGAAGTTTCCGGCTGAACTGCGAGAAACTGCGACTTCGTTGCGGATCGAGACCGGCACCGAGTGGTCGCGCGTGGAGCTCTGCGCCGCTTTCTTAAAATCGCTCGACCGGGAGTATCGCAGTTTGATCGAGGATGCGGGAGCGCGAGATGCGATCCTGCGCCAGTTCGAGCTGAGCTCCTCGTCGGTGCGCGGCAGAAAAGTTAGCATCGGAGAGAACGGCGACCTGGCGGGTGTTACCGAGGGATTGGATGAGCGTGGATTTTTGCGGGTAAGAACGGCGGACGGCTTGCGGACGGTGGTGAGTGGAACGGTGCGGGTTATTGGCAATTTGTAATTGGTAATTGGTAATTTGAAATTTAAGAGCGGCGGCTTTTCCAATTACAAATTACCAATTAGAAATTACAAATTCCCCTATGCTGCTAGTGATTGATGTCGGAAATACGAATACGGTACTGGGCATCTTTGCGCAGGTGGCGCACCGTCCGGGCGAGGATGTGACCGGCACGGAAGCGGCGCGTTACGAGCGGCTGGTTGCGAACTGGCGCGTCGGTTCGCATCTGACCCGTACGGTCGACGAGTATGGAGTAATCTTCCGCAACCTTTTCTCGATGGCCAACCTGGAAGTTTCGGACGTGCATGGGATCGTGATTTCATCGGTGGTGCCGCCGCTCGATTCCGTGCTGCGGCAGGTGTGCGAGCGCTATTTCAACACCAAGCCGTTGTTCATCGAGCCGGGCGTGAAGACGGGCATGCCGGTGTTGTACGACAATCCCGCGGAAGTGGGCGCCGACCGGATCGTGAACGCGGTGGCGGCGTTTGAGAAATACGGCGGGCCCTGCGTGATTGTGGACTTCGGCACGGCGACGACCTTCGACTGCATTTCGAAGAAGGGCGAGTACATGGGCGGCGTGATTTGTCCGGGGATTGGGATCTCGGCGGACGCTCTGTTTCAGCGCACGGCGCGACTGCCGCGGGTAGAGATTCGCAAGCCGGCGCGGGTGATTGGATCGAACACTGTCGGCAGTTTGCAGTCGGGGCTTTACTACGGGTATCTCGGCCTGGTCGACGGCATCCTAGAGCGGCTGGTGGATGAGCTGGGCGCGGAGACGCGCGTGATTGCAACGGGCGGACTGGGCGCGCTGATTGGCACCGCTTCCCACTTCATTAAAGAAGTGGACGAGTTCCTCACTCTCGATGGGCTGCGCATCGTATGGGATCGAAACCAGTTGTCCTCCCTCCGCCGCGAAGCCGCGCCGAAAGCGGCAAGGACGCCGACGCCGGCCAAGCCCGTGAATGCCGATGCGAAACCGTGGCCCTCGCCGAAGTCTTCTAAAACGAGGTGAGAGGTCAGAGGTCAGATTGCAGATTTTAGAACCAAAGGTTTTACCTCTGCAATCTGACCTCTGACCTTTGACCTCTCTAGAAACCTGTCGTGGAAAATTACTTCAATTACTTCACGGAAATCGAAGAGCATTATCTGCGGCGGCGAGGGACTCACCTGCTGCTTTCGACGCTCGATTGGGCTCTGATTGAGACCTGGAAAACTGCGGGCGTGCCGCTGGAAGCCGTGCTCCGTGGGGTGGACAACGCGTTTGACAAGTACGATCGGCGTCCCTCGAAATCGAAAAAGGTGAACAGCCTGGCGTACTGCTCGCAGGCCGTGCTAGCTGCGGCGGAAGATATGAAGGAAGCGGCGGTGGGCGCGACCGGCGAAGAAAAAGCTCAGCGGGAGCCCGGATTTGAAGCGGCGCAGATTGCGGCGTTCTTGCGCGGGAATGCCGAAAAGCTCGAAAAAGCGAAGCTGCCGGAGCGCGCGGGATTCGCGACTGGAGCGCTGGCACGGGAAGAAGCGGCGTCGCTGCGTGAGATGGCCGAGACCATCGAGAGTACTGGGAAGCTTCCGCGGTTGGAGGATTTGGAGCGGCGGCTGACCGTGCTAGAGGAAAAGCTGTTCGCAGTGTTGATGGCCGCTACTCCGGATGAAGATTTGGTGCAGGTTCGCGCCGAAGCGGATCGGGATATTGCTCCCTACCGGCGCAACATGACGGCGTCGCAGGTTGAACAGTTGCACAAGCAGTACGTACATAAACGATTGCTGGAGCGCTGCGGCGTGCCACGGCTGAGTTTGTTCTACATGCACTGAGATTGCGTGGGGCGGACACTCATGTCCGCCCAAACTACTTGCGAAGATACGTCCGCGAAAAGTGAGATGTTGAAAGCTCGCAGCGTCGGGCGCGGGCGGGAGTGCCCGCGCTACACTTACGACTTGCTTCTTTCCATCGAAAAACTGATTTACGGCGGCGATGGGCTGGCGCGGACGCCGGCCGGTGCGGACGGGCGCAGTATGGCGGTGTTCGTACCGTTTGTGCTGCCGGGGGAACGGGTTAAGGCCGAGATCCGGCAAGTGAAGCTTGGGTTCGCGCGAGGCTCGGTGGCGCAGTTGATCGACGCCTCGCCCGATCGCGTCGAAGCTCGCTGCCCGTACTTCCGGCAATGCGGCGGATGCCACTACCAGCACATTCCCTACGAGCGGCAACTGGAGTTCAAGGCTGAAATTCTGCGCGAGACGCTGCGGCGGATTGCAAAAATAAAGATCGAGCCGAAATCCGAGATTCGCCTGCATGCTTCTCCTCCATGGAACTACCGCAACCGGACGCGGCTGCAGGTGCGAACTGCGCCGGAGTTTGCGCTGGGGTACTTTCAGTTCGGCTCGCACGAATTTCTTCTGGTGCGCGAATGTCCGATCAGCTCGCCGCTGCTCAATCGGGTGATGGCGCGTTTGCTTGAGCTCGGCGGATTGAACTGTCCGGCGGCAGTTGAAGAGATCGAGCTGTTCGCGGACGCGGCGGATGAGCGTCTGCTGGCCTGGGCATTCTGTGGGCGCGAGGCGGACAAGAAAGATTTATTGCGCTGGGCAGAGGCGATTGAGCGCGAGTTGCCGGAAATCAGCGGCGTGACGTTTTTCTCTTCGCGGCGACGATCTTTGGAGCAACGAATCGAAGATGAAGCGCCGATAAATCCGAAATCGCTGGCGCAATCGGGCGCGAAGGCAATTCGCTATCGAACCAAGAACCACCCATTTCAGGTCAGCGCGGGAGCCTTCTTCCAGGTGAATCGTCATTTGATCGACGAGCTGATTTCGGTAGTGACCGGCAATGCGAGCGGGGACTTCGCACTCGACCTCTATGCCGGAGTGGGATTGTTTTCGGTGGCCTTGGCGCGGAGTTTTCGTCACATTCTTGGTGTAGAGGCGTCACAGACATCGCATAGCGACTTTGTGCAGAATGTCCCTGCGAACGTGAAAGCGGCCGGGGCGCGAACCGAGGACTACCTGGGAAGCCGGCCGGTGCGAAATAGACCTGAATTGGTCGTGCTTGACCCTCCACGCATCGGCGCCGGCTCAGCGGTCATCCGTTCTCTCATGGAACTCGGAGCGCCCCGGGTCCGATATGTTTCGTGCGA